>JBBKVY010000063.1:0-26225 GCA_037968675.1 Acidimicrobiales bacterium | reverse complement strand
GACGTCGGCGCCGACCTCGTCGGCAAGGTCGAAGCAGGCATCCCCGAGGACGACCCCCGCAACCCGGCCACCATCGCCGACAACGTGGGCGACAACGTCGGCGACGTCGCCGGCATGGGTGCTGACCTGTTCGAGAGCTACGCCGGCTCGATCGTCGCCCCGATCGCGCTCGTCGCCTTCACGGTCTTCGCCGCTGCCGGCGAAGAGAACACCGAAGCGCTCCTGGCCCAGGACAGCGTCCTGAAGCTGCTGCTCTTCCCGTTCGCCGTCGCCCTCATCGGCATGGTCGCCTCGATCATCGGCTCCTTCTTCGTCAAGTCCGGCGACTCGACCGACATCCACTCGCTGTCCAAGGCACTGCACATGGGCACCAACGTGGCCATGGGCATCACCGTCGTCGGCGTCATCGCCCTCGGTTTCGGCATGTTCAACGGCGACGAATTCGACAGCGCCTGGGGCCTGTCGGTCTCCGTCGTCGGTGGTCTCCTCGTCGGCTTCGCCATCGGCAAGGTCGCCGAGATCTGGACCTCCGATCAGTTCGGCCCGGTCAAGAAGATCGCCGACGCCACCGAGACCGGCCCCGCCACCACGATCCTCAGCGGCATCTCCGCTGGCATGATCTCGGTCGGCGCGTCCGTGATCCTCATCGCCGTCGGCGTCCTCGTCGCCTACTGGGGCGGCATCCAGACCCTCGGCGACGCCACCGACTTCGGTGGCATCTACGGCATCGCCGTGGCCGCCATCGGGATGCTCGCCACCACCGGCGTCGTCGTCTCCGTCGACGCCTACGGCCCCATCGCCGACAATGCCGGCGGCATCGCCGAGATGGCCGGCCTCCCCCCGGAGGTCCGCGACGTCACCGATGCTCTCGACAGCCTCGGCAACACCACGGCCGCCATCGCCAAGGGATTCGCCGTCGGTTCGGCAGCCCTCACGGCCCTGGCGCTGTTCAAGACCTTCGAGGTCGCACTGATCCAGGCTGCGGGTCCGACCTCGGACTTCGTCACCGACGGTGGCCTGAACCTCAACGTCGGCTCGGTCGACGTGTTCATCGGTCTGTTCCTCGGCGCCATGTTGCCGTTCGTCTTCGCCGCGCTCACGATCGACGCCGTCGGCCGTGCCGCCAACGAGATGATCGAAGAGGTCCGTCGTCAGTTCCGTGAGATCCCCGGCCTGCGTGAAGGCAAGGAGGGCGTCAAGCCCGACTCCGCCACCTGTGTCGCCATCTCGACCAAGGCCTCGCTGAAGGAGATGATCATCCCCGGCGCCCTCGCAGTCGTCGTGCCGCTGGTCATCGGCTTCGTCGACGTCGACACCCTCGGCGGCTTCCTCGCCGGCGCCCTCGTCACCGGCTTCTGCCTGGCCATCTTCATGGCCAACTCCGGTGGCGCCTGGGACAACGCCAAGAAGTACATCGAAGCGGGCGCCCACGGTGGCAAGGGCAGCGATGCCCACAAGGCCGCCGTCGTCGGCGACACCGTCGGCGACCCGTTCAAGGACACGTCCGGTCCGGCCATGAACATCCTGCTCAAGGTCATGACCATCGTGTCCCTGGTGTTCGCCAGTGCGTTCGTGTAGGCCCAGTCGGGTGAACGCGTAGCGCCACACCGAACACCCGACATCCGTTCTGGTAGGTCAGGAAGGCACCCAGGTGTCTTCTCGACCTACCAGAACCAGTTTTGGGGGATGGATGACCTACGGTCCGGCGCCGTGGAGATCGACGTCGTCTTGACCTTCGGACCGCCCGACGTACGCGAACTCGTCCGGGCACTGCGCGACGCCGGCGTCGACGGCGTCGCCTCGGTGGAGGGTCCACACGACGTGTTCGTGCCGCTCGTGCAGGCCGCGGCCGTCGACGGTCTCGACGTCGCCAGCTACGTCGCCATCGCCTTTCCCCGTTCCCCCGTCCACCTCGCCCACACGGCCTGGGACCTGCAGGCCCTGTCCGGCGGCCGTTTCCGTCTCGGCCTCGGGACCCAGGTCCGGGCACACGTCGAACGGCGTTACGGCGCCGACTTCGCGCACCCGGTCGAGCGCATGGCCGAGTGGGTCGGCGCCATCCGAGCGGTGTTCGACCGCTGGCAGTACGGCACCCGACTCGACTTCGAGGGTGCCTACACGAGCCACACGATGATGCCGCCGATGCTGGCGCCGCAGCCGCTCGAGGACGGGCCGCCACCGATCCTCGTCGGCGCACTCGGTCCTCGGATGGTCGAAATGACCACCGCCGTGGCCGACGGCATCGTGCTCCACCCGATGACCTCCGAGGGTTTCCTCCACACGATGGTCGACGAGATGATCGCCGGTGGGCTGGCCGCTGCCGGTCGCACGCACGACGACTTCGAGGTCGTCGGCGGCGCGCTCGTGGGCATCCACGGCGACGACGATGCCGAAGCGGTGCGGAACGGGCTCCGGTCGATGGTGGCGTTCTACGGGTCGACACCTGCGTACCGCCCCGTCCTCGACGACGTCGGCGTGGTCGACCTCCAGCCCCGCCTGCAGCAGATGACCCGTGACGGCGAATGGCATCGCCTGACCGAACTCATCGACGACGAACTCGTCGACCACCTGACGGTGTGTGGCACCGCCGAACACGTGACCGACACGCTCCGCGCCCGCTATGGGGGCCTGGTCGACCGGCTGTCGCTCACCTTCGTCCAGGAGCTGCCGATGGCGGCGCTGCCGGCGGTCTTCGACGGCGTCCGAGCACCGGCATGAGGGCCCTGGTGACCGCCGCCCAGCTCGATGCCCACGGCCCCGAGTTCCGGGCCGCAGCTCCAGGAGTGGAGTTCCTGGCGATGGAGGACGACGGTACGGTCCGCTGCGACGGGAAGGTGCTCGGTCGGGAGGAGACCGGGGCGGCGATCGCGTTCGGCTCGACCGACCTGTTCGACGGCGACCTGCGCGACGAAAAGGTCCGCCACTTCTTCGGCTGGCTGCTGGGCAACGACGAGCTCCGCTGGTTGCACATGGCGGCCGCCGGCGTCGACAACCCGGTGTTCGGCATGTTGCTCGACAACGGCGTCCGCCTCACCACGTCGCACCACACCGCCGTCCCGATCAGCGAATACGTCCTCGCCCAGGTCCTCCGGGCGCGACTCCCACTGGACACGATGGAGGCCGACCGTCGCGAGCGACGGTGGCGGAACCAGGAGTGGGACGAGGTCGGAGCGACCCGCTGGCTCGTCATCGGCATGGGCGCGATCGGCAGCGCGGTGGCGACGCGGGCCCGGGCGTTCGGTGCGCACGTCACCGGAGTCCGACGCTCGCCGTCGGGCGACGAACCCGTCGACGCGATGCTCGCTCCCGACGGCATCCTGCCTGCCCTGCTCGACCACGACGTCGTCGTGCTCAGCGTCCCCGCCACGTCGTCGACCGCCGGCATGGTCGACGACGACTTCCTCGCCCGGCTCCGCCCCGACACGATCCTCGTCAACGTCGGCCGTGGTGCCCTCGTCGACGAGGATGCGCTCCGCCGCCATCTCGATCAGGGACGGCCACGGACCGCCGTTCTCGACGTCACGTCGACCGAGCCGTTGCCCGACGATCACTGGCTCTGGACGCACCCAGACGTCGTGCTCACCAGCCACACCTCGGCCGGCGGCCGGCAACGCGTCGGCCGGGCGGCAGCGATCTTCGCCGGCAACCTCCGGCGCTGGACACAGGACGAGCCGCTCGACGGTGAGGTGACTGCCGCCACGCGTGAGCCGCCACCACCGACCTGAGCCGCTTGCGTTTCGGTGAACGCCGCCGGACGGCGGTGCAGATCGACGCCGACAACGGCAGACTCGTTCCATGGCTGATACCGAAGAGACCACGGAAACCTTCGACATGCCGACCGCGGACGAGCTCCAGGCCCGTCTCACGCGCGAGCAGTTCGACGTCACCCAGAACGCTGGCACCGAGCGTGCGTTCAGCGGCACCTACTGGGACACCAAGACGCCCGGCATCTACCGCTGCATCGTGTGCAACCTCGACCTGTTCGAGTCGGACACGAAGTACGACAGCGGTTCCGGCTGGCCGTCGTTCTACAAGCCGATCGCCGACGACCGCATCACCACCAAGACCGACCGGAAGATGGGCATGGCGCGCACCGAGGTCAACTGCGCTCGATGCGACGCCCATCTCGGCCACGTGTTCCCGGACGGACCGGCCCCCACCGGCGACCGCTTCTGCATGAACTCGGCATCCCTCGACCTCGACTCGAAGGAATCCTGACGACGACGCTCGTTCTCGTGAACCAGTGGCGTGACAGCGGAACAGGTGTTCGATACTGTGCGAACGGATGTTCGAGCCGCGTGACCGTCAGGACCGACCGCTCCCCGAGCTGACCGACGAGCAGCGGCACGCCGTCGAGCATGGGGACGGCCACCTCCTGATCGTTGCCGGCGCGGGCACGGGCAAGACCACGACGCTGTCGGCGCGTCTCGCCCACCTCGTGTCGACCGGCGTCGACCCCGAACGGGTGATGCTGCTCACCTTCAGCCGCAGGGCGGCCACCGAGTTGTTGGCCCGGGCCGATCACTGGGTCGGCCACGACCAGCTCCGCGGCGTATGGGGTGGCACGTTCCACTCGGTCGCCAACCGATTGCTCCGCCGCTACGGCCGGTCGGTCGGCATCGACGCCGACAGCACGCTCCTCGACCCGGGCGATGCCGCCGAACTGCTGTCGATGGTTCGCGACCAGCGCGCCGACGACGCCCCACCCGAGCGCCCCGTCCCGCGCCGGAAGGCACGAAAGGAACTCCTCGTGTCGATCCTGAGCCGCGTGGTCAACACCCGGGTCCCACTCGACACCGTGCTCCGGACCACGTACCCGTGGGTGGCCGACCAGACCGACGAGATGCGCGGCATCTTCGGTGACTACATCGCCCGCAAGCGCGCCCGCCACCTGGTCGACTACGACGACCTCCTCGTCCTGTGGCGCGCGCTCCTGTTGCATCCCCAGGCAGGTCCGCTGGTCGCCGGCCACTTCGACCACGTGCTGGTCGACGAGCACCAGGACACGAACGCGGTCCAGGCCGACATCCTCGAGGCGTTCGCGGCCGGCGGCGCGACCATCACCGCCGTCGGCGACGACGCCCAGGCGATCTACGGATTCCGTGGCGGCACCGTCCGCAACATCCTCGATTTCCCGACACGCTTCGACGCGACCGTGGTCACACTCACCCGGAACCACCGGTCCACGCCAGAGGTCGTCGAGGTCGCCAACCGGATCTGGGCCCAGGCCGCAGAACGACACGCCAAGGACCTGGTCTCGGTTCGCTCGTCCGGCCCGAGACCGGAGCTGGTGACCGCCCACGACGAACACGGCGAGGCTCGCGCCGTGGTCGAACGGCTCCTCGAGTCGATGGAGCGAGGCATCACCCTGCGGCAACAGGCCGTGCTGTTCCGCACCTCGCATCACAGCGACCTCCTCGAGGTCGAACTGACGGTGCGCAAGATCCCCTACGTCAAGTTCGGTGGACTGGCGTTCCTCGAGGCAGCACACGTGAAGGACCTGCTCGCGCTCTGCCGCGTCGCCGTGAACCCGCGCGACGACCTGGCCTGGTTCCGCATCCTCCAACGGATCGACGGCATCGGCCCCGGCATCGCGCGCCGCATCGTCGGTGCGCTCGACGACGCGAACGGCAGCCTCCTCGCGGTCGTCGACGCCGGTGCCGTCCCGCCGTCGCATCTCGACGCCGTGCGCGCGCTCGCCAGCGCGGTCGGGATCTCGACGGGCGCATCGGACCACGACGCCACACCGGCGACGCGCATCGATGCGCTCGGCCAGTGGCTCGACCCGACCCTCGACCGCTTCGTCGACGGCGACGTCCGCCGCGCCGACCTCGCTCGTCTCACCGACGTCGCCGCGGCCTACGAGCGGCTCGACCAGTTCCTGACCGAGCTCACCCTCGATCCTCCGGCCTCGACGAGCGAGCTCGCCGGACCGCCGCACCTCGACGACGACTGGGTCACGCTCTCCACGATCCACTCGGCCAAGGGCGGCGAATGGGACATCGTCCACCTGCTCCACGCCGCCGACGGCAACATCCCGTCCGATCTCGCGACCGGCGACCCCGAGCAGATCGAGGAGGAGCGCCGGCTGCTCTACGTCGCCGCCACCCGTGCACGTGACGAGCTGCACATCCACGTCCCCCTCCGGTTCCACCACCACCGCAGTCGTCACGACGATGCCCACACGATCGGCCAACGGAGCCGATTCCTGACTCCGAGCGTCGTGGCAGCCATGGACGAGACCACGCTCGTCGCCGGTGTTCACGACGGCAACGTCGTCGCGCTCGCTGCCGTCGGTGATGTCGTCGCCGATGCCGACGCCGAGTTAACGGCGCTGCTCGGCTGAAGGTCAGCGCGTGGTGATCTGCGAGACGTGCATGCGCTCGGTGTCCCACTTGTGACCGCACTCCGGGCAGGTGAGATACGCACGCGTCCGGGGCATGTCGATCATGTCGACCCGTGCCTGCGACCCACAGTGACTGCACAGGAGACCACGCTGACGACGGTCGCGACGGCCACCGGTGACGAGTCCGACCGCGGCCTCCAAGCCAGCAGAGCGGGCGCCGGATTCGCTGCGAGGTCCACGGCGAGTGAAGCCCATCGGGGTGCCTCCTCGGACGGCGACAGGGGTTGATCTGGGCCCAGCGTACCGCGGAATCGTTGTCGGAAGTCGCGATCCGACCCATCGATGTCCGCACCCGTGGCGATCACCCGCGGCCGCGAGGAATCGTCGTGATCCCTGGGAGGACGGGCGCCGTGGGGGCACCGCGGATCGAGGCGTCGGCGCTGCCAGACTCTGCGACGTGCGGGACACACGCAACATCACGATCTCGGCGCCCGAATCCGGTTCGCCGTCGGTGCCACCACCACGGCGACGACCCAAGATCATCGCCCCGGAACCCATTCCGAGGCCCGACCCGGCAGCCGGACCGCCGACCGTGGCGACGACGGCGGCGACGGACACGTCGACAGACGCGCCGACGACCGTGTCGCCCGCGGCGAGTCCGTCGGCTCCCGACGGCCCGCAACGAGTCGTCGTCCCGGCGCCAGAAGCATCCGCCACACCGCGGGCGAACGCCGGTCCGGCGACGTCGCGAGCACCATCACCCGCGGCCCGACCTCAGACGGCGGAGGCTCGTGGATGGCGGCGCTTCGTCCCGTCGCGTCGCATCGTGCTCGGGGTCGCGCTGGTACTGCTGCTGCTCGTGGGTGGCACGATCCTCTGGGGCTACTCGAAATTCGAGAGCATCGAAACCGTCGACCTGTCGGCCGTCCTGGCCAGCGGCGACGGGACCAACTACCTCATCGTCGGCTCCGACACACGCGACGGCATCGACCCGGACAGCCCCAATGCCGGAGCGATCATCGGCGGCGACACGATCGGCAGCCCGGAGCGATCGGACACGGTGCTCATCCTGCGCATCGACGGTGCCGGCGCCCGGATGCTGTCCGTGCCCCGTGATCTCTACGTGACCATCAGCGAGACCGGACAACAGTCGCGTATCAATACGGCGTTCAACGGGGGCCCGAGCCGGCTCATCGCGACGCTTCGCGACCAACTCGACCTCCCGATCCACCACTACCTCGAGGTCGATTTCGTCAGCTTCAGCGGCATGGTCGATGCGCTCGGCGGCATCACCATCGACTTCCCGCATCCGGCGTTCGACACGCACTCCGGGCTCTCTGTCCCCGAAGCCGGGCCACAGACGCTCGACGGGACCCAGGCCCTCGCCTATGTGCGGTCGCGGTTCTACACCGAGGTGATCAACGGCGAGGACGTGCAGGAGGGCACCGGCGACATCGGCCGAGTCGTCCGTCAGCAGGCATTCCTCACCGCGGTGATGGACGCCATCGGTCGGGAACGCAACCCGATCGCACTCGCCCGGATCTCCGACGAACTCGCCCGAGGGATGCGCATCGACTCGGACCTCGGATTCCTCGAGGCGCTGAACCTCCTCCGTCGCATGCGGGGCCTCGACCCGGCACCCAACGCCATGCCGACGACCAACTTCACCACCGGCGCGGGGGCCGCGGTACTCAGACTCGAACAGCCAGGGGCCAACGAGGTCCTCGCGCAGTTCGGTTCGTCGGGCTCACAGATCGAGTAGTGGGACCTCCCGGACCGAGCGACGCTCAGCGGACGACCGACAGGACGACCCGGCGAGCGATCGGGTCGGCGTCGATGACCCGTACCTCGACCTCGTCGCCGAGGCCCAGGGTCTCGTCCACCGTCGCCACGACGGCTGGTTCCCGCAGTTGCACGACCGACCCGGCCGATCGATGGTCCACGACCACGCCCTCGAACGTCTCCGACTCGTGCACCGACGACAGCACGAGTGCCTCGAGCAGATCGACGACGGCCCGATCGAGCGATCCGGCCCGGCTCGCGCCGGATCGCAGTTCCCCCGGCAACTGGTCGAGAACCGAGCGAACCGCCGGCGATGGTTCGACACCGGCGACGGTCGCGAGGACACACTCGGTCGCGAACCGATCGCCCAGCCGGCGGAGCGGCGCGGTCACGTGGGCGTACGGCGCGGCGATGGCCGAGTGGATCATGACGTCGTCCGGCATCGCGGACCCGGGCTGCAGCGGGAGATGGTCGGCGCCACGGAAGAGTCGCGTCGCCTGGACCGCGAACGCAGCGTCGCAGGGGTCGTCGGCATCGAGGCCCCGCACCACGTCGGCATAGCCACGATCGCTCGGCCACGCCACCCCGAGGGCCGCCGCGTGTCGCCGCAGGAGGGCGAGAGCGTCGTCGTCGGCCGGCGGGAGCGTCCGCAGGAGGCCCCACCCGCCGTCGAGCATCAGTTGCGCCCCTGCCATCCCGCAGAGGAGCGACAGCTGCGCGTTCCAACCCTCCACCGGTCGTTGGGCGCGGAACTCGAGTCGGAAGCCGTCGGCGCCATGGGCCACCTCCTGCTCCGGGACCGGCAGGTTGAGGCCGCCTCGCTGGACCTCGATCGACTCCCGTCGACGGCCGACGGTGGCGAGGGGCGACAGGAGATCGTCGCCGGCATCGATGCGCTGCTGCGCGGTCTCGTAGTCCAGTTGTTCTCGCGAGCGGACCATGGCCCGGCCGACCGTGGTGTCGACGAGCGCGCCGTCCGGGTCGAGCTGGAGTCGCCACAGCACCGCCGGGCGATCCTGGCCTGCGAGCAACGACGCCGCGTTCTCGGAGAGCGCCGGCGGGTGCAGCGGAACCCGGTGGCCGGGGGCATAGAGGGTCATGCCTCGTCGATGCGACTCGACGTCGATCACCCCGCCGGCCGGAACGAACGCGGCGACGTCGGCGATGGCGTACCAGACCACATGACCGCCTCCCGGCGACTCCTCGATGGCGAGCGCCTGATCGAGGTCGGTGGAGCCGATCGGATCGATGGTGACGAACGGCAGGTCCCGGCGATCGACTCGATCGTGATCGGTGCACAAGGGAGTCGCCGCTGCCGCGAGGACCTCGTCGGGGAAGGATCTCGGGATGTCCTGCTCCTCGAAGATCACATCCAGGCCGGTCGCGACCTCGGGAACGGACACGGGCGCACGACGTCTCGGAATGGGCACGGCGACGACGGTACCGTCGTCGTTGCGTGCCGGAACCGACGCCCACCATCGGCATCGATGATGCGATCGAACAACTCCGCCGGTGCCTGGCACCCGGTGGAGACGATCGGATCGGTGTCGAGATCGAATGGATCGTCCACGATGTCGACGATCCGAGCCGATCGGTGCCGGCCGACGAGGCGCTGGCGGCGGCCGACGGCGGGCCACTTCCCCACGGTGGCCGCATCACGGTCGAACCCGGCGGACAGTTGGAGCTGAGCGCGCTGCCGCAGACGGATCCCTCGCTGTCGTGGCGCGCTGCCGTCGTCGACGCCGACGAGATCCGTCGGCGCATGCGCAGCGCCGGACTCGACATCGTCGCCATCCGACTCGACCCCCACCGGTCCTCGCCACTGTCGGTGGACGACCTCCGCTACCGAGCGATCGAGGAGAGTTTCTCCGGTGCCGGGCCGAGCGCCATGCACATGGCGACGAACTCCGCCGGGCTCCAACTCAACGTCGACCTCGGTCCCGACCCCATGTGGACATGGCGGCTCGCCAACGTCCTGGGGCCCGTCCTCCTGGCCATGTTCGCCAACTCACCGGCGCAGCGACGTGCGCGGACCGGCTGGGCATCGACCCGCCAACTCCTCTGGCAGACCGTGCCCGAGCGACGCTCGCAGCCGGTACCGACGTGGAGCATCGACGCGTGGATCCGTCATGCACTGGAGATGCAGGTGCTCTTCATCCGCATCGGCGACGACGGCATCGTCGTGCGCGAGTCGCTGTCGTTCGAACGCTGGCTGCAACGGGGGCACCCGGCCGGGTTCCCCACCGCCGCAGACCTCGACACCCATCTCACGACTCTCTTCCCGCCCGTGCGGCCCCGTGGATGGTTGGAGTTGCGGATGATCGACTCGATACCCGACGACGGAATCGCCGTCGCGCTCGCCATCGCGGGAACCGTGCTCCGCGACCGGGACGCGGGGGCCGCCGCAGCGGCGATCTGTCTGCCGATCGCAGGACGGTGGGCCGACGCAGCCAGATTCGGTTGCGCAGACCCCGAGCTCGCTGCAGCGGCAACGCGAATCCTCGCCATCGCGTCGTCCTCGGTCGGCGACGAGGGACTCGCCGCTGCCTGCGACGACTGGGCGCGCCGCTACCCGCTTCGGCACCGCTCGCCGGCCGACGACCGCATCGACGAACTGACCGGAGGTCTGCTCAGTCGTCCTTGAGGGCGACAGCGTTCGGCGTCACGTTCATCTTCGGTTCGTACTCGACGACCTCCGCAACGGTCGTCTCGGCCTGGTACACCGCACGCAGTTCGGCCAGGCACCGTTCGCAGGGGCCGTAGAACTGCTGCTGGACCGTTCGGCCGCACCGAGGGCAGTCGACATCGACCATGCCGTCGATGTCGTCGAGGACTCCCACGACGGCGACGATAGCCACGAGCACCCGGTCAGCCGGGGCAATCCGCGACACTGTTGCCCATGCGCCGCTCACGGATCCTGATCGCCGCCGTCGCCGCCGGGAGCGCGTTCCTCGGCAAGCGCGCCCTCGACAACCGGGTGGCGACATGGTCCACCAACCCCGATGCCACCGACGGCGATCCGCTGACGCTGCCCGAAGGCACCCCGATCGAGGTCACCGCGGGCGACGGCGCCACCCTGCGAGGGCTCGACTGCGGGAGCGGACCGACGGTGATGGTCGTGCACGGCTGTACCGGTACGACCGGCTCCTGGGCACCGGTTGCTCGGCGCCTCGTCGACGCGGGATTCCGCGTCGTCGCCGTGCACCAGCGCGGTCATGGCGATTCCGACCGAGGCGACGCTCCCTATCGGCCGGAGACGCTCGGCGACGACGTACGAGCGTGGATCGACGGACTCGACCTGCGCGACATCGTGCTCGCCGGCCACTCCATGGGTGGTCTGGCATCAATCGCCTTCGCCTGTCAGCACGCGACCTACGCGACAGAGCGGGTCACTGGTCTGGTGCTCGTGTCCACGCTGATCGCGCCGCAGAAGGATCCGCGTCTGCCCGACGTCGACATCGACATCGCCAAGTTCCTCCCCCTCGCCGACCGAGCGATTCGGCCGACGGACTACGGCCTGTTCGGACTCCTCGGCGTGTTCGGCACCCGGCCGGCCCGCGCCCAGATGGAAGCGGCCCGGGCAGGGTTCCTCGTGACCGACCCCGGGGTGCGTCGCGAAGCCGCGGCGATGATGGCGGACTTCGACCTTCGGCCCGAACTGGCCGAGATCGACCTTCCCACGGTCGTCGTCGCCGGCACCCACGACCAGCTCACCTACCTACCGGGCAACGAGGAGATCGCAGAACTCATCCTCGGCGCCCGAATCGAGGTGCTCCCCGGGCTCGGCCACATGCTCCCGTGGGAGGCGCCGGATCAGGTGACCGAACAGATCATCCAACTGTCGAAGGGCTGAGCCGACCCGACTCCGTGGATCGTCCGGCGCGGGGCGGTCGGCACGGACCCCCCGAACGGGCAGACTCACGTGATGCCCCAACACCCCGTCTCCGACATCTTCGATCCCGAGGCATGGCGCGAGGTCGAGGGCTTCGAGTTCACCGACATCACGTACCACCGGGCCGTCGAGACCGGCGCGGTGCGCATCGCGTTCGACCGGCCCGAGATCCGCAACGCCTTCCGGCCCCACACGGTCGATGAGCTCTACCGAGCCCTGGACCACGCCCGCCAGTCACCCGACGTGGGCTGCGTGCTGCTCACCGGCAACGGGCCCTCGCCTCGGGACGGTGGCTGGGCATTCTGCTCCGGCGGCGATCAGCGCATCCGCGGCAAGGACGGCTACCGGTACAGCGAGTCGGAGACCGCTGACGGGATCGACCCGGCGAAGTCCGGACGACTGCACATCCTCGAGTGCCAGCGTCTGATCCGCTTCATGCCCAAGGTCGTCATCGCCGTCGTGCCCGGCTGGGCTGCGGGTGGTGGCCACTCATTGCACGTCGTCTCCGACCTGACCATCGCCAGCCGCGAGCACGGCCGCTTCAAGCAGACCGATCTCGACGTCGCGTCGGTCGACGGCGGGTTCGGCTCGGCCTACCTCGCCAAGCAGGTCGGCCAGAAGTTCGCGCGCGAGATCTTCTTCCTGGGTGAGGAGTACTCGGCCGACGACGCACACCGCATGGGCATGGTGAACCGGGTGGTCGACCACATCGACCTCGAGGCCACGGCACTCGACTGGGCGCGGACCATCTGCGGCAAGTCCCCCACGGCGATGCGCATGTTCAAGTTCAGCATGAACCTGATCGACGACGGGTTGATCGGCCAGCAGGTGTTCGCCGGCGAAGCCACTCGGCTCATCTACGGCACCGACGAAGCCCAGGAAGGCCGCGACTCGTTCCTCGACAAACGTGCGCCCGACTGGACCAGTTTCCCCTACCACTACTGACCCGCCCGTCACCACCAGCCCAACCCGCCCCCCAAAATGAGAAATCGCTGTGGGTCGGGTCCGGACACCGACCCCAACTCACGGGGATTTTCTCGGGGTGGTAACTTGACCGGCCGGTCAAGTCGCAACCCTGGGGGACTCATGGCGCAGCACGATCTCGTCATCCGCAACGGTGTCATCGTCGACGGAACGGGTGCCGAACGCTTCGACGGCGACGTTGCGATCGACGACGGTCTGATCTCGGCGGTGGGCGACGTCACCGGTTCGGGAACAGAGGAGATCGACGCCGAGGGGGATCTCGTCGCGCCCGGTTGGGTCGACATCCACACCCACTACGACGGACAGGTCACCTGGGACCCCGAGATGGCGCCGTCGTCGTGGCACGGCGCCACCACCGTCGTCATGGGCAACTGCGGCGTCGGGTTCGCTCCACTACGCCCCGGCGAGGAGGACTTCCTCGTGGAACTCATGGAGGCGGTCGAGGACATCCCGGGCACCGCACTCCACGAGGGCATCGACTGGCGCTGGGAGACCTTCGGTCAGTACCTCGACGCGCTCGAGGAGATGCCCCGCACTGTCGACGTCGCCGCGCAGGTCCCCCATGCCGCCCTGCGCGCCTACGTCCTCGGCGAGGACGCGCACGTCGACGACGTCACACCGGCGCAGCTCCAGGAGATGTCCGACATCACCGCCGAGGCCATCCGCCAGGGTGCCGTCGGCTTCTCGACCAGCCGCACGATCCTGCACTCGTCGAAGCACGGATACATCCCCGGGACGAATGCCATCCCCGACGAGCTCATGGCCATCGGCCGGGGCATCGCCGATGCCGGACCGTCGGTGTTCCAGTTCGTGTCCGACGGCCTCGGGTCCGATCCGGCCGAACGACGCTGGATCCGCGACCTGGCGACGCTCCCCGGGGTCACGGTGACCTACTCACTCGCCCAGACGCCAGCCGCGCCCGAGGCGTTCGTCGGGGCGCTCGACGAAGCGATCGCGATGCGGGCCGAGGGACTCAACGTGATCCCGCAGGTCCCGAGTCGCCCCACCGGCATGCTCTTCGGGCTGCAGAGCTCGTTCCATCCGTTCATGGCCCACCCGAGCTTCCGTCCGCTGTGGGCACTGCCCCTCGCGGAACGGGTCGCGAAGCTCCGCGACCCGGAGTTCCGCGCCATCCTCCTGACCGAGGAGCCCCAGTCGCATGCGGTGGCCGCCACCTACCTCGCGACCAACTGGAAAGGCATGTTCCGTCTCGGTCACGACTGCGACTACGAGCCGACGCCCGACTCATCGGTCGAGGCAACGGCGGCGCGAGAGGGACGGACCCCGCAGGAGGTCGTCCTCGACTGGTTGCTCGAAGACGACGGCAAGTCGCTGCTGTTCAGCCCGCTGGGCAGCTACGTCGACGGCGACCACGGAGCCATCCGCACGATGCTCGAGCATCCGGCATCGGCCGTGGGCCTGTCCGACGGCGGCGCCCACTGCGGCCTCATCTGCGACGCATCGTTCCCGACCTACCTGCTCACTCACTGGACCCGTGATCGCACCCGCGGCGAACAGCTCCCGCTCGAACTGGTGGTCCACAAGCAGACCAAGGCAACGGCCGACGTCTACGGCCTGGGTGATCGAGGCTCACTCGAGGTCGGCAAGCGAGCCGATGTGAACGTCGTCGACCTCGACGCGCTTCGCCTACACGTGCCCGAGATGATCTTCGACCTCCCCGCTGGTGGCCGACGGCTGATCCAGCCGGTCGACGGCTATCGCCGGACGATCCAGTCGGGGGAAGTCACCTTCGTCGACGGTGCACCCACCGGCGCACGACCGGGCAGGGTCATCCGCGGACGTCGAGGGTGACCGAGAGGGGCACGTGGTCGGAGATGGCGCCAAAGCGCTCGACCGCCTCGACATCGGACGGAATCGACACGCTGACCGGCGAGAGTGCGCTCCCCACGAACACGTAGTCGAGACGCTGGACCGGCGGCGCCGTGCGCGGACCCGGTCGCCAGTTCGTGTGGCCCGGGGACGACGGCTCCACCGCCGCCCAGGCGTCGACGAACTCGGCGTCCTCGTACACCCGGAGCACGACGGATCCGGGCCGAGTATTGAGATCGCCGCCGACCACCGCTGCCCCTTCGCTGGCCATCGCCACCGTGTGGGCGGCCTGGCGGGCCCGCTCGGCGTCCCCGACGCCGGCGCCGAGGTGGGTGTTGACGATGCGCACCGGTTCGGCGCCTTCGAGCGACGCCGCAACCGCGATCCGGCGTCGCCACGACCAGAACGACCACGGAAATGCGAGCGTTCGACGTTCGGCATCCACGAGAGGATGCGGCGCCATGATGGCGAGCCCCTCAGCCGGAACCACGATCGACCAGTGCTTGAATCGCCAGAGCCGGGACCAGCCGAGCATCCCCGCGAGCAGGTGTGCCTGACGGCGTTGCACCTCCTGGAGCAGGACGACGTCGGGTGCGAGCTCGTGGATGGCATCGGCGACTGCACCCAGGTCGGGACGTGCGCGCCCCTGCAGGTTCCAGGTCACCAGTCGGATCGTCACGACGCCATCGTGCCCCACCGGTGCCCCCGGCCGGTGGCGGTGTCGACGAGACCGAACGCCAACTTGACCCGCCGGTCAAGACCACGCTCCAATGGTTCCGTTCGACCTGCCATCATGAGCACGAATTCGCACACTCGAGGGGTACACATGACGGACACCGCACCACGCACGGCCGATCTCAGCGAGAGTGAGGTCATCGCCGAACTCGACCAGTGGCTGAACGAGAACTGGGACCCGGAGATCACCGTCGAGGAGTGGTGGAACCGGCTCGGACTGTCGGGATGGGCGGCTCCCATGTGGCCCGAAGCGTGGTTCGGCAAGGATCTCAACCGTGCCGAGAGCGTCGCGGTGCAGAACCGCATCGTCGAGTTCGGTGCCCTGTCGGCGCCGGGTGGACTCGGTCTCCTGCTCGCAGGCCCCACGATCATCGACCAGGGCAACGACGAGCAGAAGGACACCCTCGTCCGCGACATCATCACCGGCCAGCAGGCCTGGTGCCAGCTGTTCTCCGAGCCGGGCGCCGGCTCCGACCTCGCCGGCCTGCAGTCCAAGGCGCTGAAGGACGGCGACGAGTGGATCGTGAACGGCCAGAAGGTCTGGACCTCCGGCGGCCAGATCGCCGACATGGGCATGCTCATCGCCCGCACCGACGTCGATCTCCCCAAGCACCAGGGCATCACGTACTTCGGTATCGACATGCACCAGGAGGGCATGGACGTACGGCCGCTCAAGGAGATCACCGGTCGGGCCATGTTCAACGAGGTGTTCATGTCCGACGTCCGGGTGCCCGACGAGTGGTGCATCGGTGGACTGAACAACGGTTGGCGCGTCGCCAACACCACGCTCATGCACGAGCGTGCGGGCCTCGGTGCCGGTGGCGGCTCGGCCGCGGGCTCCCTCGCCTCGCCCGGCACGATCGCCGGTGACCTCCCAAAGCGGGCCGGCGACTTCGTCCGCGACTCGCCCGGTACGCGCGCGCCGAGCGGCTCCGGGGGCGCCCTGTCGGGCCGTGGTGGAGCGAAGGGCCTGATCGAGCTGGCCAAGGGCGCCGGCAAGATCGGCGACAAGCGAGTCCGACAGGACCTCATGAAGCTGCACACCGCCTACGAGATCGCTCGGATGAACAATCTGCGAGCAAAGGCCGCCCGGGCCGCCGGCAAGCAGCTCCCGGGTCTCCCCAACATCGCAAAGCTGTCTATGTCGGACATCCTGCGCATGAACCGTGAGCTCGGGCTGGCGCTGCTCGGACCGCAGGGAACGCTGCACGCCTACAACGCCGCCGACCAAAAGAAGCTCGCCGAGGCCACCGGAAACCCGTTCGGCGCCATGATCACCGAGGCTGCGCTGTTCTCACCGGGACCGGCCATCTACGGCGGTACCGACCAGATCCAGAGGAACATCATCGGCGAGCGCGTGCTCGGTCTCCCCAAGGAGCCGAACCAGGACAAGGTCCTCCCCTTCAAGGAGCTCCCGAAGAACGGTTGAACGGTCGTTCCGCTCCCGGGGTGTTCGATCCACGTCTCCCGTCGGCTCGATCAGTCGCCGAGGTCGATGCTCCAGTGCCCCTCGGCGCGTCGGAGCATCGCGAGTCGCCATGGCCCGTCGCCCAGGGCCAGCGCCGAGAGGATGTAGACGTCACGTCCTCGGTTGGCCGCCGCCCGGGCCGCGGTCTGGAGGAACGCGTGGTGTCCGCCGGCCGTGCCGCCGGGCGCGCACAGCACCGTGGAGGTCGCCCGGTACTCCTCGAACTGGTCCTGTTGGCTCTCCGGTAGCGACCACTTGAGCGAGGCCTCACCCAGCACCACGACGTCGGGCACCACGTCCCGCGCTGCGTCGATCACGTCGTCGAGCTGGCCGAGATCGGGGTCGACCCGTCGCCAGCCCGCCGCCAGACCGGCGTCGATCAGCAGGAGCGGTGGCCCGCCGGGCGTGGCCGAGGAAGCCGTCTCAGCGTCCTTCGAACGTCGTCGCACGGCCATGGCGGACGAGTGTGACATCTCGCCGGGCACGGATCGCTGATCCCATAGGCTGCACCGCCGTGCCGCGACCCCTCCTCACCCCCGGCCGGCTCGCCGTCGGCATGCAACTCCCCATCCAGTCCCAGAGCACCAGCTATGCCCAGCCCTGGGAGGCCGACGCCGGTCCGGACGATCTCGAGCGAATCGTCCGAGCCGCCGATGCCAGCAACTTCGACTATGTGGCGGTCTGCGACCACATCGCCATCCCGGACGAACAGGCCGAGGCGATGAGTCCGACCTGGTACGACACGATCTCTACCCTGTCGTGGATCGCCGGTTTCACCGACGACGTGCACCTGCTCAGCCACGTGTACGTGCCGGCGTACCGCCATCCCGCTGCCGTGGCGAAGGCGTGGACGACGCTCGACGCGCTGTCCGGGGGCCGGGCGATCCTCGGTGTCGGCGCGGGGCATGTGACGGGCGAGTTCGAGCTGTTGGGCATCAATCACGCCGAGCGTGGCCGGCTGACGGACGCTGCCCTCTCCACCATCGGCGAGGCATTCCGCACCGGACGAGTCGGCAACGGGAACGTCGCACCCCGATCACCGCGACCCGATGGACCGCCCATCTGGATCGGCGGGTCGTCGAAGGCTGCGCTGCGACGAGCGGCGCGCTTCGGCGACGGGTGGCTGCCCCAGGGCACGCCCTATCCGGAGATGCCCTCGGCCATCGAGGCGATCCACGAGCACCAGGAACGCATCCACGGTGCGCGGCGCCCGATCGACATCGGGATCATCACCTCGTTCCTCTACGTCGGCGAGCCGGGTTTCGAGCCACCGCCGGGTACGTTCGTCGGCGAGCCCGACCGCATCGCGCGTGGTCTCGGCCGCCTCGCGGAGCTCGGCGCGACGCAACTCCAGGTCCGCTTCGCCGCCAGCTCTGCCACCGAGTTCGCCGAGCAGGTCGCCCGCTTCGGCACCGACGTCGTTCCCCTCCTCCCCCGACCCTGACCGTTCTGGTCAGCAGATCTGCCATCTGGTGGTGTCGAGCGCACACCAGAACGGACCAGCAACCGTTCCAGAACAGACCAGCAACCGTTCTGGTCAGCAGATCTGCCATCTGGTGGTCTCGAGCGCACACCAGAACGAGGGGGTCAGCGGGGGGCGAGGGCCTCGAGGGCGTCGAAGTCGGGGGTGCCCCGGCCTTCGGCGCCGGGGTGGAGCGCCTGGATGGCCAGATGGGTGGCGCCGGCGTCGACGTGGGCCTGCAGACGCTCCTCGATCTGGGCTGCCGTGCCCCAGGCGACGAGTCCGTCGATCAGCCGGTCGCTCCCGCCGTCGGTCAGGTCCTCCTCGGTGTACCCCAGCCGGAACCAGTTCTTGAAGTAGTTCGGGAGGCCGATGTACATCCCGAGCGCCTGGCGCCCGGCGGCACGCGCCTCGGTCGGATCGCTCGACAAGACGACCTTTTGCTCGACACAGAGCATCTTGTCGGGACCGAGGGCCTCCTTGGCGATCACCGTGTGCTCCGGCGTCGTCCAGTACGGATGAGCCCCGTCGGCGTCCGACGCGGCGAGCTCGAGCATCTTGGGACCCAGCGCGGCCAGCACCGTCTTGGGCGGCTCGTCCGGGCCGACTGCCAGGTAGGCCGACTCGGCCATGCCCGCGAGGTAGTCACGCATCTGGGTGAGTGGCTTCGAGTAGTCGAGCTTGCGGACGCCGGCGACGAGCGGCGCGTGCGACACACCGAGCCCGAGCAGGAACCGGTTGCCCGACTGCTCGGCGAGCGTGTTCTGCACCTGCCGCATGGCTCCCGGATGCCGATGGAAGATGTTGGCGATGCCGGTCGCGATCACCAGCGAGTCCGTGCGCTCGAGAAGCATGGCGGCGTGGGCGAAGGGATCGCGGCCCATCGTCTCGGGCAACCACAGGGCGCCGTACCCCAACGACTCGAGCCGCTGCGCGAACGCCGCCGCCTCGTCGGTCGTCATGCCCTCGGTGAACCACCAGACACCACGGGTCCCGATCTTGTCCTCGATCGCAGTCATGGCCGCATCCTGGCAGACGTCCTGCGCGACGATGAGCGGCGATGAACGAGATCTCCTACGCCGCCTTGTTCCGCTCGCACGCCGATCGGGACCCCGACGCTCCGGCGCTCACCGTCGTCGGTGCCCCGACCCGTTCGTGGCGCTGGTTGGTTGACGAGGCGACCAGGACGGCGCGCCATCTGCTCGATCTCGGCGTCGAGGCCGGCGACATGGTGACCATTGCGTTTCCCAACTCCGAGGCGTTCGTCGTGACGACCGTGGCGTGCTGGTTCGTGGGCGCGATCCCCCAACCGGTGTCGTCGAAGCTCCCGGGGCGGGAGTTGGAGGAGATCGTCGCGCTCGCCGACAGCCGGGTCGTCGCCGGCGTCGACGCCGACCGGGCTGATGGACGGGCATCGCTTCCCCCGGACTTCACGCCGGACCCATCGACCGACGTGTCACCGCTCCCCGACGCCATCTCACCCGCCTGGAAGGCACCCACCTCGGGCGGGTCGACCGGTCGGCCGAAGTTGATCGTCGCGGGCACACCGTCGACCGCTGACCCCGACGCGAAGCCGGCATTCAGCCTGCGCGGCGGCACGATCGTGATGCCCGGTCCGCTCTACCACAACGGCCCGTTCGTCTGGTCGGTCGAACAGCTCCGCAGCGGCGGCCACGTCGTCGTGCTCCCCCGATTCGACCCCGTGGCGACGCTCCACGCAGTGGACGACCACGCTGCCGAGACGCTGTACCTCGTGCCCACGATGATGCAGCGGATCTGGAAGCTCGACGCCGACGTCCGCGACGGGTTCGACCTGTCATCCCTCCAACGCATCTGGCACCTCGCGGCGCCGTGTCCGCCGTGGCTCAAGGAAGAGTGGATCCGGTGGATGGGTCCCGAGCGGATCTACGAGTTGTACGCAGGCACCGAAGCCCAGGCTGCGACCGTCATCACCGGCGCCGATTGGCTCACCCACCGGGGCTCGGTCGGTCGTCCCTCGACCGGCGAGATCAAAATCGTCCGAGCTGACGGCAGCGACGCCGACGTCGGCGAGCCCGGCGAGGTCTTCCTGCGATCGCCCGACGGAGCGAAGACCTACCGGTACGTCGGCGCCCTGGCGAACCGGACCGACGACGGGTGGGAGACCCTGGGTGACATGGGATGGGTCGACGACGACGGGTTCCTGTACCTCGGTGACCGGAAGAAGGACATGATCCTGACCGGCGGCGCCAACATCTACCCGGCCGAGGTCGAGGCGGCGATCGACCGCCACCCGGCCGTGGTGTCGTGTGCAGTGATCGGACTCCCCGACGAGGATCTCGGTGAACGGATCCACGCCATCGTCCACGCCGACGGAACCGTCGACGCCGACGGCCTCCGGGCGCACCTGGCCGACCAGATCGTGCGGTACAAGATCCCCCGGACCTTCGAGTTCGTCGACGAGCCGGTCCGCGACGACGCTGGCAAGGTCCGCCGTTCGCTCCTCGCCGCCGAACGGGTCCAATCCGGCTGATTGGCTCTCGCTCGCCCGACGGCGTCCAGGGACACTGGGGCGATGACCGCCGTCCACGAACTGCTGACCGACGACGCGAAGAACGCCCGCTCGTCGGTGAT
Organism: Acidimicrobiales bacterium; assembly: GCA_037968675.1. Classification (GTDB taxonomy): domain Bacteria; phylum Actinomycetota; class Acidimicrobiia; order Acidimicrobiales; family Salinilacustritrichaceae; genus Salinilacustrithrix. Next base: position 5,113 of record JBBKVY010000063.1, on the reverse strand, counting down.
CCGCGACATCCTCGCCCTCGTCGATGCCGATGGCGTCCTGTCCCTGGCCGGCGGCATGCCCGACCCGGCCACGTTCCCGTGCGACGACCTCGTCGGGGCGGCGGTCGATGCCCTCCGCGGCTCACCGGCCACCGCGTTGCAGTACGGACGGACGGAGGGGATGACGGAGTTGCGCGAACTCGTCGCCGTCGACTGCACCCAGCGACGATCACGCCCGTGTGCCGCCGACGAGGTCCTCGTCACCACCGGTTCCCAGCAGGCGCTCGACCTCCTCGGGCGGGCGTTCCTCGCGCCTGGCGACGAGGTCGCCATCGACGATCCCGGGTACCTCGGTGCGATCCAGGCCCTCGGCGCCCGCCACCCGAGATGGCTGCCGATCCCGGTCGATCGGGACGGTCTCGACACCCACGCCCTCGAGGAGGCGCTGACGGCCGGGCACCGGCCCAAGCTCGTGTACACCGTCACGGACTTCCAGAATCCGACGGGGGCGGTCCTGCATCCGGACCGACGCCGGCACCTCGCCACGCTGGCCGAGCACTGGGGCTTCGTGGTGGTCGAGGACGACCCGTACGGCCGGATTCGTTTCGGCGAGCCCGAACATCCGCCGATTGCCGCCTGGACCGGCCGATCTGTCGCCCTCGGCACCACCTCGAAGACGATCGCACCCGGCCTCCGCGTCGGCTGGGCCGTGGCCCCGAGCGAGGTGACCATCGTGCTCGCCCGCCTCAAACAGGCCACCGACCTCCACACGTCGACGCTGAGCCAGCATCTGGTCGTCGACCTGCTGTCGCGGCCTGGCTGGATGGCCCAGCGCGCCGCGACGCTCGGTCGATTCTACGAAGAGCGTGCCAGGCACCTCCGGGACGCGCTGGTCGACCACGTTCCGTCCGCCTCGATGTCCGCGGCACGTGGCGGCCTCTTCCAGTGGGCCGATCTGGCGGGGGTCGACACGGTCGCGTTGCTCGATCGTGCGGTCGCCTCCGGAGTCGCGTTCGTCCCCGGATCCGCCTTCTCGACCTCGGGGCGCCACACCAGCGCCATGCGGCTCACCCATGCCACGCTGGAGCCGGCGGCGCTGCGAGAAGCCGCTCGTCGCCTGGGCTCAGTCGTCTGACCGGGTCGCGTGCCAGGCGACGGCGAACCGCCGGGCCGCCTCGTCGAGGACGGCCGCCGGCGCCCATGCGCTGACCCGCACCCGATCCGGTTGCCCGTCGGTCACGCTGCACACTCGACCCGCCAGGATGTCGAGACCCACGGTCGCAGCTTCGGCGACGAGTCGATGGCCATCGGCTCCTCCGATCCACAGACTCAACCCGCCATCGGGAACGGCGATCGTCGCGTCCGGCACCAGCGCGAGGATCCGATCGCGGAGGTACCTGCGCCGCGCCGCAGCCTCGACCCGACGCTGCTCGGCGACGTCGGCCAGGTCGTCGAGTAGGCGCAACGCGGTCACCTGCGGCGCAATGGGCGAGCCCAGATCGTGCGCCGCTCGGAATCGTCCGATGCGCTCGATGACCGAGCGGGGCGCCCGGACCCAGCCGACGCGGAGCCCGCCCCACAACACCTTGCTCGTGGTGCCCACGAGCACCGTGCGGGCGGGCCTGAGGGCCGCGAGGTAGCCGTGGTCATCGGGCGGAGCGAGGAACTCGAGCGCCGCGTCCTCGACCAGCCACGTGTCGGTTGCGTCGAGAACATCGACGATCTCCGGACGACGGGCCGCCACCGTGACGACCCCCGTCGGGCTCGCGCACTGCGGCGACAGGTGCACCACGCCGACGTCGCCCGCCGCCAGTGCCCGGCGAAGTGACGCCGGTTCGGTTCCACCGAGGTCGGCGTCGACGGGGGCGAAGGCCAGCCCGGCACGCGAGTAGACGTCGATCGCGCCGGGGTAGGTCGGGTCCTCGATGGCGACTCTCGTCCCCGCCTCCGCGAGCACTTCGGCGGCGAGCGCGATCCCGTGCTGGGCGCCCAGTGTGATGGCGATCTCCTCGACCGACGATGCGACCCCCCGCTCCGTCAGCAGATCGGCGACCCGGTCGCGCAGTGCGTCGATCCCCAGCGGCGCGTAGCCGTGCTTGCGTCCCGCACGTTCCATTGTGACCGCGTCGACATCGAATGCCCAGTCGGGCAGCGACGACGCGTCGTCGAGCACCGACAACCCCAGTGCCACGGCTGCCGTGCCACGCCGCAGCGCCCGGCCGGTCAGCGCCTGTGCGCGGATTCCGGCGGCCAGGGATGGCCGGTCGGCGCGGGTCGTTCCGGCGACGGTGGTGCCGCTCCCCTGCCGACGGACGATCAGCCCCGCCTCGACGAGCAGCCCGGACGCGGCGACGACGGTGCCGCGGGCTGCCGGTAGTGCGTCGGCGATCGCCCGCTCGGATGGCAACCGGGCGCCCGGTGGCAGGTCACCTCGATCGATGGCGTCGGAGATCGCCGACGCGAGCTGGCGGTACAACGGCCCGACGCCACTCGACCACTCGCCGAGCACCCCGATGAGGGCTCGTGCATCCACCCGGTCGATGTCGCCCATCCCCGCAGTCTGGTGGCCCGTCGGGTGCCGGGCGCACGCCGTTGCGCAAGACGGGCGCCAGCGGGTCGGTGCGCTACCGTCGGCCACTGCATCCGGCGACGCGCAGACAGGGGGATCCGTTGTTCCGAGCACTGCTCCTCGCACCACCGGGTGCAGGCAAGGGAACCCAGGGCGAACGGCTGGCCGAACGTCACGGTGTTCCCCATCTGGCCACGGGCGACCTGCTCCGGGACCACGTGGCACGGGGGACCGACCTGGGACGGGCAGCGAAGGAACACATGGACGCCGGCGGCCTCGTACCCGACGACCTGGTGATCTCGATGGTCAACGAAGCACTCGGCGCTCACGAGCCGATCGAGGACTTCCTCCTCGACGGCTTTCCGCGGACGCTCGCACAGGCCGAGGGCGCCTACGCATGGGGGCGCTACAAACGGCGGACCTTTCACGCGGTGATCATGCTCGACGTCCACGAGGACGAACTCGTCCGCCGCCTGGTCGAGCGAGGCCGGGACAAGGGTCGCAGCGACGACACCGAGCAGGTGATCCGCAACCGCCTCCACGTCTACGAGAAGAACACGGCGCCGCTCATCGAGTTCTACGAGGAGCGCGGCATCCTGCTCCGCATCGACGGCACGGGCACGGTCGACGAGGTCACCGAACGGGTCGAAGCCGGCCTGTCACCGATCACCGGGTGAACTCGAGCGGGAGCGACCGCAGCCCGGCGATGACCGGCGAGGCGGTGCGCACGGGGGCTCCGCGACCCTCCGGGCGCCAACCACGCCGGAGCAACGCGCGCAGCAGCATGGCGATCTCCATTCGTGCCAGCGCGGCGCCGATGCAGAAGTGCGCGCCGAATCCGAAGGACAGGTGGTGGTTGGGGCGACGATCGACCCGGAACTCGGCTGCCGTCGGGCCGAACTCGCTCTCGTCGCGGTTGGCCGACTGGTACAGCAGGAGGACTGGGTCACCCGCAGGGATCGTCTGACCCTCCAGGTCGACGTCACGGGTGGTGGTGCGCAGGAACGAGATCACCGGGGTCGTCCACCGCAGGATCTCCTCGACTGCCGTGTCCACCAGCGACGGATCCGCCACCAACCGACGCCACTCGTCCGGACACGCCACGAACGCCGCGAGCCCCCCGGAGATGGCATTCCGGGTGGTCTCGTTGCCCGCGATCAGGAGTTGGTTGAGGAACATGACCAACTCGTCGTCCGACAGTCGACGGCCGTCGAGTTCGGTGTGGACGAGAACCGAGACGAGGTCGTCGGCCGCCTCGCGGCGCCGTTCGGCGCATCGGTCGAGGAGATACGCCCAGCACTCCCCCATCAGACGCTGCTGCTCGGCCGGTTCCATGTCCGACTCGCCGGGAATCGCCGCCTCGGACCACCGGAAGAACTGGTCCAGGTCGTCGGTCGGTACGCCCAACACGTCGGCGATCAGCAGGAGCGGGAGCGGAACCGCGAGAGACTCCACGGCGTCGAACGGACCGTGGGGCAGTCGATCGAGCACCTCGTCGGTCCGCACGGCCACCCGATCGGCGATCCGGCGGATCACCGACGGACGGAACCCGGGAGCCACCAGCTTGCGGTAGGCGGTGTGCTCCGGGGGGTCCGTGTGCATCATGGTCGGTGGCGTGGCGTACTCGACCCCGATCTCCATGGCGAGGACGCCGTGGCGTGAGCAGAACGTGTCGGGGTCGGTCGATGCCGCCAGGACCGCCGTATGGGTGCTGAGCGCCCAGAAGCCCCCGGGCCCGCACCACGCGACCGGCGCGGTCGCACGGAGCGCGGCGTAGGTCGGATGAGGATCGCCGGCATAGAACTCTCCGTCGGCCAGCGGGGCCACGAGCACGTCGAGATCATCCACCGACCGCACCGTAGGACATGCTGTCGAGATGTCATCGACGTCCGCGCTCACCCGCGCCCGCCAGATCTGCGCCGCCCTCACCCTCGGGCTCGTGTTCCTGCTCTCGATACTCGCCGGCCGGTTCCTGTTCCTCGGCGACCTCCTCATCGAGACGCACGGATACGTCGGCAACGGCGTGTTCGTCCTCGCGCTGGCCAACGTCGGCATCGCGCTCGCCGACAAGGCCGACGGTGGCGAGCTCGCGGTCGCCGGCATGATCGCCTTGCTCACGGTCACCCAGATCGGGCTGGGCTACGTCGGACGCGACACCGCCGATGCCGCGGCGCTGCACGTCCCCAACGGCGTGCTCCTGATGGGGCTCGCCGGCTACCAGTTCGCCACGTCGCGACGTTCGAGGGTCAGCGCGGCGTCGTGACCAGGGCTCGCTCGTCAGCGGAGGCCGAGCTTGCTCGAGCAGTGCGGCCATGCGCTCCAGCCATGGCTGGCCTGGAGCCGACGACCCATGGTGATCTGCGTGTCACGAGAGTGCTCGTTGGGATAGCCGGTCCCGCCGACGCCCTGCCATGCGCTGAGGCCGAACTGCAGTCCGCCGTAATACCCGTTCCCGGTGTCGATCGACCAGTTGCCACCGGCCTCGCACTGCGCGAGGTCGAGCCACACCTGGAGGCCACGGGGATCGCCGTACGAGTAACCACCGTCGGTCTGGGTCGTCGGCGG
>JBBKVY010000062.1:0-33628 GCA_037968675.1 Acidimicrobiales bacterium | reverse complement strand
GATGCGATTCGCTGACCGGTTTGGCGCGACGGCGGCGTCGCTGATGTAGGCGAAGCACTGCAGACGGTCCCGGATCCGTAAGGGTCGTCGGGGCCCGCCCTCCTGATACGGCGGTCGTCAATCCGGCCAACGTGCCCGGCGATCTCCTTGGCCCTGCTCAGGACTACGATGATATGTCGCCCAGCCGGGTCGTCTGCTTCTGTCGGTACTGGTTGCATCAGGCATCGTTGCTTGTCAACGGCTTGTCAACGCGACTTGATCTCAGTCGTGCAGACCAGTGCCTACGGGCACCGACGGCTCTGGGGCCGAAACGCCCACCGACCAGGACTGATACAGCCGAGCGCGTACGGCAGCGGAGGAGGCTCGACGTTCTCATAACCCGAAGGTCGCAGGTTCAAATCCTGCCCCCGCCACCAACGAAAGCCCTGGTAGATCGCAAGATCTGCCAGGGCTTCTTTCGTCTCCGGGCGGGCTCCGAGTCAACACCCGGAACTTGACATTGTAAACGGAACAACTTGACATGACCGGTAGAACTCGTCGTTGGCGATCCGGTGCGGACGCTCAACCTTGCCGCTCAACCGTGGCGCTCGCGGCTTGATGTAGACGTGGCGGATCCCGCGCTCCGAGATGTGCCAGACAGCGGCTTCTCGTAGCGCTTCCAACGACGTTCGTGGCTCTTGTGGCGCTGATTCGCTGGCAACCGGTTCAAGTCGAGGCGTTTCAAGACGCGCCAGACACCGGAGTTGGAGATCTTGATGTCGTGGTCGTAGGCCGGGTGCGTCGAGATCTTCGATGGCCCGAAGTGGTATTGCTTGCGCCGATGGGCGAGAGCGCCGGTCAGAGCGGTGGGCCGGTCCATGACTCTGGGCGAGGTCGACTGCACTAGCTTGCGGTCGACGGAATGGAGGTCTCCGCATGAAATTCTTTCTGAGTCACAAGAGCGTCGACAAGCATTGGGCGATCGAGATCGAGGAGCAGCTGGAACGGATCGGGGTCGAGGTGTTCCTCGATGCCTCCGATCTCCGCCTCGGCGACTCGACCGACAAGATCTACCGGGAGTTGAACGACTCCGACGTGCTGCTCGTCCTGTACTCGTCGAGCACCGAGTCCAGTGAGTGGGTGAGCAAGGAGCTCGAAGCGGCGACTCAGGCCAACAAGGACATCATTCCGTGTCTCCTCGACGGGACGGTGCCCGCCAACAACCCGCACCTGAGCTCACTCCTCTACGCCGACTTCAGCGAACTCGAACTGGGTTTCGGGCACCTCTGCGTCTCCAAGATCCTCCCCTACGCGCTCAAGCGGGCCGGGTACGAAACCGAGGCGCCCAAGGCGGTCAAGAAGTACGAGGGCGCGGTGAGCCACTGCATGCGGGACCTGATCGTCAGGCAGCAGGACCTCGACAAGGCGGCGTACTGGCGGCGCAAGACGCGAGACAGATACCGCACACTCAAGGCGGAACTCGACGACATCGTGGGCGGTATTCACGACAGGAGCAGCATGCACGGGATGCTCGTCGAGCTGTCCGCCGCCGTGGAGGCCATGCAGGCTCGCCTCGACGCTCGGTTGACGGAACTGATCGGTGACGAGGACGACGAGCAGCAGGGGGATCAGCCGCGACAAGAGGTCGAGGTCGGCGATGGCGACACCCCGGCGGGCGGCGTGCGCGGCATCGAGAGCTATTCCGAACAGGACGCGCAGACCGAGATTCGCGGCTTCCTCGCCGACAGGTACGGTCAGTTCGCCTTCGTGGATCCCAGCGTGGTCGGGTTGCACTACTTCATCGAGCGGAGCACGCACGTGCTTGTCGTGTTGGAGGAGATCGCCGTCCGCGAGGGCAGCCAACGGCTCAATCATGCTGTCACCTCGCTGATCGGTTACCTCGAGAATCCGAACGACCTGATCCCCGAGGAGGAATGGGGCTACGTCGGCTATCTCGACGACGCGTGGCTGATCCACAATGTCGCCTTTCGGATCAAGGAAGCATTCCAGTTCGACCCCGATCCCTTCCCGGTCGACTGGGGCGATCTGATCACGGCGGACGAGATGGCCCGAGCGGAGCTTCCAGTGGAGATCCTGGAGGAATTGGAGAGCATCCTGACCGAAGTCATCGGGATCCTGTTCGGAGGAGGTGATGGCTACGCCCCCGTTCTCTACCTCGACGAGAACCGGGTACCGAGGTTCTTCATGTCCGGGATCGCAGAGGCGGGGAGCGGTGTGCGGACGATTGCCGACTACGACCTCGATGAGGCGTACGACGAGATCAACTCGTATCTCGCGCAAAGGTATCCGGCCAAGCGCCGTGAGATGGAGCGGCGCGCCGATGATCTCTACGACTTCATTGATTGCAGCCCCCGCATCTGCGCAAGGCTGCAGACCATCCGTGCGTACACCGAGGACCCTGCGGTCTCACAGGCGATCACCCTGTTGCTCGGATACCTCGACGACCCCCACGATCTGATGCCTGCGGACGAGTGGGGCTACGTCGGCTATCTCGACGATGCTTGGCTCGTCAACAACTTTGCGTTTCGGATTCACGACCAGTTCGATCAGGACCCGTTCGACGTCGATGTCGATTGGGACGACATCGACGATTCCTGGGCCGGTGTGTTGCTCCCCGAAGGGGTCCGGGCACCGCTCGAGGCTCACCTCGAACAACTCGTGGCCCTCTTCATGTCCTGAGCGACCGCGCTCCGGCGCAGTGCCCCGGGCCACGATGCCGAACGGTTGAACGTCATGCTTCATGCACTCCGACGCCACTGGCGAGGTTCGAGACCGACGATCCCGACGTCACGATGTTCATCGGGCCGGCGTCGAACGCCGATCCGTTGGAGGTCGGTGTTGTTGACGATGCGGACGGTGTTGCGATCATCCATGCCATGCCAGCACGTTCCAAGTTCCTGAAAGGTTGGTGGACGCCATGACGACGACACGAGCACGACGAGCCGACGCGCTTGATGAAATCGGAGCGATGTTGGGCGTCTCCAAGCGGGCTGCTCAGCGCAAGTACGCCGCAAAGCTCTCGGCGTAGCACCACCCGTTGCAGTGAGTCAGGCTCCCGGATCGTGGAGACATGTCGCCAAGTCGAGTCGTCTGCTTCTGTCGGTACTGGTTGCATCAGGCATCGTTGCTTGTCAACGGCTTGTCAACGCGACTTGATCTCAGCGGTGAACACGAGTGCCTACGAGCTCCGACGGCTCTGCGACCGAAACGTCCACTGAGCAGGACTCATGCCGTCGAGCGCCGATGAACGCGGACCCGGCTCGACGTTCTCATCACCCGAAGGTCGCAGGTTCAAATCCTGCCCCCGCCACCACAAAGGCCCTGGTCACAGCGTTGCTGAGGCCAGGGCTTTGTCGTTCACGGGCCATTCTTCCACCGGATCCCTACGGGACGATATGGCTCGGGTGATATGGCTCGGGGCGGGGCCATGATGCGGTGCGACATCTGCGGCAGGGTTCGGCGCAGCGATTCGCACTCGGGAGACGCGTCGGCCGAGGGAGTCGGCCCGAGGGCGTGGAGCGAGACGAGTCGGAAGGAACGGTCCGACTGCATGAGCGGGATCGCACCGGAGTGCGACGCTCGGGGAGGACGGCGATCGGGGCTCCATCGCAAAGCACGGCGAACTCGCCCTCGAGGATGACGCAGAACTCGCGGCGCACGGGCCCTTGCTCGCCGAGCACCGTGCCAGCCCGAACATCGACCACGGTGACGAGCCGGTCTACCAGTCGGTATTGAGCCGCGTTGAGTTCCGCGAAACCCAGAATCCACTGCGTGGTGGATTTCTCGGCGGACCGACGTCGGCGGCCGGTTGGCGTCGCTACGGATGACCTACCCGACTCCCTCCGAGCGGGTGACGGCGATCACGCTCCAGGCGTGATTCGGCCACGAACACTGCCGCTTCCCGAAAGGTTTTCGAGTCCGTTGCCGGTGTCGATGTCGAACGAGTAGGAGCACCACACGCCCCCCTGTTTCCCGCTGCCCTTCGAATTGGCCTGTTCGAACTCCGGCGGCGAGACGGTGCCATCTGGGGCGGTGTAGGTGAAAACGGCCTCGCCGAAGGCGTTGGGAACGAGGACTCGGTTGGAGTCGAGATCCTGCGCCGCTGCGAAGGATCCGTTTCCGTGTACGACGACACTGAACGTTCCGACGGCTCCGCAGTCGACCACCACGGGGCCGAATGAGTTTCGATTCTGCGGGTCGGCCGCAACCGGACTCGCGAAGAGGGCGCACGTGGCACCGACAATCGTGATCATGGAAAGTACGCGTCGTGACACCGGAAGGCCTCGTTTCGTGAAGGAATGTCGATATCCAAAACGACCGTTGCACTGCGATCCAGTGATGTCAACAGCTATTGCTGCGACAGCAATGACCGTCTCACACGGCGGTCGAGATCTCCTGGCAAGATGGCTCGTGGTCCCCACCAAGAACCAGGCGATCGACGACCTGCTCGGTGTTCTCCGCGAGCTCGATGAGATGGCGGCAGCCAACATCGATCGATCGCACCTGATCAAGGAGAGGATCGACCTGTTGATCAGCCGGCTCGAGGCCGGCGATCGACTCCCCGACATCGTCGAGAACGAGACGCTGCCCCTCATCCCGACGTTGATCACCGAGAACATCGAGGCACTGCAAGACGTCGGCTCGCGGCTCCGGAAGGCTGAGGCCGCCGCCCTGCGCGTCGACGGCTACACGATGGAGCGGATTGCCTCCCTGTTCGAGGTCAGTCGCCAACGTGTGTCGGCGCTGCTTCGCGATTCTCAGTGATCCTTTGACCCACGGCCACCACCTGAATTCCGACCCTTCCACGAGCCCCCTGCGAACACAGTCCGGATGCGGCCCTCGAGTGACCGACAGCCAGCGCCTTCGCGCTCGAGCAGGACTCACATCGCGGGGACACGGACGGTGGTGTCCGAGCGCGTCCCCGCCGACGATCGCACGGGAGTCCGGAATCGGCATGATTCCTGACGCAGCCTCCTGCTAAGCGAGGAGCAGCTCTGCGGCGGAGTCGATGGCCGCGATGACCTCGGCGATCGTCTTGCGTCCTCGGGACCACTCCCGAAGACTCGAGTCGAGGACCGCGTCCATCACCGCGACGATTCGTTCGCGACGTTCGGGTCGGAGCCGACGGAGCGACACGCCGAAGGCTTCGTTCTGTCTCGTGGCGAACTCGGCGTAGAGCAGCGCTGCGGCCGGATCGGAGGTCTGTCGGAGTCTCTCGAGGTGGCTGTAGAAGCTGGGATAGCGTTCGAACGACCTCGCGGCGCGACGATACGACTCTTCGAGTTCATCGAGGCTTGTGGTCGCTTCGGTCCGGCGTACATCCTGCGGGAATCGCTGCGACCACTCGAGGAGTCCGGCTGCGAGCAGGTGGTCCTTCGATCCGAAGTAGCGGTAGATCGTCGCGATGGCCATCCCGGCTTCGACCGTGACGTCGCGCATCTGCACCTCGTCGTAGGACCGACGCTGCATGAGGCGGACGGCGACCTGGATGATCTGGGCCCGGCGGTCCCGGGCGGCGTCGTTCACGCCGCCAAGGGTGACACATCGCTTCGAACGAGAACAGTGTTCTAGTGTGGGCGCCCAAACGCTGATCCGGAGGATCCCATGTCCGTCGCCAACGACGCCGAGCACTACACGATCATCACGGCCGACAGTCATGCCGGCGGGAGTCACGCGCAGTACCGCGAGTACCTCGACGAGCAGTACCGGGACGACTTCGATGCATGGCGCGGCGAGTACAGGAATCCCTACAAGGACCTCGGTGACACGCGGAAGCTGCGCAACTGGGACGACGAGCTGCGCAACTCGCAGCAGGAGGCCGACGGCATCGTCGCCGAGGTCGTCTTCCCCAACACCGTGCCGCCCTTCTTCCCCAGCTTCGTGCTCTTCGCCAAGCCGCCGAGGCCTGACGAGTACGAACATCGGATCGCCGGAGTGCGGGCCCACAATCGTTGGCTGGTCGACTTCTGCAACCAGTTCCCCGATCGGCGCGCCGGCGTCGGTCAGGTCTTCCTCAACGACGTCGACGACGCCCTCGACGACATCCGCTGGATCAGCGAGCACGGACTGCGCGGTGGGATCCTGCTGCCGAACATCCCGCCGGACTGCGACTGGATGAAGCCGCTCTACGACCCCTGCTACGACCCGGTGTGGGAGCTGTGTCAGGAACTCGAGGTCCCGGTCACGATCCACGGGGGTACGGGCAACCCGGACTACGGGCCCTACCCCGTGTCGATGCTGCTCTACATCACCGAGACGAGTTGGTACTCGCAGCGGCCGCTCACCCAGTTCATCCTGTCCGGCGTGTTCGAGCGGTTCCCTCGATTGAAGTTCGTCATGACCGAGGTCGGATGTGCGTGGGTCCCACCGATGCTCGAACGGTTGGACGCCACCATCCGCAGCATCCGGGACACCGGTGCCACCGGGGAGATCCGGTATGGCGACGACCACGTCCTCTCGAAGGACGCGTCCGAATACTTCGCGCAGAACGTGTGGATCGGGGTCAGTCAGCCGGGTCACGCCGATGTCGCCGCTCGGCATGCCATCGGGCTCGACCGGTTCATGTGGGGGAGCGACTACCCGCACGACGAGGGGACCCACCCGTACACACGTGAGCATCTCCGGTCCCGGTTCGCCGACGTCGATCCGACCGAGGTGCAGATGATGCTCACCGACAACGCCGCCAATCTGTACGGGTTCGACCTGGATGCGCTCGCGCCGCTGGCGAAGCAGTTCGGCCCCACGGTCGCGGAGATCCGGACACCGATCGACGAGGTGCCGGACAAGACCCTCGAACGCCTCTCCGGAGACATGGACGCGCAGGCGATCAAATGACCGGGTCATCCGAGTCCGGTCACGAGACGATCATCGTCGACGATCCGGCCACGTCGATTCGTCGGATCACGCTCAACCGCCCAGAGAAGCGGAACGCGTTGAACCACACTCTTCGGCGGGAGTTGATGGAGGCGCTCCGACGGGCGGACGACGACCCGGAGATCCGGGTGACGATCATCCGCGGTGCCGGATCGTGCTTCTCCGCCGGCTACGAACTCGGCGACGGCAACGAGGGCGTCGACATGCCGCACTTCACGCCGGGTGGCGAGGGGCAGTGGCCTCGTCATGTGACGGAGACGTGGATGAGCATCTGGGATCTGGCGAAGCCGGTGATCGCGCAGGTGCATGGCTACTGCCTCGCGGGTGGGAGCGAGCTGGCCACCGGATGCGATCTGGTCTACGTGGCCGACGACGCCAAGATGGGCTACCCCGCGGTGCGGTTCGGTGTGCCCGACATGCAGTTCCATGCGTGGTTCCTGGGACCACGTGCCGCGATGGAGATGATGGTCACCGGTGATCACCTCTCCGGTGAGGAGTCGGTGCGTCTCGGTTGGGCGAATCGGAGTTTCCCCGAAGATCGTCTCGACGAGGCGGTGCTCGACGTCGCTCGGCGGATCGCACTGATCCCATCGGACATCGTGCAGCTCAACAAGCGGACGGTGCATCGGGCGATGGAGGTGATGGGGCTACGGACGGCGATCCGCAACGGCACCGAGATCTGTGCCCTGGGTATCCACCAGCCGACGATGACCGAGTTCATCGGCGGGGTGCGGCGCGACGGTCTGACCGCCGTGCTGTCCGAGCGCGACGGCCCCTTCGGTGACTACCGGGCCAGCGAGAACTCCTGAACAACGACTCCGAGCAACGACTCCGGCTCCCCGCACCCCGCCCTTCGACAGCCCCTCAAACCCCGTTCTGGTAAGCGATCGGCACCATCAGGTGGCGCGAGGACTCACCAGAACGGGGGTGTGGGGTGAGGTCGTGTGGGTGAGGTCGTGTGGGGTGAGGTCGGTCAGTTGGTCTGAGCGAGCGAGCGGGCGAGCTCCCAGGCCGAGTGCACTGCGCCGTCGATGTAGCCGACGGCCCCGGCATCGCCGATCACGTGGACTTCGAAGCCCTCCGCCGACAATTGGTCTGCGAGCGCGGTCGACGGTTCGACGCCGCCTGCGATCACCACGCTGTCGGCTCGCACCACGTGGTCCTCGCCGTCGACACGGAACTCGACATCGTCCGCGTTGACGGCGAGCACCTCCGCTGATCGGTGCAGCGTCACGCCGTGTTCTCCGGCGCGACGAACCGCAGTCCATCGGCGCGGAGACGCCATGGGGAGGCCGATCGCAGGTCCGGGTTCGAGCACCGTGACGTTCCGGCCGCGCTCGGCTGCGAACTCGGCCAGCTCGAGACCGACGAGGCCGCCGCCGAGCACCACGACGTCGTGGCCGAGTGGCAGGTAGACGCGCGAGAGGCGGCGGAGGAGCGCGGGACTCGTGGTGATCGAGAGCCGACGTCCGACGCGCATGGCCACTCGTTGCCACGCTGGCTGACCCGCGACCGGCTCCCCGGCGAGCACAGCTCGCAAGTCATCGCCCGTGAGCACATGATCCCGGTCGATGCCGAGGACGTCGGGTCGACCTCGCTTCGCTCCCGTGGCCACGACGACCACATCCGGATGCAACGCTCGGATCGAGTGGGCCGTCGCCACAGTCGAGAGCTGGACATCGACGGCCGAACGTTCGAGCTCGTCGACCTGCCAGTCGACGAAGGGGCCATTCGCGGGCGTCGTCAGCTGCGAGAACCACGCGGTGCCACCGAGGTGGTCACTGCCCTCGAGGAGGGTGACCCGATGTCCGCGACCGTCCGTCAGTCGAGCGAACTCCATGCCGGCCGGCCCGCCTCCCACGACCACGACGCGACGTCCGATCGGTGCGGGTTCGAGCTCGATGGCGGTCTCGTCGCCCAGTGCAGGATTCACTGCGCAGCGCGGCGTCGCATCGAAGAAGTTCTGCTCGACGCACACGTAGCAGTTGATGCACGGCCGGATCGACGAGCGTTGGTCGGTGCGGAGCTTGTCGACCATGTCCGGGTCGGTGAGGAGTTGGCGTCCCATCGCCACGAAGTCGCATTCGCCGTCGGCGAGCATCTCCTCGGCCGTCTCCGGGAGGATCCGTCCGACGCCGATGACGGGGATGCCCACCGCGACCTTCACCGCCGCGATCTGCTTCCGGTACGCCCCGACGGTGTCGGGCAGCGGGCCGTCGGTGAAGTTGGCGAACGAGTTCCGACCCCAGCCGGTCACGTGGATGGCGTCGGCGCCGGCCCCCTCGAACCGACGTGCGGCGGTGACGGCCTCCGGGTTGGAGAGGCCGTCGGGATCGCCGAACTCCTCGCCGCTGACCCGCACCAGTACCGCCATCTCCGTTCCCACGGCCGAGCGAACGGCGTGGAGCACCTCTTCGGTGAGCCGGCACCGGTTCTCGAGTGAACCGCCCCAGCGATCGGTGCGGCGGTTGTCCGCCGCCGAGAGGAACCCCGAGAGGACATAGCCGTGGGCCGCGTGGATCTCCACCGCGTCGGCACCGGCGGCGCGGACACGACCAGCCGCAGATGCGAAGTGGTCGATGAGCAGCGCGAGGTCGTCCTCGTCGGCGGTGTGGAACCTCGGTGACTTCCCCGCGGTGGCCGCGGCGAGCGCCTGGAGCTCCTCGCCGGTGTTGTCGCGGAGCGCCGACAGGTCGATGGCCGAATCGGGCGCCGACGGGACGAGCACCGGTCGGTCCTCCGCGATGTCCACCCGGGCGGTCTTTCCGTGATGGCAGAGCTGCACGCAGAGCAGGCTCCCGGCCTGGTGCACCGCGTCGGCGAGCCGTGCCAGACCAGGGACGAATCGGTCGTCGGAGAGCCCTGGCTGGTGTCGGGATGCCGCGCCGGCGGGGTAGGCGACTGCGCCCGACCCGGTGATGATCATCGCCGTGCCTCCCTCGGCTCGGCGCTCGTAGTGCGCGATCTCGGCGTCGGTGATGACGCCGTCGTCGCACAGGTTCATGTCCATCGCCGGGAGCACGATGCGATTCCGGAGTTCGAGCGGCCCGATCCGTCCCGGCCGGAGCGTCTCCCGGAAGCTGCTCGTTCCGCGTCGCCGTTGCATGGTGCGATCGTAACCGCGATCACTAATGAGGGGCATTGAATCTCTAATGAAACTCATTGACCTCGCTGCCGGTCAGGGCGACTGACCGCTCAACGACCGAGGCGGCGGCCGCTGATCTCGTCCACGCGGATGCGGACCCAGGTTCCTGCTCGGGCCGAGTCGAGCCATGGCTCGGCACCGACCCGATCGAGGGCCGCGATCTCGTCGTCGTCGTAGACGGTCTCGCCGACACCGCGGACGAGAACGCTCCACCCGGCCCGCTCGTCGACGTCCCAGCTGTCGACCTCGAACGCGAGTGCGTGCGCCATCTGGGCGGCGCCGAGCTTCGTGCCGGATCCGGTCCGGAAGGCGACCTGATGGTCCGTCACCGTGTGGGTCACGGGGAGGACCGTCACCTCACCGGCGTCGACGAACGCCACCCGCCCGATCGCGGCGTCGCGGACGAGGCGCCAACACTCGTCGGCGGTGAGCACTTCGAGGCCGAGTCGGTCGGTCGGTGGGGCTGTTCGATCACGCATCGGTCCACCGTCCCACCCCCGTGCCGGGTCCGACCAGGGCCCTTGGTCACGATCCCTCCGGAGCGGGTACCCGAGCATCCGCTACAGAGTCTGATACTTGACAAGATCCAGAACCGGTCGCAGGATGGACGCCATGGCCGATGGGACCGATCAGCGACTCCGCGAGCATGGTGTGCAGGTCACGGCCCAACGTCTGGCGATCATGCGAGCGGTGACGTCTCGTCCCCACGCCACGGCGGACGACCTGGCCGACGACGTGCGGGCCCTGATCGGGACGATCTCCCGGCAAGCGGTGTACGACTCGCTCGGCGTCCTCGTCGACACGGACCTCATTCGCCGGATCCAGCCGGCCGGATCCGCGGCTCGCTACGAGGACCGGGTCGGCGACAACCACCACCACCTGATCTGTCGCGCCTGCGGCACCACACACGACATCGACTGCGCGGTCGGCGATGTCCCCTGCCTCACCGCCGACGTCGACCACGGCTTCGAGATCGACGAAGCCGAGGTCATCTACTGGGGCCACTGCCCCGACTGCCTGAACCAGTGACCACCCACCACCCATCCAGGAGAACGAACCATGGCCGACGACGAAGTCTGGGACATCAACGACACGCAGAAGGGGTGCCCGGTGATGAACGGGCCACACTCCGCCCACACCGCGATGGGATCCACAGCCAACGAGCACTGGTGGCCGAACCGGTTGAACCTCAAGATCCTCCACCAGCACCATCCCGCCGCTGACCCGCTCGGCGAGGACTTCGACTACGCGACCGCGTTCGAGCGCCTCGACTACGCGGCGCTCAAGCAGGACCTGCGCGACCTGATGACCGACTCCAAGGACTGGTGGCCGGCGGACTACGGGCATTACGGCCCGTTCTTCATCCGCATGGCCTGGCACAGCGCGGGCACCTACCGGATCGAGGACGGTCGCGGCGGTGGCGCAACCGGCAGCCAGCGGTTCGCGCCCCTCAACAGCTGGCCCGACAACGGCAATCTCGACAAGGCACGTGCGCTCCTGTTGCCGATCAAGCAGAAGTACGGCCGCACGATCTCCTGGGCCGACCTCATCCTGCTCACCGGCAACGTCGCGCTCGAATCGATGGGCCTCCCGACGTTCGGCTTCGCCGCGGGCCGCGAGGACGTGTTCGCGCCCGAGGACGACATCTACTGGGGTCCGGAGACGGAGTGGCTGGGCGACGCGCGCTACCACGGCGACCGCGAACTCGAGGAGCCGCTCGGTGCGGTCCAGATGGGTCTCATCTACGTCAATCCCGAGGGACCCAACGGTGACCCCGATCCACTCGCGTCGGCCCGCGACATCCGCGAGACGTTCAGTCGCATGGCCATGAACGACTACGAGACGGTGGCCCTCGTCGCCGGCGGACACACATTCGGCAAGACCCACGGTGCGGGCGACCCCGATCTCGTCGGCTCCGAACCGGAGGGTGCTCCCATCCACCAGATGGGTCTCGGCTGGAAGAACGCCCTCGGGACCGGAATCGGCGAGCACACCACGACCAGTGGACTCGAAGGCGCATGGACCGCCACGCCGATCACATGGGACAACACCTACTTCGAGAACCTCTTCGGCTACGAGTGGGAGCTGACCGAGAGCCCGGCCGGTGCCAAGCAGTGGACCCCCACCGACCCCGCGGCCGCGCCCATGGTGCCCGACGCCCACGTCGACGGCAAGACCCACGCACCGATGATGTCGACTGCGGACATGGCGCTGCGGATGGACCCGGTCTACGAGCCGATCTCGCGTCACTTCTCCGAGAACCCCGACGAGTTCGCTGACGCATTCGCTCGGGCGTGGTTCAAGCTGCTGCACCGCGACATGGGACCCGTGTCCCGGTACCTCGGCCCCGAGGTCCCCGACGAAGAGCTGGTCTGGCAGGACCCGGTCCCGGCCGTCGACGGTGCACTCGTCGGCGAGCCCGAGATCGCCGAGCTGAAGGCCACGATCCTCGACTCCGGCCTCAGCACCGCCGACCTCGTGACGACAGCGTGGGCCTCGGCCTCGACGTTCCGCAACAGCGACAAGCGCGGCGGCGCCAACGGCGCCCGCATCCGCCTGGCGCCGCAGAACGAGTGGGAGGTGAACAATCCGCCCGAGCTCCGCCGGGTCCTCGGGGTGCTCGAGGAGATCCAGTCCGACTTCAACGCCTCGGGCACGACCGTGTCCCTCGCCGATCTCCTCGTGCTCGGTGGCTGTGCTGCCGTCGAGGCCGCCGCCCAGGCATCGGGTCGCGACGTCACGGTGCCCTTCGCTCCGGGTCGCACCGACGCAACCGAGGAACAGACCGACGCCGACTCGTTCGCGTCGCTCGAACCGACCGCCGACGGATTCCGCAACTTCCTGGGCAAGGGTCACGTGCAGACGGCAGAGGAGCTCCTCGTCGATCGAGCCCAGCTCCTGACCCTGAGCGCACCGGAGATGGCCGTGCTCGTGGGTGGCATGCGTGCCCTCGGTGCGAATGCCGACGGATCGGACCGCGGTGGTTTCACCGACCGGGTCGGGACGTTGAGCAATGACTTCTTCGTCAACCTGCTCGATCTCGGCACCGAGTGGGAGCCGGTCGACGACACCGAGAACGTCTTCGAGGGACGCGACCGGTCGACCGGCGAGGTGAAATGGACCAGCACGCGCTGTGATCTGATCTTCGGGTCGAACTCGCAGCTCCGGGCCATCGCCGAGGTGTACGGAGCGAGTGACGCGGACGACAAGTTCGTGTCGGACTTCGTGGCCGCGTGGACCAAGGTCATGGAGCTCGACCGCTTCGATCTCGACTGACCCCGTCCGTGCCGGTGTCCGTGTTTCGCTCTGCGGGGCACGGACACCGAGCCCGGTGCGACGGAGTGGGCGCGGCGTGACCCGGGAAGAACTGTCGTCGGCCGGCGGTTCCCTCTGGCATGACGAAGAACGAGACCGCAGATGTCGTCGTGTTGGGGATGGGTCCCGGAGGTGAGGACGTCGCCGGGCGACTGGCCGAGGCCGGGCTCGACGTCGTCGGCATCGACCGCGAGCTGGTCGGAGGCGAATGCCCCTATTGGGGCTGCATTCCCTCGAAGATGATGATCCGGGCGGCGAATCTCCTCGCGGAGGCTCGCCGCATCCCTGGCATGGCCGGACAGTCGGTCGTGAAGCCCGACTGGGCGCCGGTCGCCCAACGGATCCGAGACGAGGCCACCGACAACTGGGACGACACGGTGGCGGTGGAACGTTTCGAGGGCAAGGGGGGTCGGTTCATCAGAGGTGAGGGACGGGTCACCGGGCCGGGCGAGGTGATGGTCGGCGATCGGGTGGTCAACGCTCGACGCGGCATCGTGATCGCCACCGGCACCAGCGCCGCCGTACCGCCGGTTCCCGGGCTCGACGGCGTCGCGTTCTGGACGAATCGGGAAGCGATCGAAGCAGAGACCCTGCCGTCATCGTTGGTCGTGCTCGGCGGTGGGGCGATCGGCGTCGAACTGGCGCAGTCGTACGCCCGCTTCGGCGTCGACGTGACGATCGTCGAGGCCGCCGATCGACTCGTGCCGATGGAGGAACCCGAAGCGGGTGCCCTCCTGGCCGAGGTACTGGAACAGGAGGGCATCGGCGTACGTGTGGCCGCGACGGCGACGGCCGTCGCAGCCGCTTCCGGCGGCGCGGTGGCGCTGACCCTGGGAGACGGTTCGACCGTGACGGCCGAGCGGTTGTTGGTGGCGACCGGGCGGCGCGCCGACCTCGGTGCAATCGGCGTCTCGTCAGTGGGTCTCGACGAGGCGGCTCGCTGGGTGGTCGTCGACGAGCGCCAGCGCGCCGCCGCCGGCGTCTGGGCGGTGGGTGACATCTGCGGTGAGGGAGCATTCACCCATGTCGCCCTCTACCAATCGGCGATCGCTGCGGCCGACATCCTCGGCGTGGACCACGACCCCGCCGACTACCGGGCGTTGCCGCGAGCGACGTTCACCGATCCCGAGATCGGTTCGGTCGGGATGACGGAGGAGCGGGCGCGGGCCGATGGCATCGACGTGGCCGTCGCGTCCGTGCAGGTGCCCCACACGGCTCGCGGTTGGCTGCACAAGGCCGGCAACGATGGGTTCATCAAGGTCGTGGCCGACCGCTCTCGCGGCGTGCTCGTCGGTGCCACCGCGATGGGACCCAACGGTGGAGAAGTTCTCGGGCTCCTCACTCTCGCGGTCCATGGCGAGGTGCCGCTCGCAACCCTTCGGGGGATGATCTACGCCTACCCGACGTTCCACAAGGGCATCGAGGACGCGCTCCGTAGTCTCTCGATGTGACCGCCGCGATCGCCGACGTCGCGGAGGACGATCCGCCGGGGCGCTGGTCCGCGTTGGCCCGCCTCGCTGTCGCCATGGTGCTGGCGATGACGACGTGGTTCTCGGCGTCGGCGGTGCTCCCGCAGCTCCGTGTTGAATGGGATCTGTCATCGTCGGCCGGGTCGTGGCTCACCATCGCCGTGCAGCTCGGATTCGTCGCCGGCGCGGTCGCGTCGGCTGCGCTCAACATCGCCGACCTCGTCCCCCCTCGCCGTCTCATGCTCTACGGCGCCAGTGGCGCGGCGGTCGCCAATCTCGCACTGCTGACCGCGACCGGCGCTGCGTCGGCGATCCCGTTGCGATTCGCCACCGGAGTCTTCCTCGCGGGGGTGTATCCGCCGGGGCTGAAGGCGATGGCGACCTGGTTCCGGCGCGGACGTGGAACGGCGCTCGGGGTGATGGTCGGAGCACTCACTGTCGGCTCGGCGCTCCCGCACCTGGTCAACGGTCTCGGCGGCGTCGAGTGGCAGACGGTGATCGTCGCCACGTCGATCCTGACCGTCGCCGGCGGGGTGATCGCGGAGGTCGTGGGTCGTGACGGTCCATTCCCGTTCCCCACCGCCACCTTCGACCCCAGCCAGGTGCGGAAGGCATTCGCCGAACCCGGCGTCCGGCTCGCCACCATCGGCTACTTCGGACACATGTGGGAGCTGTATGCGATGTGGGCGTGGTTTGCCGCGTTCTACACCGACCGGCTCGTCCTCGACGGTGTCGCCGATCCGCGTCGGGGCGCGGCCTTTGCGGCGGCGGCGGTGATCGGGGTCGGCGGTGTCGGGTGCTGGGTGGGCGGCGTCCTCGGCGATCGTTGGGGAAGGTCACGCACCACTGCGCTGTCGATGACGATCAGCGGCACGAGCGCGGTCGTCATCGGCCTGTTCCGCACCGCGCCCGTACCCGTGGTTCTCGGGATCGGACTGGTGTGGGGATTCTGGGTGGTGGCCGACTCGGCCCAGTTCTCCGCCATCGTCACCGAATTGGCCGATCAGCGGTACGTGGGGACTGCCGTCACCCTGCAACTGGCGGCGGGGTTCACGCTCACCGTCGTCACCATCTGGCTCGTGCCCGTCCTGCGCGACTGGTTGACGTGGCGATGGGCGTTCGCCTTCTTGGCCGCGGGCCCCGCCCTCGGGGTCTGGGCGATGCTGCGGTTGCTCCGGTCACCGGACGCAGCACGGATCGCGGGCGGACTCGGCTGACCTCAGGTGCCGCAGAAGGTCTGATAGCCCGAGTCGAACCCGTCCGGCGCCGGCCCGGTCTCGGCACGTCGACCGGCCCGCTCGACATACGGATCGGTCACCAGATCCAGCAGGGATCCGAACGCCGCGAATTCGCCGTCGACCGCACTCGCCAGCGCCGCCTCGACGAGGTGGTTCCTGGGCACGTAGAGGGGATTCACCGCATCCATTCCCTCGGCCACGGCGCCGCGATCCGCATCCCCCAACGCCCCCTGCCAGGAGGTCGACCAGTCGCCGATCTCCAGGACGTGCTCGGGGAAGAGCGCACCCAGGGCCATCGAATCGCCGCGCAGGACGGACGCGAGCGCGCGATAGGTGGAGGTGTGGTCGGCCCTGGCTCGGGTCTGGAGCGAGACGAGCCCGTCGAACAGGGCACTGTTGCCGGGGCTGTCGGGTGGCAGCCCGAGCTTCCCGGCCATGCCGTCGGACCACGCCCGCTGGTAGCGGTCCACGAACCCCTCGAGCGCCTCGGTCGCCAGCGCGACGGCCGTGTCCCGGTCCTCGTCGATCGCGGGCAGGAGCGCTTCGGCCAGCCGGGCGAGGTTCCACTGCGCGACGGCAGGTTGGTTGCCGTACGCATAGCGGCCGGCATGGTCGATCGAGCTGAACACCGTCGCTGGATCGAAGCGATCCATGAACGCGCACGGGCCGAAGTCGATGCTCTCGCCGGAGATCGTCATGTTGTCGGTGTTCATGACGCCGTGGACGAAGCCGACCAGCATCCACTGCGCGATCAGCACAGCCTGGACCTCGACGGTGTGGCGCAGCAGGGTCAGCGCCGGCCGCGCCGAGTCGTCGCCGTCAGGATGGTGGCGCTCGAGGGCGTGGCGGACGAGGGGCTCGAGGTTCGCCCCGTCTTCGAGCCAGCGGGCGTACTCGAACGTGCCGACCCGCAGGTGGCTGGTGGCGACGCGGGTGAGGATCGCACCTGGCTCGGGTCCGGTGCGGGCGACGGTCTCGCCGGTGGTGACGACCGCCAGGCTCCGAGTGGTCGGGACGCCGAGCGCATGCAGTGCCTCGGCGATCAGGTACTCGCGCAGCATCGGTCCCAACGTCGCTCGCCCGTCGCCGCCGCGTGCGAAGGGCGTCCGTCCCGAACCCTTCAGATGGACGTCGCGCAGCCTTCCCTCGGCATCGAGCACCTCGCCGAGCAGCAGGGCCCTCCCGTCGCCGAGCCTCGGGGAGTAGTTCCCGAACTGGTGGCCCGCGTAGCCCATGGCAACGGGTCGCGCGCCGTCGGGCACCGCGTTCCCGGCGAGTACCGCGATGCCTGCCGCCGATCGCAGCCATGCGACGTCGATCCCGAGTTCCTCCGCCAGCGGTTCGTTGAGGGCGACCACTGCCGGTGTCGGGGCGGGAGACGCAGCCCAGTCGACCGCCAACTCCGGGAGCGCGTCGGCGAATCGGTGATCGAGTTCGATCGTGGCGCTGGTCATGCCCCGACGATACGGGGAGACGCGGCCGACACGACCCGCTAGAGCAGGTCCTCGACGCGGCTGGTGGGCCGGCCGATGATCGCCGTGGAGCCCTTCACGATGACGGGGCGCTGGAGGAGTCGAGGATGCTCGACGAGCAGATCGACGACGGCCGAGGCCTCGGCGTAGTCCCCGGCTTCCAGCCCGAGCTTCTTGAACTGTGCGTCCTTGCGCACCAGGTCACCCGGTGGGTCCTCGAGCGCATCGACGATCGACTGGAGCTCGGCCCGATCGGGCGGTGTTTTCATGTAGAGCACGACGTCGACGTCGACTCCCTTTGCCTCGGCGACCGCCAGGGCGTTCTTGGAAGA
Organism: Acidimicrobiales bacterium; assembly: GCA_037968675.1. Lineage (GTDB taxonomy): Bacteria > Actinomycetota > Acidimicrobiia > Acidimicrobiales > Salinilacustritrichaceae > Salinilacustrithrix. The sequence continues at coordinate 15,784 of JBBKVY010000062.1, read as the reverse complement.
CGTTCAGTTGGGGTTGTGGAAGATCTTGACCTTGGGCATGTCGGCGACGCTATCGCCTGCCGCTCATCGGTTCAGATCTGCCGATCGGAGTGCCCGGCGATGCTCGTGCCAGGCCTGGCAGCAACGTACCGGCGCGGCTGATGCCGCCGTCGGGCCGAGCAAACTGTTGCTAGTCATACTCGCACTAGATTGCTATGCTCGTCGGCATGACGACCGACCTCGAGACGTTGGACCTCGTGCAGGACTCGCTGTTGCGGCGCATGCGCACCATGCATTCGCTGTACTACCAGGCCTGCGAGAGCATGGATCTCCACCATGTCAACCACTTCGAGCGCAGCGGTGTGCTCCCCATCGCCTTCTCGCTCTTTCACTACACGAACGTCCACGACGGCTCGTTCATGATGCTCAGTGGCGAGGATCCCGTGTGGAACGACGACTGGGCCGACCGGGTGCAGCTGGCGATCAACGACCACGGCAAGGAGGAGACCGTCGCCACGATGGAGCACCAGCGCATCGGCGACTTCGACGCCTTCCAGGACTACATGCGCACCGTCTTCGATCGTACGGAGGCGCACCTCGCGTCGATGGATCCCGCCGACTTCGAACGGGTTCTCGTCGCGCCGCCGTATCCCGAGGTGGTCGCGAGCACGTACAGCGCACGCTGCGCCGGTCCGGAAGGGATCACGGTGCTCGACGGCTTCGAGTGCTGGCTCTACCAGCACGGACTGCGGCACATGGGTGAGATCGAACTCGCCCGTGGCCTCGTGGGCCTCGGTGGGATGACGTCGTGATGGAGGTCGTTCTCACCGGGACCGGCTCCCCGCTGCCCGACGCCAACCGCGCCGGTCCCTCGACGCTCGTCAAGGCCGGCGACACCCATCTGCTCGTCGACGCCGGCCGGGGTGTCATGTTGCGGTTGACCGCAGCCGGCACGTTGCCGGCGTTCCTGGGCGGCGTGCTCATAACGCATCTCCACAGCGACCACGTGTGCGCGCTCAACGACATCATCACGACGCACTGGGTGATGACCCAGGGGATCGGTGTGCTCCCGATCTACGGTCCGCCCGGCACCGCTCGTTTCGTCGAACGGCAGATGCACGCGCTCGAGGACGACATCGGCTACCGCATCGAGCACCACGAACCCTTGACCGAGGGTCCGAAGGTGCAGGTGACCGAACTCGAACCCGGCGATGCGTTCGACGTCGGCTCGGTGTCGGTGACGACGGCGGCCACCGAGCATGCACCCGTGAAGCCGACGATCGGGTATCGCCTCGAGCACGACGGTTCGACCGCCGCGCTCGTCGGCGACAGCATCCCGTGCGACGGGGTCGACGAGCTGGCCACGAACGCCGACGTCTATGTCCAGACCGTGATCCGACGCGACATCGTCGAGATGATCGATCACGTGATGATGCAGGACATCCTCGACTACCACTCCGGCGTGGTGGAGGCAGCGCAGACCGCCGCCCGCGTCGGCGCGAAGCGACTGGCCCTGACCCACATGGTCCCGGCCCCGACGCCCGATCAGTATCCCGAGTGGATCGCCCGGGCGGCCGAACACTTCGACGGTGAGGTCATCATCGGCGACGATCTCACCACCATCACGATCTAGATCTCCTCCCCGGGACCGTTTGGGGGATCGCCCCCATGGGCCCGCTGGCCAGTCCGTGGCTGACTGGGCACATGGCATCGACAACGTCCCCAGCGCCCACTCGCGTCTCCGCGGCTTCGGCCGCAGCGGCGACGCCGACGGACCGGAACCGGGCCGTCGACTTCTACCGGGCGGCCGCCATGGGCGTGGTGGCGATCGGCCACTGGCTGGGCATGGTGGCCGTGCTCGATCAGGGCGAACTGGTCGGCGGAAACCTCCTCGACTTCTCTCCCGAGTACGGCTGGATCACCTGGATCGGCCAGGTCATGCCGCTGTTCTTCTTCGTCGGGGGCTTCGCCTCGGCCACATCGCTCCGCTCGGCCGAGCGCAAGGGTGTGCGCCCAGCCGACTGGGTGGCGACCCGCTTGCACCGCATGGTCACCCCAGCGGTGGCGCTCGCGGCGTTCTGGGGCGTCGCGCTCCTGCTGGGCGGAGCGATGGGCGGATTCGGCGTCGTGGCGGCGGGAGCGGTCGGTGCGGCCATCCCGTTGTGGTTCCTCGCCAACTACACCATCGACACCGCCCTGGCGCCGTTCACCTTCCGGTGGTTCCGCGCCCGACCCCGCCTGCTCATCGGCGGGCTGGTGACCGCGTTCCTGGTGGCCGAGACGGCCAGCTTCGCCGGCATCCCGATGGTGCCGCAGCTCAACTGGGTCATCGGGTGGCTCGGCTTCCAGATCGCCGGATTCGCCTGGCACGAGGGTCGGCTGCCCACCGGGCGCGCCCTCATGGCGCTGGCCTCAGCGTTCTGGGTGCTGGCGCTCGCTGCGGTGAACATCGGCCCCTGGCCCGCGGTGATGTTGCACCACGGTGGCCTCGACCACAGCCCGACGCACCCGCCGTCGACCGCGCTGATGCTGTTCGGATTCGCGTACTCGTTCACGGCCGCGGCGCTCGCCCCCGCAGTGACCCGGTGGCTCGAGCGCTCGGCCCGGGCCTGGCAGGCGACGATCGCGGCGAGCACGGTGGCGATGTCGGTGTACCTCTGGCACATGACTGCGGCCGTGATGGTGGCCGGTGTCGCCTACGCCGTCGGGCTCCTTCCCGATGTCGAAGCGGGAACCACGGCCTGGTGGTGGACGAAACTCCCGTTCGTCGCCGCCAACCTCCTCGTGCTCATCCCGATCGTGCGGAGGGTGGCCCCCATCGAGCAACGGGCGCTGCTCGGGGGCCGAACCGTCTGGCGATGGGGCATGCCCTCGATGCTGTGCGTCGCCGCACTCTTGTCGGCCAGCGTGAAGGCGTGGTCGAGCCCGCAGACCGGTGTCCTCATCGCCGGCGTCGCCGGCACGTTGTTCGTGTGGTCGCTCGCGCTGCGCCCGAAGGCCATCGACCGCATCTCGCAACCCGGTGTGCGCATCGGGACCGCGACCAGGAATGCGATGCCGAGCCATCCGAGCGTGAGCACCACCCAGATGAGTACGCCGTATGCGAGACCGGTGCCGGGTGAGCCGAGCGCAGCGCCGGCCAGGGTGGCCGCGCCGAGGACGGCTGCCACGAGGATCCGCCAGCGGTTGCCCAATGTCCGGTGGAGACCGATGTCGTAGACAGCCGGCGTGAGCCATGCGGCGATGGCGATGGCGATGACGAGTCCCGTGTCGTCGAGGTCCGGGACGCCGCTCACCTGATCGAGGAGGACCAGTGCCGCCCCAGCGGCGGCCTGGAGGGCGAGGAGCCCGAGCACCAGTCGAACCGAGCGGCCGATCGGTCCGGGCCGGTGCGGGATGCTGGTGGTCGCTGGTCGACAGTGGTCAGCCATCGAGGACGTCCTCGAGCTGCGACGAGGTGGGTGATCCCGCCAGACCGTCGGGAGTCCGGAACAGCCGGCAGGCGAGGCCGAACGGCTCGTCGCCGGAGGCGAAGGGATCGCGACCATCGACGAGGATCGTCGGCGAGCCCCGGAACCGAGTGGCTTCGGCTTCCTCGGGAGTGGCGACGAGCCGTTGCGTCACCGTGAGCCCGCGTGCGCGCGCAACTGCGGTGAGGCGGGTCCGGGCGGTCTCCCAGTGCGGACAGCCATCGAAGTAGAGCAGTTCGATCTCCATGACGCTACGGTAAACCTTCCAGTCGACTGGAAGGTCAAGGAGAACGTGTGAAGATCGGCGAACTGGCCGCCATCACCGGAGTCCCGACCAAGACGATCCGGTACTGGGAAGCCGAGGGACTGGTGCCGGACCCGTCGCGCACCCCGGCCGGCCATCGCGACTACGCCCGCGACGCCGCCGACCGGCTCACGTTCATCCGCAGCGCCCAGACCGCCGGGCTGACCCTCGGGCAGATCGGTCAGATCCTGGCGATCAGCGACCGCGGTTCGGCGCCATGTGAACACGTCGCGGCGGCGGTGGAGCAGCGTCTCGCCGAGGTCGACGCACGCATCGCGGAACTCGAGGCCACCCGAGGCCATCTCCAAGCGGTCTCGCGGCGGGCGGCGCGGCAGGATCCGGCCGACTGCGAAGGTTTCTGCTCGATCATCCCGACATGATGTCGTGGACCAACCCACTCGTCCCGGCCTCTCGACCACACCCAGGAGTGCACCATGATCGACCTCGACGTCCGCGACGACGTGCGGATCCTGCGCCTCGACGACGGCGAGAACCGGTTCAACCGGTCCACCGTCGACGCGATCCATGGCGCACTCGACGAGGTCGCCGCCGTGGAGGGCCCGGTGGCACTGGTCACCGTCGGTGCCGGGAAGTTCTTCTCGAACGGCCTCGACCTCGACTGGATGGGGGGCGACGCCGGACGCAGTGACACCGGTTTCCTCGACGACGTGCACCGGATGCTCCAGCGGGTCGTCCACCTCGACATGGTCACCGTCGCTGCGATCAACGGGCATGCGTTCGCCGGTGGTGCGATGCTCGCCGCCGCGCACGACCTGCGGGTGATGCGCGAGGACCGCGGCTATTGGTGCATCCCCGAGGTGGACCTCGGACTCCCCCTGACCGACGTGATGTTCGCGACCCTCGACGCACACATCCCTCGCTCCACCCTCGCCGACGCCGCGCTCACCGGACGGCGGTACGGCGGTACGGATGCGCTGGCTGGAGGCATCGTGCACGAGGTCGCGGCCGAGGACGCGGTCCTCGAACGTGCCGTCGAACGAGCGACGGCCCTCGCAGGGAAGAACCGCCAGGTGATCGCCGCCCACAAGCGGTTGCTGTACGGCGACCCGGGTGGCTGAGGGGTCAATCCAGGAGTTCGAAGTCCTCGAAGTCGAACCCCGGTGACACCAGACAGCTGACGAGTGCGACTGCCTCGCCGGGAATCGTTCGCTGCCAGGTACCGGCGGGAACGACGAACTGCAGCCGCTGGCCCGCTGACACGTCGATGCCCACCGTCGCTCGACTGGCCGGGAGCGGCACGGGTCCGTCCCCGCCGAGTTCCACGGTGACGCCGCCGACATGGGCAAGCCAGAGTTCCCCCGACACGACGCGGTGCCACGCCGACGACTCGCCCTCGTGGAGGAGGAAGAGGATCGACGTGGCCGTCGACCGGACGCGGCCGTCCGAGAGCTCGACCTCGACACCCGATCGCCAGGTCTCCCGGAACCATCCACCCTCGGGATGCTGTTCGAGCGACAGGGTTTCGACCCACGGTGATGTCATGCCGACCATGATGGACGACGAGGCCCAACCGGGACAGCTACCCCTCCGCTGGGTTGGTGTTGACCATCCACGGGATACCGAACCGATCGGTGCAGATCCCGAACCGCGGCGACCAGAACGTCTCCGCGATCGGCATGGTGACCTCGCCCCCATCGGCCAGCGCCGCGAAGATCCGCTCGGCCTCGTCGACCTCGTCGATCGTGATGTTGCAGGTCATGCCCCGGACGCCCTCGAAGCTGCCAGGCGGGAAGTCGTCCGATCCGAGAATCCAGTCGTCCCCGACAGTGAGCGCTGCGTGCATCGTCATGCCCGGGTGCGCGCCGGGTGGTCGGTCCTCCTCGGGGAGGTCAGCCATCGTCATGATCTCGACCGTGCCACCGAAGATCTCGTGATAGCAGGTGAACGCCTCTCGACAGTTCCCGTCGAAGTTGAGGTAGGGGTGGAAGGACATCTGCTGTCTCCTTGTTCGGTGGCCGATTCGATCGTTGCATGGTTCGACGACGCGACGCGGACGAACTCATCGGTCCGCCAGGTATTCCTTCCGCCTACTCGGTGAGGAACGGTGGGAGTCCGAACTCCGCGAACATCGCGGGGTAGAGGAAGTTGTGGTGGCCGGACACGGCACCGCCACGCACGTCGATCACCTGCAATGCCCACGGCTCCCATCGACCGGGCCCTGCCGGCTTGTAGCTCCCGAAACCGGCTGTGCCGTTGGCCCAGACGGGGACCAGCTTCGACCCTGCGCACTCGTGGCCCGGGCCGATCATCCAGCCGACCACGTCGTCCACACCCTGCAGCCACAGATCGTGGGGCGGCATCGAGATGATCGCATCGGCCCGGAGGATGTCGGTCAACGCATCCATGTCGTACCGCTCGAACGCGTCGACGTACCGGGCGAGCAGGGCCTCGTGGTCAGGGCCGACGACCGGGTCCAGTCGATCGACGTCGAGCGACTCGATGGTGGCCCGGGCCCGTTGGAGGGCGCTGTTGACCGATGCGACCGTCGACTCGAGAAGCGTGGCCACCTCGGTCGCCGGCCACTTGAGCACCTCGCACAGCAGGAGCACCGCCCGCTGCTTCGCGGGGAGATGCTGGAGGGCCGCGACGAACGCCAGCCGGATCGACTCTCGGGCAGCTGCGACGTCGGCAGGGTCCCCGTCCAGGTCGATCACCCGTTCGTCGGCGATGGGTCGGACGAAGGTGTTCTCCGGCTGGGGGCTGAGCTGGGCGGTGGCGACCGTCGACGGCTCGGTGAGGTCCATCGGTCGGGCTCGTCGCTGCGGCGATCGGTGCATGTCCATGCAGATGTTGGTCGCGATGCGATACAGCCACGAGCGGATCGACGACCGACCTTCGAAGCGGTCGAATGCCTTCCACGCCTTCAACAGGGTGTCCTGCACGGCGTCCTCGGCCTCGGCTCCCGATCCCAGCATCCGGTAGCAGTAGCCGGTCAGCTCAGTCCGCAGTCGTGCGAACTCGGCATCGAGATCGATCGATGTCATGGTCATCGTCGCGACGCTAGAGGCCGTGGTGACGAGAATCGAGGTCGTGCCGGTCGGGATCATGGCCGGCGGAGCGTGACCGTTCACCCGGACATTTCACCTGGTCGCCGGATCCTGGTTGTAGAACGCGTGCAGCACGCCGTACAGGCTCGGTTCGTTCGCCCGGAGGTCTCGAGCACAGTCGAAGAACGCCTCGGTGGCGACCGCGAAGAACTCCGCCGGGTTCGTCCCGCCGTAAGCCCGCAGCGGGGGTCTCTCGTCGCCGGCACGGACCGCGTCGTACACGTCGGTGCACACGCGAATCCACGCACGCCGGTCCGGACGTTCGAGCGGAGGAGTCCCGTCGATCATGCCGTCGAGCATGTCGATCTTGTGTGCGAACTCGTGCAGCACCACGTTGTGACCTCGCTCTGGGTGACGAGCGCCGGCGATCGCCTGGTTCCACGCGATGAGGACAGGCCCGCGCCGGTCCTGGGCGAGACCGTGGATCGGCATGATCGCGTCGGTCACGGTGCCGCGTGCGAGGCCGGCCCGCTCGCCGTGGGTGGTCATGCCCGCCGGGTGGACGATGATGCTCGTGACCAGGTGGTAGTGGTCGGTCGACAAGCCCAGGATCAGGAGCGCGGCTTGGGCAGCGATGACCACGCGAATCGTGTCGTCGAGCGCGAAACCTCGTGCGGCCTCCCACGTCTTGCGGCGCAGCAACCACTCCGTCGTCGCCAGGAGCCGGACCCGCTCGCCGTCGTCGAGGTGCTGCCAGTGGGCGACCTCGCGGCTGATCAGTTCCTCTGCGTCGTCGGGCAGGCCGCGTCGACGCAACCTCATCGGTGGTGCGTCACGCAGCGCCGTAGCGTTCGACGAGTTGCGGGATCCGGCTCGCGAAGCTGACCTTCTCGAAGCACGCGGTCGCTCCGCGCGCTCGACTCCGACTGAAGGTGTCCTCGGCTGCATGGGCGCTGACGACGAGGATGCGGGCGTGGGGGCACTGGCGTTTCAACGCCGGAAGTGCGGAGAGGCCGTCGCGATTCGGCATGAACAGATCGAGGATGATCAGGTCGGGGCACTGCTCGGCCACCTGCCGGATGCAGTCGTCGCCGTCGATCGCCTCGGTGACGTCAGCGCCGCTGTCCTCGAACTCCACTCGGTACAGCAACCGGATGTTGGGCTCGTCGTCGCAGATAAGCACCCGCATGACTCCACCGTAGGCAGATCGTCTGACGACCGCGCTGCCTATGGTGTCGCCATGACACTCGAGGGTGAGTACGAGCCGAGCGCATGGGACTGGGTCCGAGAACAGGTCGAGGCCTACGAGCGGTCAGGGGGTTCCGAGGCCAACACGCTCTGGTACCACGACATCAAGGCCGACCCGACGGCCCTGATGATCCAGGACGGTCCGGAGCCCTTCGACGCGGTCGCCCGCGAGGTCGAGGGCGACGAACGTACGGCCTGGTGGGATCGCTCCGTCGCGGTCTATCCCTCGTATGCCGAGTACCAGGAGAACACCGATCGGTTGATCCCGGTCTTCGTCGCCTCGAGATCCGAGTACCGGACCGCCTGACCGCCCGATGGGGGTGCTCCGCTTCTCGTACGGGACGATGAGCTCGGGCAAGAGCACGCTCGCGCTCCAGATCCATCACAACCTGTCGAAGAGGTCGCGACGCGGGATGTTGCTGTCGCTCTTCGATCGTGAGGGAGCCCGCGTCTCGAGTCGGCTCGGCGTGTCGATGCAGGCCATCGAGGTCACCCCGGAGATCGATCTGTGTGAACTCGCACGCGACTTCGTCGAGGAGCACGACCGACTCGACTACCTCGTCTGTGACGAGGTGCAGTTCTACGAGGTTGACCAGATCGATCAGCTCGGGCGCATCGCCGACGACTTCGACGTCGACGTCTATGCATTCGGTCTGCTCACCGACTTCCGTGGCGTGCTCTTCGACGGCACGCGACGGATGTTCGAGGTGGCCGACGAGCGGGTCGAGCTCCACGTCGAGACTCGCTGCTGGTGCGGCGCTCGGGCAACGAACAACGCTCGACTCGTGAACGGTGAGATGGTCCGCGAGGGCGACACCATCGTGGTCGGCGACACGGCATCTCCGGACGAGAAGCCGTTGTTCGGCGACGTCGTCACCTACGAGCTGCTGTGTCGCCGGCACTTCCGAAGCGGCTCGGTCGCCCCCTGAGGCTCACGCACGCAGTGGCGAGTGGGGCAGATCGTCGAGGACGAGGCGGGCGAAGCGGTCGCACTCCTCGAGATGCGGATAGCCGGAGAGGATGAAGGCATCGATACCGACGCCGCGGTACGCGTCGAGTTTGGCGCGGACCTGGTCGGGATCACCGACGATCGCCGCGCCGGCTCCGGATCTCGCCCGTCCGATGCCGGTCCACAGGTTGGCTTCGGCAAATCCGTCGTCATCGGCCTCGTCCCGGAGTTCGGACTGGCGGCTGACTCCTGCGGACGCGGTGTCGAGCGACTTCGCACGGATCGTCGCCCCGATCTCGTCGTCGAGACGGGACACGAGTCGCCGGGCGGCGTCCATGGCCTGCCCCTCGGTCTCGCGGACGATCACATGGGTCCGCAGTCCGTACCGGAGCGTCCGTCGTTCAGCGGTCGCGAGGGCGGTCATCTCGGCGACGGTCTCGCCGACCGCAGCAACGGTGTCGGGCCACGTGAGGAACACGTCGGCCTGCTCGGCGGCCGTCTGCTTGGCGTCGGGCGAGAAGCCGCCGAAGTAGAAGGGCGGGCAGCCCAGACCCTCGCGCGCGATGCGGGGCGCGTCGATCGTCAGGTCGACGAAGCGGCCGTGGAAGTCGACCGACTCGCCGTTGAGGAGGGAACGCAGGACCGCCATGTGCTCGCGGGTGCGTTGGTATCGCGGGCCGCTCTCGAGCGTCTCGCCGGGAAGATCGCTGCTGATGATGTTGATGGTGAGGCGTCCGGCGAGCAAGTGGTCGATCGTCGCGAGTTGGCGAGCGAGTTGCGCCACCACGAGCTCACCGCATCGCACGGCGACGAGAAGACGCAGGTGCTCGACCAGCGGCGCCACGGCGCTGGCGAACGCGACGGAGTCGATGCCGAGTGCGAAACCCGACGGCAACAGGATGTTGTCGTAGCCGTTGCGATCCGCGGCGAGGGTGAGGTCGCGACAGTGGCGCCACGAGGACTGGAGAGTCGGGTCCGACACCCCGAGGAACTCGTAGTCGTCGTCGCAGAGCGCGCCGAACCAGGAGATCTCGGGCAGTTCGGGTCGGTTCACGGCAATGGCTCTCCGTCGGAGGCGACGATCAGTTCGTAGACGTCGGTGCGGTCGAGATGCACGGTCAGCGCGGCCGGGGCGGCGCCGAGGCGTTCCGGCCGCTGGGTGCCCAGCACCGCGATCGGGTGCGCTGGGTGCGCGAGGACGAAGGCGATGGCGACGTCGGCTCTCGAGACGCCTTCGCGCTCGGCCAGCCGATCGAGCGTGGTCACGACCGTAGAAGCCGCGCCGTCCCCGGTCGCGAGTCGCCCGCCTGCGAGGGGGGACCACGCCATCGGCTGGGTCCCTCCCGCCATGCAGTGGTCGAGCACACCGTCGCGGAGGGGCGACAGTTCGGCGAGGGAGAACTCGGGCTGGCTCGTCGCCAGTGGCTCATCGAGATGCGACTCGAGCGCGACGTGCTGGCTCGCCGTGTGGTTCGAGACCCCGATGGCCCTGATCTTGCCTTCGGTGCGCAGCGCGAGGAGGGTCTCGGCGACGAGCGCCGGATGGGCGAGCAGGTCGGGTCGATGCACCTGGTAGAGGTCGACGGTCTCGACCCCCAGGCGCCGCAGCGAGCCCTCGCACGCCGCCCGCAGACCGGCGGGCGACGAGTCGTACGGGACAGGGGGCGCGACGCCGCCCTTCGTCGCCAGCACGATCCGATCGCGCAGCTGAGGCGCCCGGCGGAGGACCCGACCGAGCAGCGCCTCGTTCGCCCCGAACCCCGATCCGCCCCAGTCGAGGCCGTACACATCGGCGGTGTCGACCATGTTCATGCCCGCGTCGAGTGCGGTCTCGAGGACCGATCGGGCGTGATCGACGTCGTCGTGTGTGAAGCGCCAGCACCCGAACGCCAGTGCTCCCACCGGCGAATCGACGCCTCGGATCGTGCGGGGACTCCCGTCAACGAGCGATTCCATGCTCGGTAGGGTCGCACACCATGGGCGACTCGCTCCGCTACGGGATCATCGGCTCCGGGATGATGGGGATCGAGCACCTGCTGAACCTGGCCCACCTCCCCGGAGCGGAGATCACGGCCATCGCCGATCCGCACGATGGATCGCGCGACTGGGCCCGCAGCGCAGTGCCCGATCATGTCGTCTTCGAGGAGTTCGTCGACCACCGCGACCTTCTCGCGTCGGGGCTGTGCGACGCCGTGGTGATCGCCTCGCCGAACATGACGCACCACGCCGTGCTGCTCGACGTCCTCCAAACCGATCTCCACGTGCTGGTCGAGAAGCCGCTGTGCACCACGCTGGCCCAGTGCCGTGAGGTGATCGACGCAGCGACGAATCGGAACGGCGTGGTCTGGGTCGGGCTCGAGTACCGCTACATGCCGCCGGTCGCGAGGCTCGTCGCTTCCGTCCACGGTGACGAGGTCGGACGGTTGCGGATGATCGGGATCCGTGAGCACCGCTTCCCGTTCCTCCGGAAGATCGGCGACTGGAACCGGTTCGATCGCAACACGGGAGGCACCTTGGTGGAGAAGTGCTGCCACTACTTCGACCTGATGAACCACATCGCCGGGGCCCGCCCGGCGCGCGTGATGGCCAGTGGCGCGCAAGACGTGAACCACCTCGACGAGCGCTACGACGGCGAGGTGCCGGACATCCTCGACAACGCACTGGTGATCGTCGAGTACGAGAACGGCGTGCGGGCGTCGCTCGACCTGTGCATGTTCGCCGAGGGGTCGACCAACGCCGAGGAACTCTCGGTGGTGGGTGATGCCGGCAAGGCCGAGGCGTTCCTCCCCTCGAAGGAGTTCCGACTCGGCACCCGTGCGGACGGGCGCGACGCAGTCTCGTCCGAGGTCGTGACCGATGACCGGGTCGTGTGGGAGGGGTTCCATCACGGCTCGAGCTATCTCGAACACCTCGACTTCCTCGAGACGTGCCGATCCGGGGCGACTCCCGCAGTCAGTCTCGACGACGGGCTGTGGAGCGTCGCGGTCGGCGTGGCCGCGCAGCAGTCGATCACCGAAGGACGGGTCGTCAGTCTCGACGAGCTGGTCTGAAGGCGTCGATCACCTGACCGAATCGCTCGACGGCCTCGACCCCGACGTCGGGGAGGCTGACGACACAGAGCCCGACGCCGACATCGGCGAATCGTCGGAACCGCTCGATGTGGTCGTCGACGGTGGCAGCGTTCACGGCCGCCGCGTATTCGGGCGCCCCACGGTTGCCGCGCAGAGCGTCGACGGTGGCCCTGACGTCACCGGGTCCTTGGCCGGTGAGAGCGGTGCCCAGATGGGTGATGCGGACGTCGTCTGCCGCCCGGCCGACGTCGGCGCAGTGTCGGTGGAGCACGCCGATCGCGTGCACGATGTGGTCGAGGTCACCACGCAGGTTGCACGCATCGGCATACTGCGCGACGAGTCGCAGCGTCCGGCGTTCGCCGGAGCCGCCGACCAGGATCGGGATGCGCTGCTGGAGTGGTCGGGGGTAACACGTGGTCTCGGGGAGCGAGATGCGGATGCCCTCGAACGGTTTGGCGCCGGGGCCCCACATGGCCGGCAGGAGGCGGAGCGCGTCCTCGAGAAGGTCGAGTCGCTCCCGATCCGGCGGGAACTCGTAGCCGTAGGCCTTGTGCTCGTGCGCGAACCACGCGGCGCCGATCCCGGCTTCCGCTCGACCTCCCGAGACGACGTCGAGGGTCGCGATGATCTTGGCCAGGTGGGCCACGTTCCGGAACGTGATCCCGGTGACCATGGTGCCGAGGCGGATCCGTTCGGTCACGCCGGCGAGGTAGGCGAGCGTGGTGTAGCTGTCGAGCATGTCGAGCCACGGTCGTCCCACGAACGGGATCTGCACGAGATGGTCCATCACCCACACGCTCTCGAACCCGACACGCTCGGCAGCTCGGGCGACAGCGGCGAGCTCGTCGCGGAGGTCGTGGCGTGTTCCGATCGCTCCGTAGTCCGGGAGCTGGAGCGCGAAGGCGAGCCCGGTGGGGCGGGTCTTGTCCGGTGCCGCCGCCGTCTCGGCCACGAACGCAGGCGGGACGGCGTGCAGGTCGGCGTCGGGCTCGGAGACCGTGAAGCCCTCGTCTTCGAGCAGTGCCACGACCCGGTCGACGTTCTTGATCTGCGCATCGATCACCTTCACGGGCACCGGATCGTCACGCGAGCGGTTCCGGGCCACGCAGGTTCTGCGATCGGTGTGGAACGGGACGGCGAAGACCGGGAGTCCGGCGGCGCGTCCCATGTCGAGCCAGGCACGCCGTCGGGTGTCGTCCAGACCGGTCGAGTCGACGACGGTCAGGAGCCCGCGACCGCAACGTGCAGTGAGGACTCGATCGACCAGGTCGAAGGCGTCGTCGCTCGCCTCGATGTCGCGACGACCGCGCCCGACCACGGCACGCAACCGGTCGGAACTCACGATCTCCTCCGGGGCGAAACGTCCCTCGGCCCACGTGCTCTTCCCGGACGCCGACGCGCCGACCAGCACCACGACGGCGGGGCTGGGGAGGACGACCATCGGACGACCGGTGTCAGCCCTCGTGTCCGGGGAGCATGCACGCGGTGTCGAGGCCGAGCACCCGGTTCAGACGCCCGAACGACAACCACGCACCGAGACACATCGTCAGCTCGACAACCTCACGTTGCTCGTACACCGCGAGCAGTCGGGTCCAGAGGTCGTCGTCGATTCCGTGGTGGTCGAGTGCGTACCGCTCGGCGTACTCGGTGGCGAGACGCGCCCGTTCGTCGAGCGCTTCGGTCGTGCGCCAATCGGTCACCGCCTGTGGGAACGACTCCTCCACGGTCTGGCCGTTGCGCTCGGTCCGCCAGTCCTGGCAGAAGAGGCAACCGTTGATCTGGGCGATCCGGAAGCGGGCGGCCTCGAACTCTCGCAGCCCGAGCGTCGAGTCGTCGTACACACTCTGCGAGAATGCTGCTGCGGCCGGGCCGATGCCGGGGACCAGCTCACCCCACACGTACAGCACCGGGTGCTTGCCGTCGGGGACGTCGACGATCATCGAGTGCTCCTTCGTCGCCGCACCGTGCCCCACACTGCCGTTCGGATCATCGGCTACCCCCTGGATCGGGAGGCGACGCTATCCGAACAGTCGGCCGAACACGTCGAGACGGTCGAACTGAGAGTCTCGTCGGCGGCGAGGAAGGTCACCGACTCGTTCATCGGTCCGGAGACCCGCCGATCGTCGAGTGTGTTCCCCCGCCCGAATCGGTGGATCGGCCGCATAGCGTGCGCGCATGGCCGACACGCTCCGCACCGACCTCGCCGACGGCGTCCACCGCATCACACTCTGCCGCCCGGATGCGTACAACACGATCACGCCAGATCTCCGGGACGATCTCGAACTCGCGCTCCGCTCAGCCGACGCTGACCCCGAGGCGAGGGTCGTCCTGCTCGATGCCGAGGGTCCAGCGTTCTGTGCCGGCTACGGACTCGACTGGGCGACGCCGGCACAAGCGGCCGAGCGAGGCGGCGAACAGGATCAGGTGTGGGACTCGATCCGCGACCAGCGCATGATCGGCCGGTTCACCGAGACATGGGCGTTGCTCCACGAACTGCCGACGCCGTCGATCGCCGCGGTCCAGGGATGGTGCATCGCCGGCGGCACCAACATCGTCTTCAATGCCGACCTCATCGTCGCCGCCGACGACGCTCGTTTCGGGTACCCACCATCGCGGGTGTGGGGCATCCCGGAGGCGCCGTGGACGTGGGTGGCGCGCATGGGCCTCGAACGGGCGAAGCGATACATGCTCACCGGCGACGAGTTCAGTGGTGCGGAAGCAGCGGCGATGGGGATCATCCTCGAGGCGGTTCCGGCAGCGGACCTGGAGGAACGGTCACTCGCCCTCGCCCGGCGCATTGCACTCGTCCCGTCGAGCCAGCTGTCGATGATCAAGGTTGCGCTCAACGAGGTGGCTCGTCAGGCCTACGACCCGCGCGGCTCGCGACTGTTGGGCACCCTCTTCGACGGGGTCGCTCGCCACACGCAGGAAGGACTCGACTTCATCGACCGTTCGGCCGACGCCGGGTTCCGCGAAGCGGTTCGGGAGAGGGATCGGCCCTTCGGCGACTACGGCGAGCGTCGCCCGTAGTCGAGGCAACGCTGTCGGACGGCAGCGCGAGCACTGGCTGATGTGGGAGCGTTCGTCGACGGCGACGCTTGACCGCGAGCGCCGTGGCGCGGATCGACCGGTCCGAGCACGTCGCGTGGCCTCCGCACCTCGCTTACTGTGTGGTCGATGAGGGGAACGCGACGGAAGACGATCGGTGTGGCGCGGCTGGCTGCCGCCATGGTGGTGCTCGCGCTGACCGCGAGTGCGTGCCTGCCACCACCGCTGCCGGGCAACGGTCACGGCAGGGGACGAGACACCGGCCATGGACCGAGCCACGGCAACGACGACGGCGACTTCGTGGGGCGGGGCTGGTTCCGGCACCGCCAGGACGACTACCTGGTGTTCGCGACCGAGGAGTTGAACCCGGGCAGCATCCTCAACGTGCTGGCACACGCCGAGCGGGCCGATCGAGATCGCCGGTTCACCTGGGACGCCGACGCCGTCACCGTCGAGGGCTTCGCCGATGAGCTGTTCGACATGCGCAACTGGAAAGACACCAGCGACTTCGACGCGTTGTACTTCGTCAACCTCTTGTACGGCTACGAGGACCAGCTCCCGGCCGACGTGGTCGCCGAGATCGACGACGCTCTGCTCGGCTACGAGTACTGGTTCACCGAACCCACCCCCGAAGGAATCATCGACGAGAAGTACTACTGGTCCGAGAACCACAGGATCATCTTCCACACGATCGAGTACCTCGTGGG
>JBBKVY010000061.1:0-11391 GCA_037968675.1 Acidimicrobiales bacterium | reverse complement strand
CCGACGGAGACGACGGTCACCGGCGTCTGGGTCGCGGGGAGCACTCGGATCACCGCCGGATCGATGCCCAACCAGCGACTGACCAGGTCGGCCGCGCCAGCGAGGTCGTGTCCGGCATCGACCAGACCGGCGAGGACGAGGTTGCCGACAGCGTGGCCCTTCAGCGCACCGGCGCTGAAGCGGTGCTCGAACCCGTCGGCGGCCTTTCGGTCGACGGCCAAGGCGGAGAGGCACCGACGGAGATCGCCGGGAGCGGGGATGTCGAGATCGGCACGGATCCGCCCGCTCGAGCCGCCGTCGTCGCCCGTGGCCACGACGGCGGTGAGGTGTGCGGCGTAGGTGCGGATCGCGCGCAGCGACATCGCCAGGCCGTGGCCGCCGCCGATGGCGACGACACGAGGAGCGTTCATCTCGGTCACCGCTCGATGTCTCGGTGGCTGACAGAAACAGGTGTCCCGAGCGCCTCGATGCGCCGACCGAGTTCTTCGGAGATGGCGACCGCTCGATGGTGACCACCGGTACAACCGACGGCGATGCTCAGGTACGCCTTGCCTTCGCGCCGGTACGCGGGGAGCAGCAGCTGGAACAGGCTGGTGAGCTGGTCGAGGAACGCGCGCGTGTCGTCGACGTCGAGGACGTAGTCGCGCACCGCGACGTCGAGGCCGGTGAGCGGGCGGAGCTCGTCGACCCAGTGGGGGTTCGGCAGGAAGCGGACGTCGAACACCAGGTCCGCGTCGATCGGGAGTCCGTGCTTGAACCCGAACGACCGAACGGCTGTCTGCATCCCGACGTCGGTGTCGGGCTGACCGAAGGCGCCCCGCACACGATCCCGCAGTTGGTGGACGTTGAGCTCGGTGGTGTCGATGACGACGTCGGCATCGGCGCGCACCGGTTCGAGCAGAGAGCGTTCGGCCTCGATCGCCCCTTCGAGGGTGTCGCCGGTGCTGAGCGGGTGACGGCGCCGGGTCTGCTCGTAGCGGCGGACGAGCTCGCGCGTGGAGCAGTCGAGGAAGAGGATCCGTACGCGGGGCACCGAGCGCCGGAGCCCGCCGATCGCCTCCAGCAACTCGGAGTCGTAGTGCCCGGTACCGGTCACCAGTGCGACCCGTTCGATCTCGGATCCCTTGGCGTCGGCCAGTTCCGAGACCTTGGACATGAGCGCGGGCGGCAGGTTGTCGATCACGAACCAGCCGAGGTCCTCGAAGTCGTTGGCCGCCTGCGACCGACCCGCACCGGACAACCCGGCGATCACCACATAGTCACTCATCGGACATCGCCGCTCATGACCGAAGGTTACCGATGGGCCGCCGGGGCGAGGACGGGTCGACCGTCGGCCGCCACGGCGAGGGCGAACGCGGCCACGACCACCGTCACCAGGGGATCGACGCCAAGCGCATCGGCGGCGAGGTGGGTGAAGCCGGCGACCCATCCGACGACGAGCCAACGACGCCACTCGGGTCGGCGGTCGGCGATCACCAGGCCGACGAGGACGAGGATCCCGGCGTCGTAGTAGAGGGCGTGGGGCGAGATGAGCAGCGATCCGGCCACTGCGACGGCCACGAGGACGTCGATGTCGTGGCCTCGCCGGAACCACATGGTCGAGACCACGAGCGCGATGAGCGCCGCCAGCCCGAATCCGACCACGGTCGCTGCGGTCGAGTCGATGCCGAACAGCGCCTCGGCCGACCCGGGCAACGAGACGAAGTTCTGAACGTTGAAGGGCGTGTCGACGTCGTCGAGGAATCGGATGGCATCGGCCCAGGCCGACGGCCAGGACGGACCGGTCAGCAGCGCGCCGACGCCGTACAGACCGATGGCGGTGATGACCGCGCTGGCGACGGCGACGAAGCGACGGCCGAGGAGCAGTGCGCCGATGATCGGCAACGCGAGCGGTGGCTTGAACAGGAGCAAACCCGCGGCGACGCCGGCGGGAACCTCACGGCCGTCGTGGAGCGATCGCCAGATCACCGCGAAGCCGAGAAGGCTCAGTGCCGTGTTCTGTCCGCCGGTCACGCCGCGGAACATCGGGTAGAAGGTCAGCACGACGGCGAGGGTCTCGACCCAGTGGTTGCGAACGGTGGCGCTGCACGGTCGGAGGAGTCGGAGGGCGACGACCACCGCGCCGATCATCAACACGGTGTGCACGAGATACGAGGTGACGAAGCCGAGCGACGACAGCGCGGCGTACGGCGCGACGAAGAACGCCGGGTATGCGAAGAACAGGTTGCCCTCGGAATCGGACGGCAGGACGGGTGCCTGGGCGTCGAACTGCGTCTGGGGATCGTAGAATCGCTCGGGGTCGATGCCCACGTCGTCTCGAACGATGTCGCCGGCCGCGTAGAAGGACGGGTAGTCGCCGCCGAGCCCGCCGGAGACGGCGTCGGGCCCGTCGGCGGTCAGGACGACCAGGCCGATGGCGAGTCCGATGGCGAAGAGCACAGCCACAGCGGCGCGCCGTCCGGACCCTTCCCGCAGGAGACCTGAATCGCTCATCGCTGCTCTGCTCGGAGGAAGAGGAGGCGGGGTATCTCGTGCGCGTCGGTGTACTCGGGGGCGCGAGCGAGGAAGCCCGGTGGCGGGGCCGGCTCTGCCATGTGGGTCAGGAGCAGACCGTTGGCGGCGAGCGCATTGACGTAGCGGCTGAGGGGCCGGTGGATGAACGGGATGAACACGTCCTTCTCGACCTCCTCGATGGTGGCGGCTTCGCGGAGGTAGGCGCCGATCCGCCAGTACTGCTCGGGTGGGTCGAGTATCTGGTCGTCGATCCACCCGCTGTTCGGCGTCTGGAGGAGCGGGTGGTTCAAGAAGAAGAGGAACCGACCGCCGGGCTCGAGCACCCGAGCGACCTCGGCGATCGCCGCATCGACCTCGGTGATGTGCTCGAAGACGAGGCACGCCACCGCCACGTCGAACGACGAGTCGGGGAACGGCAGCGCCACCGCGCCGCCACGGAGGTAGGTCGGCCCTCCCCCACGTTGTCGGGCGACGTCGACCTGGTTCCACGTCGGGTCGAGCCCGACGACGTCGGCCCCGAGTTCCACCGCCAAGCGCGCGACCTGACCCTCGCCGGTCCCCACGTCGACGACACAACGCGCACCGGCGAGGTGTTCGGCCGCCAGCGGAAGGATCTGCTCCTCGTATTCAGGGTCGACGCCGGCGGTGAATCCGACCTGCCACCAGTCGGCATGCGTCTCCCAGAGATCGTCGCCACCCATCAGGGGAGACCGTACGTTCCGCTCGACGACGCATCGGCCATGGCGACGGGCTCGTCAGGCGTCGGCGTTCCCCACATCAGGATCGAGAGCACGATGACAGGACCGATGGTGCGAGGACCGTTGAAGTCGGGGCCGAACACGTCAGGACCCAGGAACACCGAGAACGCGGTGACCGAGGCGAGCGCGCCGAACAGGGGGTGGCGCCGACCTCGCACCCAGAGCGCCGACCCGGCGAGCGCGAACGCGCCGACGACGCTGACTCCTGCGATCCAGTCGGTTCCGCCGAGCCACTTGTCGGCGTTGGTCACGACACCGCCGAAGGGCCACGTGAACTCGAGCACCTGCTCGGAGTCGGCATCGACGAGCAGCCGGAGCGCAATCCACCAGACCACCGATGCGGCCGTGGCGGTGCCGGCGGCGACGATGGCCGCTCGGGTCCGACGGAACAGGGCGTGTCCGACGAGGACGACGAGCAGGGACTCCTTCGTGAACGCGCCGAGAACTGCGGCGATCGAACCGAGGACCGGTCGGTCACGTTCCACCGCGGCGAGGGCGAGCAACACCAGCCCGAGTGCGAGTGTGTCGGCGAGGCTGAGCCGCATCGCCGCATAGGTCCCGGGGAGCAGCGGGACCAGCAGCGCGGGCCACGTCCCGCCCCCGAGGCGCGTCGACAGTGCACCCGCGCCCAGGCCGGCGAGGAATATCGCGCCGATACCGACGATGGCCATCGCAACGACCAGGCCGTCGCCGCCGCCGGACGGATGGATCGCCCACGCGAGCAACGGATACACGGGACGCTGGAGGCGGTACCGCGGGCGGTCGAGATCGTCGCTCATCTCGTCGAGATGCATCGGCGCCCGGGCGACGACGTAGAACTGCTGGCCGTCGTGTCCGAGACCGTCCGGCAGGTCGAGGTCGGGGAAGTCCTCCTCGAACACCGCTGCCGACGGACC
Organism: Acidimicrobiales bacterium; assembly: GCA_037968675.1. Classification (GTDB taxonomy): domain Bacteria; phylum Actinomycetota; class Acidimicrobiia; order Acidimicrobiales; family Salinilacustritrichaceae; genus Salinilacustrithrix. Next base: position 7,223 of record JBBKVY010000061.1, on the reverse strand, counting down.
GCCCGCAGCCGGTTGGATGAGGCCGACCACATTCCCGCCCTTGTCCTGCAGGTCGACGAACACCCCCAGGGTCATCAAGACCGTGCCCACCAGCGCGAGCCGCACGATGCGGTGCCACGGCGTCGACTGCACAGGCGGAGTCTTCCCGATCACCGTCAGCGGATCGGGGACGGTGGGGTCACCGGCGTGGTCGGTGCAGGTGGTCCCAGAGCTCATCGGCTACAGCATCGGGAAGCCAGCCGAGCGCCTTGAGCTCCTCGATCGTCGCCGCCTTCACCCTCTTCACCGAGCCGAGCGCCTTGACGAGGCGCTTGCGTCGTGCTGGCCCGAGGCCGGGGACATCGTCGAGCGACGACTTGGTCATGCGCTTGTCCCGGAGCTGACGGTGATAGGTGATCGCGAACCGGTGTGACTCGTCACGGATCCGCTGGAGGAGGTAGAGCGCCTCGGACTGGCGCGGGATGCGGATGGCATCGGCCCGACCCGGCACGAAGACCTCCTCGAACTGCTTGGCCAGCGAGGCGACCGGGATCTCGTCGCGCAGCCCCAGGTCGTCGAGCACTTTGACGGCGCTCGTCAGTTGCCCCTTGCCACCGTCCACCAGCAGGAGCTGCGGTGGGTACGCGAACTTGCCGGGCCGCTCACCCACCGGCTTCTCACGCTCGATGAGGTACGCGGTGAGTCGACGCCGGAGCACTTCCTCCATGGCGGCGAAGTCGTCGTTGCCCTCCACTTCCTTGATCTTGAAGCGCCGGTACTCCGACTTCTTCGGCAGTCCGTCCTCGGTCACGACCATCGAACCGACATAGTCGGTCCCCTGGAGGTGCGACATGTCGTAGCACTCGATCCGCAACGGCGCTTCGGGCAGGCCGAGGTGGTCCTGGAGTTCGTTGAGTGCGCGGGCGCGGCTGTTGTGGTCGCTCGCCCGCTTCAAGCGATGGCGGGTGAACGACTCCTTGGCGTTGCTGGTCACCGTCTCCTGGAGCCGGACCTTCTCCCCACGCTGGGGCACCCGGATGTCGACCCGGCTGCCACGCAGCTCCGACAGGTACTCCTCATAGAGCGCAGGGTCGTCGGGCATCGTCGGCACGAGCACCTGCTTGGGGATTCCCAGGGGCGGATCGTCGTAGAGGCCTTCGAGGACGTGTTCGAGCAGTTGGCCCGGCGTGAGCTCCTCGACCTTGTCGACGATGAAGCCCTTGCGGCCGACCACCCGGCCCTTGCGGACGAAGAACACCTGCATTGCGGCCTCGAGATCGTCCTCCGCGAGGCCGATCACGTCGAGATCCTCGGACCGGTCTCCCACCATCTGTTGCTTGGCGATCGCCTTGCGCACGCTGGTCAGCTGGTCGCGGACGCGGGCCGCCTTCTCGAACTCGAGGTCACCGGCGGCCGACTCCATCTCGGCCTCCATCCGCTCGACCACCGCGTCGGTCTCGCCGTCGAGGAAGTCGAGCAACTCCTTGGTCATCGCCTGGTAGTCGTCCGGCTGGACCTCGCCGACGCAGGGACCCGAGCACTTCTCGATGTGGAACAGCAGGCACGGTCGCCCGAGCTTCTGGTGGCTCTCGAACTTGTTGTTCGAGCACGTCCGGAGCGGGAACGTCCGGAGCAGCAGGTCGAGCGTCTCGCGGATCGCATAGGCGTTCGCATAGGGGCCGAAGTACTGCACCCCCTTCTTCTTGCGGCCCCGCATGACCATGGGGCGCGGCCATTCGTCCGACACGGTGACGGCGAGGAACGGATAGCTCTTGTCGTCTCGCAACCTGACGTTGAAGCGGGGCTGGTGCCGCTTGATCAGGTTGTACTCGAGCATCAGGGCTTCGACGTCGTTGCGGACCTGGATCCATTCGACCGACTCAGCCGTCGCCACCATCTGCGCCGTGCGGGGGTGCATGTTGCGCGGGTTCTGGAAGTAGTTCGACAACCGCTGACGGAGGCTCTTGGCCTTGCCGACGTAGATGACCCTCCCGTGGACGTCCTTGAACTGGTACGAACCCGGCGCGTCGGGGATCGTGCCGGCGGGGGGACGTTGGACCACGACGTCAGGCTATTGGCGTCACGCTCGGGTACCGTCCGTCGATGCGCGGGCTCGGGATGAGGGAGGACCGCGGCCTGATGCCGCTGTTCCTCGTGGCAGTCGCGGTCGCCGCAACATGGGTCGGCGTGCTGTGGTTCCACGCCGCCGAGCAGGCGCCGGTGTCTCAGGGTGCGTTCGTCACCGACTATGACGGTCGGGTACTCGACGACGGCCTCGAGATCCTGCTGGTGCAGGGAGACGGCCAGGCGTTCGCGACGCTGGCGCGGGACCCGCTCCTCCGACGTCCGCAGTCCTTCGCTGGCGCAGAGTCCGCGTACCGGGCCCAACGACCGGTGCTCCCCTATCTTGCATGGGCACTGTCCCTTGGGCAGCCAGGGTGGGTGCCACCTGCGCTCGCTCTGACGAGCATCCTCGCCACGGGGATGGCGGTCGCGGGCGCCGGGGCGCTCGTCGCCGAGCGAGGGCGCTCTGCGTATCTCGCACTCCCGATCCTGTTGCTCCCCGGCCTGGCGGCCTCGCTCGAACACTTCGGGCCGGAACCGCTCGTGCTCGCAGCGCTCCTGTGGGGTCTCGTGGCCTGGGAGCGCGAGCGCCTGTCCCTCGCAGCCGCGCTGTTCGCCGTCGCCATTCTCGGTCGTGAGACGGCCATGCTCGTGCCGCTCGTGTTGGCGTTCCAGAGCGTCGCAGCCCGCCGGTGGGATCGGGCGCGCGCGCTCGCCTGCGGACCGGTACTGCTCGCCTGCTGGTGGACAGTCCTGCGGCTGCGGGTCGGTGCGTGGCCGCCGGACGCTGGACGGGGACGCCTCGGCCTGCCCTTTCGAGGGCTCCACGAGGCAGTGCGTACGGCTTGGGTCGAACAGGGCGAGCCGAACGCTGCGTACATTCTCGCAACTGCCGTCGTCGTGTTCGTCGCAGTGGGCATCGCCCCCCGATCGAACCTCACGGCCATCGTCGTCGTCCACGCGGTGTTCGCCATGTTCCTCGGCGTCCGCGTCTGGGCTGACGTCGAGTTCTACGGTCGCGTCCTCCTCCCGATGTACGCCCTGGCGGTCGTCGTGGTGGCGCGCGAGTTCGGTCGTACACAGCACACGGCGACCGTCGACCCGGCCTGGACGCCTCGGCCGCCGGCATTGCGTTGGCAGCTCTGATCGTGGTCAGGGCGCCGCAGGGACGACCCGGTGGATGCCGTCGACGAGCGAGGAGAGCAGGAGTTCGCCGTCGACGTCCACATCGATCGCCACGACCTGGCTGATCGGGAGCGACGCCTCGTCGACGGTCACGGCGTCACCGTCGGCGTGGACGAAGCGGAGGACGTCGTCGCACGAGTCCGTGAACACGAATGCTCCCTTCGCTTCTGGGAACGCTGCACCGCGATACACCACACCGCCGACGACGGAGCAGGCAACGCGCTCGTGCGGCAACGTCAGGATGGGTTCGTGGTGCTGGTCGATGTCGCCGAACTCGTCGACGAGGAACGGCCGAGTGGCCTCGTAGCTCGGCCATCCGAGGTTCGGCGATGCGTCGGCCGCTCCCCCACGGATGACGCTGATCTCCTCGGTGCAGTACTGCCCGACGTCGCCGATCCAGACGTCGCCGGTCTCGTGATCGACGTCGAATCGCCACGGGTTGCGAAGTCCGTGTGCACAGATCTCCGGATGCGCTTCGGGATCACCACCAACGGATTGTCGGGACCCGTCGTGGACCACGGTGCCGGTGACCGACTCGATCTCCGCGATCGGCTGGAGCGAGACCTCGATGGCTCGTCCCTCCGGCGTCCCCGGGGGAATCGGGAGTCTCGCAGTCGAACCAGGGCTCGCTCGGGTCGGCGCTGCGGAGGGTCCAGCGCGCGAAGCCGATCACGGCGCTGAACACGACCCCAAGGACTGCGTTGCGAACTGGTCGAGCGCGGATCGCCACCGTCTTCCTCCCCAGGAACGCCGCTGATGATCATCACGATACGAACAGCGTCACCCCCGCACAGATCGGCAACGTGCAGAATCTTGTGGTGCCGACGAGTGAAGGACGGGTGATCGGACGAATAAGCGCCTGGTTCCTCACTCCCGACAGCGCGGTGAACCTCGCGGTCGTGCGGATCGTCCTGTGCGTCACGATCTTCCGCGGAGCGGCAAGCGCCGCCTTCAATCCGCGCTCGCTTCCCGACGCGCCGACGGTCGCTCCCGACCTGCTGGGCTTCGTGCTCGTCGAGCTCCCCCGCGGTCAGACCGCGATGCAGATCGTGGCAGCAGGACTCGCATTGTCCACCCTGGCCGGCGCGCTGGGGTTCAAGACGAGATGGGCGATGGCCGGCGTGCTGTTGTTCGGCGCCTACCACTTCGGCGTGCCCCAGATCTTCGGGAAGGTGGATCACAACCACCACATTCTCTGGGTCAGCCTCGTGCTCGCGCTCGCGCCATGCGGAGATGCCCTGTCGCTCGACAGTCGCGGTCGGGCGCCGGCGCGATCTCCGAAGTACGGGTTTCCTCTACGCGTGATCTGGATCCTGCTCGGTCTCGCTTACTTCTTCGCCGGGCTCTGGAAGTTGCTTCTCGTCGGCCCTGCGTGGGCAGCGCCGCGCAACATGTCCGGGATCATGTGGTCGGAGTGGACGGCGCGAGGCGGATACGAGCCCATCGTGGACATCTCTGCGAACCGGCTCCTGCTGACGGCGGGTGGGGTCATGACGCTGGCCGTCGAACTGGGCTTCGTCCTTCTCGTCATCCACAAACGGACCCGCTGGCTTGCCATCCTGGGGGGCATCGGCTTCCACCTGGGCGTCGGCATCACCATCGGAATCTGGTTCGTGGACCTGCCCTTCTTCTACGTCGCGCTCGTCGACTGGGCATCGCTCGTGAGGAAGGTGAGAGGCCGTGCGCCAGGCGTCCCTTCCACTGATTCCACCCCACCACGCTGGATCGAGGGAGCGGCGTGCGGGGCGCTCCTGATCGCTGTCGTGCTCGCCGGATCAGACAGGATCATCGATGGGTGGCCCGTTGCCTCCTACCCGGACTTCGCCTACCAAGCGAAAGTCATCTCCGTCCTCGACGTCACGCTCGATGGTGCACCGGTGGCGGAAGCTGGGACGGTCGATCTGTCCGGGATCCAGCGGCATCGGCTCCTGAGCGCGGCGGCCGTGGACGACGACAAGCGGTCTGAGCTGGTGGCCACGCTGCTGGCTGCAGGAGTCTGCGACGAGCATGCAGGGGCGGATCTGCTCCTGACCCGGCAACAGTTCGTCACCAGGGTCGGCCCACCCGAGAGCCACGGCGAACGCGAGCACGTCAGCATTGCCACCTGCCCCTGAGCGTGTCGCTTATCCAGGGGCAGCGACCGGCGCGGCTTTCATGGAGTCCGGAACGTCGATGTCCAACAGTTCGAGGATGGTCGGCGCGATGGACCGAAGGGGGATCGGCCGGTCGATCTGCTCGTGCTCCCCCGTACGGATCCACCACATGCCGTCGGGATGATGGAATCCGCTCTTCGGTGATTCGGAGCGGTAGAAGAGGTCGCTGAACACGCCGATCTCGTCGTCGCCGGTCCGAAGTGTCGCGTCGACCGGGACCAGTCCGTGGACGGCGCACCCCGTGAAGACGTCGACGCCGGCGTTCCTCACGGTGAAGGCAGGCTCACCATCGACCATCGCCGAGCGCAACACCTCGCCAGCTGCCTGCGCCCCGACCTCGTCGTGGAAGTAGAGGTGGAACTGCTCAGCCATGACCGGAGCGATCTGTCGCACTCCCTGGATGCCGAGTACGTCGACCACGTCCTCGAACCGGTGGGGCCGATAGATGTACTTCCCGCCGTGGGCTTCCGCTTGCACATACGGCTGCTGGGACAGGCCGGTGCAGAACATCAGCGTGGCACCGGCCTCCTCTGCGAGCACCGAGGCCTCGCCGACGATCCGATCCATCTCCCGGTAGCCGTGGAGCACGGCATCACCCAGACGGCGCTGCTCGTCAGCGCCGGGCTTGTTGGCGAACAGCTCCGGCTCGAGATTTCTCCAGAAGACGTGCTGGAAGTGCGCGGTGCTGTTGGAGAAGAACGTTGCGAAGGCCGGCTGCTGGCGACGCCAGTACCAACGGAACACGTCCCACTGGAACCGATCGAGCACCGACGCTCGCGCCCAACGTCCGCGGGTGCCTCGTCGCTCGGCCACCAGCTGAGCGACGGACGCTCGAACCGTCGACATGGACAATCCGTGACGAGCGAGGAACCACCCGAAGCGCGCCAGCGCACCTGGTGTCTGTCGCGCCGTGGCGTTGCTGTGCTCCTGCACGTTGGCACGCACGAAGTCGGAGAATGCTCGCATCGACGCTGGGTTCGGCGTTGCGTCAGGATTCCATGGGTCCGGGAGGTACGTGCCGCCTCCGGCGGCGCGGCGGGGAAGGTTCATCGAACCGCACAGCCACACCTGCCCGCCCTGGGCGGCGACGGTCTCTCCGATGGTCGGATACTCCAGCTGGTCCGCTTCGCCGAGCTTCTCGATGCCGTGCTCCGCGCCAGCCACACCGGTGTGCACGGTGACCCACTGGATCCACGGTTCGAGCCCCGACTGGTCCGCTTCCGGGTCGGTGATCATCACCGTCGACTGCGAACGAAGGCGCTCGAAGTTCGGCAGGTGACCGCCAGCGATGAACCGCTCCATGAGCCCCGGCGCGAGCTCGTTGAACTCGAGCAGCAGTACCGACGGGGACTCGTTCACGGCCGGATCGTACCCTCGAACGAAGATCCTCCTGACGGAATGGAACCGGTGACCCTCCGGTTGAAGTGGCTGTCGGAGCTATCATCCGGCATGCCGGCCCGGAATCACCGGCAACCATTCTGGATCCGAGGACAACATCACCGTGGGAGAGGCGACCGGGCTGTCCCTACTGTCCGCCAATCGGATCCTCCACTCCTCTTGATCGGGGAATCCAGACATGCTCAGACTCCAGATCCCGCTGCCGGACCGATACGCCGACGCGTCGCTCGACGACCTCGCTGCTCGCGTGGCTGCCGCCAAGGAGACGCTCGGTGAGCGCCTGTTCATACTCGGACACCATTACCAGCGCGACGAGGTCATCGCCTTCGCCGACGCCAGGGGTGACAGCTACAAGCTCTCCGTCCTCGCCCAGGAGCGGCCCGAGGCCGAGTACATCGTGTTCTGCGGCGTCCACTTCATGGCCGAGTCCGCCGACATCCTCAC
>JBBKVY010000060.1:0-7731 GCA_037968675.1 Acidimicrobiales bacterium | reverse complement strand
GCGTCGGCGGCGGCCAACATGTACTACGTCGCCGCCATCAACCGCGTGGGTGTCGAACCCCTGGGCGACAACGACTTCTACGGCACGTCGTACTTCGCGGATCCCCGCGGCCAGTTCGTCGACGGCACCGCTTCGGACACCGACGAGGAGCTCTTGGTCCGCGACCTCGACCTCGGTCTCCTCGAGGCGACCCGGGCACAGTGGGCGTTCTACCGGGACCGGCGGCCCGACATGTACGGGCCCCTCACCGAGGCCTGACCGGGTGACGACGAGCGAGGAGCTGCTCGGGCGGTATCGAGCGGTTCTGCCCAGCTTCGTGTCGCCGCTGTACGCCGAACCCATCTCGATCGACCGGGGCGAGGGCAGCTACGTCTGGGACCTCGAGGGCAACCGCTATCTCGACTACTTCGGTGGCGTGCTCACCACCATGATCGGTCACTCGGTCCCCGAGGTCGTCGCCGCCGTGCAGGAACAGGCGGCGAAGGTCATCCACACCTCGACGCTCTATCTCTGTGAGCCGATGATCACCCTGGCCGAGGAGATCGCCGAGGTCTCCGGCATCAGTGACGCCCGGGTGTTCTTCACCGCCTCGGGCACCGAAGCCAACGACACGGCGCTGCTGTTGGCCACCTCGTTCCGCCGGTCCAACCAGGTGCTGGCGATGCGCAACAGCTACCACGGCCGCAGCTTCACCGCCCAGGCGATCACCGCCCACAGGTCCTGGTCGTCGACCAGTCTCTCCGGCCTGTCGGTCAGCTTCGTGCACGGTGGCTACCGGTTGCGCAGCCCGTTCCGCGACCTGGACGACGAGGCCTACACCCAGGCATGCACCTCGGACCTCGTGCAGGTCATCGACATGATGACGAGCGGCGACATCGCCTGCCTGATCGCCGAGCCGATCCAGGGTGTCGGCGGGTTCGCCGTGCCGCCCGACGGGTTCTTCGGCAGCCTGCACAAGGTGCTCGACGCCCACGACATCCTGTTCATCTCCGACGAGGTCCAGACCGGCTGGGGTCGCACCGGTGAGCACTTCTGGGGCTACCAGGCCCACGGTGTCGTGCCCGACATCTTGACCTTCGCCAAGGGGGTCGGCAACGGCGTCACCCTGGCCGGCGTGGTGGCCCGGGCCGAGATCATGGACACCATCGACGTGCAGTCGTTCTCGACCTTCGGCGGCAACCCGCTGTCGGCGGCCGGCGGCCTGGCCACGCTGCACTACCTGCTCGACCACGATCTGCAGTCCAACGCACTGGCCATGGGACGGCGCCTGACCGAGCGGCTCGCGCCCGTCGCCGAGCGGACCGACTGGATCGCCGAACTGCGCGGCAAGGGCCTCATGCAGGCCATCGAGACCGTCCATCCCGACAGCATCGAACCGGACCCCCAGCGGGCCGGCCAGGTGCTCGAAGGCTGCAAGCAGCGGGGTCTGCTGGTCGGCAAGGGTGGGCTGTACAACAACGCCATCCGCATCGCGCCCATGCTCAACGTGTCACCGGCCGAGATCGACGAGGGCGTCGACGCGCTGATCGCGACCATCGAGAGCATCGACTGAGGAGGAGCAGCACATGACGATCCTGATCAAGGGCGGAACCGTGGTCACCACCACCGGAGCGGGCCCGGCCGAGGTGCTCGTCGACGGCGAGAAGATCGCCGCCGTCCTCGCCCCGGGGAGCGACGTCGCCATCGCCGCCGAATCCGGCGCCCAGGTCATCGACGCCGCGGGCAAGCTCGTCGTCCCCGGCGGGGTCGACGTCCACACCCACATGGAGCTTCCCTTCGGCGGCACCGTCGCCTCCGACGACTTCGAGAGCGGTACCCGCGCCGCGGCGTGGGGTGGCACGACGACCATCGTCGACTTCGCCACCCAGAGCTTCGGCCTCGAGGTGCGCGAGTGCTTCGACGACCGGATGGCCCTCGCCGAGGGCAACTGCGCCATCGACTACGGCTTCCACATGATCATCGGCGACGTGACCGATGCGTCGCTCAAGGAGATGGACCTGCTCGTCGACGAGGGCGTCTCGAGCTTCAAGCTGTTCATGGCGTACCCCGGCGTGTTCCTGAGCGACGACGGGCAGATCCTGCGAGCCATGCAGAAGGCGGCCGGCAACGGCGGGCTGATCATGATGCACGCCGAGAACGGGCTGGCCATCGACGTGCTCGCCGAGCAGGCCCACGAGCGGGGCGAGATCGCGCCGGTCAACCACGGGTACGTGCGCCGACCCGAACTCGAGAGCGAGGCGACCCACCGGGCCATCCAGTTGGCCAAGGTCGGCGCCGCGCCGCTCTACATCGTCCACCTGTCGGCCAAGGAAGCCCTCGAAGAGGTGGCGATCGCCCGCAACAAGGGCGCCAACGTCTTCGCCGAGACCTGCCCGCAGTATCTCTACTTCAGTCTCGAGGACCACCTCGACAAGCCCGGCTTCGAGGGCGCTGCCTATGTCTGCTCGACCCCGCTGCGCAGCAAGCACGAGCACCACCAGGACGAGCTGTGGAAGGGCCTGCGCACCAACGACCTGGCCGTCGTCTCGACCGACCACTGCCCGTTCTGCATGAAGGAGCAGAAGGAGCTGGGGGTCAACGACTTCCGAGCCATCCCGAACGGCATCGGCGGCGTCGAGCACCGCATGGACATGATCTTCCAGGGGGTCGTGACCGGCCAGATCAGCGTGCCCCGTTGGGTCGAACTCTGTGCGACGAGCCCCGCCCGCATGATGGGCCTGTATCCGCAGAAGGGGGCGATCCAGCCGGGGGCCGACGCCGACATCGTGCTGTATGACCCCGATGCCACCTGGACCATCAGCGTCGACAACCATCACATGAATCTCGACAACTCGGCCTACGAAGGGGTCGAGGTGACCGGCCACGTCGACACCGTGTTGTCTCGCGGCCGCACCATCATCGACGGCGGTGCGTACCTGGGCTCGAAGGGCGACGGACGGTTCCTCCGCCGCGGGCTGTCGACCTACCTCATCTGACCATCGACTCCCGCCCGCCCATCCGAGGAGCATCCGGCATGCAGCCCATCCACCACCTCATCGACGGCCAGTCCGTCGCCGGCACCTCCGGCGAGACCAGCGCGGTGTTCAACCCGGCCACGGGCGAGCAGACCGGCGTGCTCGACCTGGCCGGCGGGGCCGAGGTCGATGCCGCAGTCGCCAGCGCCGCCGCGGCATTCGCCGAGTGGAAGCACGAGTCGCTCGCCCGACGCAGCAAGCTCATGTTCGCCTTCCGCAACCTGGTCGACGCCAACGCCGACGAGATCGCCCGCCGGCTGACCGCCGAGCACGGCAAGGTACACACCGACGCACTCGGCGAGGTGGCCCGAGCGCTCGAGAACATCGAATACGCGTGCGGGATCGCAGAGATGTTGAAGGGCGGTTACTCGAGCCACGCATCGACGGGGATCGACGTGTACTCGGTTCGCCAGCCCCTCGGCGTCGTGGCCGGCATCACCCCGTTCAATTTCCCGGCCATGGTGCCGCTCTGGATGATCCCGAACGCGGTGGCCACGGGGAACACCTTCGTCCTCAAGCCATCGGAACGGGATCCTTCGGCGCCCCGCTTCATCGCCGAGCTCTTCCAGCAGGCCGGCTTCCCGCCCGGCGTGCTGAATCTGGTCAACGGCGGCAAGGTGGCCGTCGACCGGCTGCTCGAACACCCCGACGTGAAGGCCGTCAGCTTCGTTGGCTCGACGCCCATCGCGAAGTACGTGTACGAGACCGGAACCGCCCACGGCAAGCGAATCCAGGCGCTGGGCGGGGCCAAGAACCACATGGTCGTGCTGCCCGATGCCGACATCGACCTGGCCGCCGACGCCGCGGTGTCCGCGGCCTACGGCTCGGCCGGCGAACGCTGCATGGCGATCTCGGTGGTCGCGGCCGTCGGTGGGGTGGCGAACCCACTGGTCGATGCGATCAAGGTCCGTATGGAGAAACTCACCATCGGGTCCGGCGACGACCCGACGTCCGAGATGGGTCCCCTCATCACCCGCGAGCACCGTGACCGGGTGGCTGACTACGTCGGCCTCGGCGCCGACGAGGGGGCCACCGTGGTGGTCGACGGCCGCGACCGGACCTTCGACGGCGACGGCTTCTTCCTCGGGGTCACGCTGCTCGACGAGGTCACTCCGGACATGAGGGTCTACACCGACGAGATCTTCGGGCCCGTGCTCTGCGTGGTCCGGGTCGACACCTATGCCGAAGCCGTCGACTTGATCGAGCAGAACCCGTGGGGCAACGGCACCGCGATCTTCACCAGCGACGGCGGCGCGGCTCGCCAGTTCCAGGAAGATGCCGATGCCGGCATGGTCGGCATCAACGTGCCGGTGCCCGTGCCCGTCGGCTACCACTCGTTCGGCGGCTGGAAGGCGTCGCTGTTCGGCGACACCAACATGTACGGGCCGGAAGGAATCAACTTCTACACCCGTGCGAAGGTGGTCACCTCGCGGTGGCCCGACCCGGCGAGGAGCCGGGTCGACCTCGGCTTTCCCCAGAATCGATAGGAGCGGACCCCATGGACTTCGGCGTCGTACTGCAGACCGACCCACCGGCGTGGCGGGTCGTCGATCTGGCCCGGAAGGCCGAGACGCTCGGCTTCTCGCACGGCTGGACCTTCGACAGCCACATCCTGTGGCAGGAGCCGTACGTGATCTACAGCCAGATGCTGGCGGCCACCAAGCGCATGGTCGTCGGCCCCATGGTCACCAACCCCGGAACCCGCAACTGGACCGTCACCGCGTCGCACTTCGCCACGCTGAACGACATGTTCGGCAACCGCACGATCTGTGGCATCGGCCGGGGCGACTCGGCCATGCGCGTGCTGGGGCACACGCCGGCCAAGCTGTCGACGCTGAGTGAGGCGATGACGGTCATCAAGGGGCTGGCCGAGGGCGACGAGGTCACCTACAACGGCACGCAACAGCAGTTCCCGTGGGCCGATCGGTCCGAGCTGAACGTGCTCATGGCCGCCTACGGCCCTAAGGCGCTGCAACTGTGCGGCAGCCAGGCCGACGGGTTCATCCTCCAGTTGGCCGACCTGTCGCTCGCCGAGTGGACCATCGGCGCGGTGCGCGCCGCCGCCGAGGAGGCGGGTCGCAACCCCGACGAGCTCTACATCTGCGTGGCCGCGCCGGCCTACGTCGGCACCGACCTCGACCACCAGCGCGACCAGTGCCGCTGGTTCGGGGGGATGGTGGGCAACCACGTCGCCGACCTCGTCGACCGCTACGGCGACTCCGGGGCCGTGCCGCAGGCCCTGACCGACTACATCAAGGGTCGCGAGGGGTACGACTACCGCGAGCACGGCAAGGCCGGCAGCGCGCACACCGACTTCGTGCCCGACGACATCATCGATCGTTTCTGCATCCTCGGGCCGGAGGAAGCCCACATCGAGCGGCTGCAGGCACTTCGAGCGCTCGGTGTCGATCAGTTCGCCATCTATCTCATGCACGACCAGAAGGACGAGACGCTGAACGCCTACGGCCAGCGCATCATCCCCGCCCTCACCTGACCAGCGTCGTCGTGCGACGATTGCGGTGCCGATGTCGACCGAGGAGCCGCAATGAGGACCGTGGTGTGCAACGAGTTCGGACCACCCGAACAGTTGGTGGTGGAGGAGCGCCCTGATCCGACCCCCGGGCCCGGGCAGGTCGTGATCGAGGTGAAGGCGGCCGCGGTCACGTTCCCCGACACGCTGATGCTCGAGGACAAGTACCAGTTCACGGCCGAGCCGCCCTACGTCCCCGGTGGCGAGGTGGCCGGCGTGGTCGCGGCCCTCGGCGACGGCGTCGACTCACTCTCGGTCGGCGACCGAGTCGTCGGTGGGCTGGGCGTGACCGGCGGTTTCGCCGAACTCGCCGTCGTGCCCGCCGCCGGTGCGCGTCGCTTGCCCGATGCGGTGGGCTTCGGCGAGTCGACCGGCCTCAACTATGCGTACGGCACCAGCCTCTACGGGCTGAAGCACCGCGGCGACCTGCATGCCGGCGAGACGTTGCTGGTCCTGGGCGCCGGCGGACAGGTCGGGCTGTCGGCCGTCGAGCTCGGCACGCTGATGGGAGCACGGGTCATCGCCGCGGCATCGAGTCGGGAGAAGCTCGATCTCTGTCGAGCGCGCGGCGCGGTGGAGACGATCGACTACTCGACCGAGGACCTCAAGGTCCGAGCCAAGGAACTGACGGGCGGCGCCGGCGTCGACGTCGTCTACGACTGCGTGGGCGGCGAGTACGCCGAGCCCGCGTTGCGTGCCATCGGGTGGGGCGGCCGCTATCTCGTCATCGGGTTCACCGCAGGCATCCCGTCGCTCCCGCTCAACCTCACACTCCTCAAGGGTTGCCAGGTGGTCGGTGTCTTCTACGGGGCGATGGTCGCCAGGGAGCCGGACCTCGCTCGGGCCGTCAGCGATGAACTCATCGGCTTGGTCGCCGAAGCGAAGCTGCGCCCGTACGTGAGCGAGCGCTACCCGCTCGACCGTGCCGGCGAGGCGCTCCGGTCGCTCATGGACCGAACGGCGCTCGGCAAGGTCGTCGTCGAGCCCTGACGATCACGCCGACGGCCACTTCTACCCCTCAGGTGCTGAGGCCTGGCGGCGGGTTGCCCGTTGCCGATTCCCAGCCGGCTGCGGCGACGCGCTGACTCACCAGGCGGCCGAGTGCGGCACCGACACCGGCGGCCACCGCCCACTGCACGCCCTCCGACCACGAGATGCGGCGGTCGGCGGGATTCAGTGGGGGCGCCTCCGAACCGGAGGTCGTCCTCGCCCACACCACATTGGTGAGCTTCCGGGTGGCGATCGCGCCGCCGACGCCGGCCAGCGTCGACACCACCTTCCACTCGAGTCGGGTGCGGCGGGACGCGTCGTCAGACATGCCGGTGTCGATACCCCGATGTCGGTACACGGAGACCTCTCGGCCCTCGACCACGCGATCGGGGGCCGACCTTCTCGCTGGCGATTCCCCGCCGACCGTGCTCAGGACTGCAGGCGGTAGAACCGGAAGAAGTCGTTCTCGATCGGCAGCGTCTCGACCGCGGAGTAGCCGGCGTGCTGGGCGTACCGCTCCAAGGTGGGCTTGCGCATCACCGTGCCGGTGGCCACCGACTCCGGCGCGTTGCGACCGTCGGCCAGGCAGCAGAGGAGGCTGAAGCCGTAGAGGAGCTGCTCGACCTCGTCGCCCTCGCCGGTGAAGACGTCACCGACGCGCTCGTCCATGACGATCACGGTGCCCCCGGGCTTCACCATCGCCTTCATGGCGGCGAGGACCGACACCGGGTCGGGCATGTCGTGCACGCACTCGAGCGCGAGGACCAGGTCGTAGTCGACGCTGTCGGCGTCGAGGGTGCCGACGTCGACCGTCCGGAACCGCAGGCGGTCGTCGACGCCCGCCTCGGCTGCGTAGACGCGTGCCCTGTCGATCGATGGCCCGTCGATGTCGTAGCCGTCGACGGATGCCTCCGGGTACGCCTGGGCGATGCCGATCGAGGACCACCCGAGCCCGCATCCCACGTCCGCGACGCGTCCACCGGCGTGGAGGGCGGTTTCCACGTCGTCGATCGACGAGAGGTACTCCTTTCCCAGCAGGTGGAGGTACATCGGTCGGTTGGCCTCGGCCTGGCCGCACCGGGCGCCGTCGCCGTGTTCGTGCCAGCCGAAGCCGGCCCCGGTCCGGAAGGCCTCGACGAGATGGTCGAGGTTGCCGCCCAGGGTCGACAGGAACCCGGCGAAGGGTGCCATGAACGC
>JBBKVY010000059.1:0-18007 GCA_037968675.1 Acidimicrobiales bacterium | reverse complement strand
CCGTTCCGACAACACCCGCGAGATCGCCGCAGTCAGCGTCGTCTTCCCATGATCGATGTGACCCATCGTCCCGATGTTCACATGGGGCTTGGACCGATCGAACTTCTCCTTGGCCATGGGATTGCGTCCTTCTCGAGATGTCTTGGATGGGTGGGGTTGTGGTGCTGTGTGGCGACGGGCGGAATCGAACCGCCGACACCGCGATTATGAGCCGCGTGCTCTAACCATCTGAGCTACGTCGCCGCGTTCTCTTGTCCGAACTGGGCATCTGTCGCTTGTGGTGTCACCGTCTCGCCGAACCGGAGAGATGGCGACGCCGAGCCCCGTGTCGGAATCGAACCGACGACACCAGCCTTACCATGGCTGTGCTCTGCCGACTGAGCTAACGGGGCAACTCGTTCCAGCACCGTCTCACGCGGCTGCGCGGTCTGGTCCTGATGCGGCGGGGGAGTCTACGCAGCCGTTCAGGAGACACAAAGAGCGATGCGGCCGCGACACCGCAGCGGGCCGACGACACGCTCAAGCGGGCCGACGAACACGCCGATACCCGCGTGGTGCAACTGGAACGACTGATCATCGACTCGGGTGAGCACACGTTCGCCACTGCATTCCATCCCCGCTTCACCGTGATCGGTGGCCTCGATCACGCCTCCCGCGCGGCGCTCGCCGGCGAGATCATCGACTCGCTGGCCGGGGCCAAACCAGGCGTGCACCTGGAGCTCCGGGCCCACGACCGTGCACTGACCGTGTTCCGACCGCCCTCGGGCCGCCACCGCGTGATCGACACGGGCTCGGTCGACGACGTGACCACCCAGTACCTCGGTAGCGACGGCTCCATCGACCTGTTCGCCGCGCTCGGCGTCGACCGAGCGCTCGCACAGCGAGCGATCCGCCTCAGCAGCGACGACCTGGTCCTTCGGGGCGCAACCGACGAGTACGTGAGCCGCTTGGCGATCATGGACCAAGACCTCCTCTGGGACACGGCGACGCGCTTCCAGGCAGCGAACGAGCTGCTCGATCAGGTTTCTGAGTCGTCGGGCGCATCGGCCACCGACGTCGAGTTGCTGGACACGGTCGAGGCGACGCATGCAGAGCTGGTCGACGCGACGGAGAAGTACGACAAGATCCGGCTCGCGAGCCTGACCGTGGCCGACATCGGCGCGATCGTCGGGCTGGCGCTGACGTTCTCCGATCAGGCGACGTCGGGGCTGCCGTTCATCCTGATGGCAATCGCTGGCGTCGTGCTCGCGCTGCACTTCCGGCGGCGTGTCACACGGGCCGAGAACGCCGAGCGGGAGGCGCTGTCGTTCGCTGGAGCGGAGGATTACGCGTCCTTCCATTTCGAGCGCGTCAACGCGCTGCTCGACACCGATGGAGACCGCCGCCGGTTCATGGAGGTCGTGTCCGCGCACCGAAAGGCGAGCGAGCAGTGGAAGTCGGTCGCCGGCGACATCTCACTGACGTTCGCGCTCGAACACGCCGACCAGATCCGGTTGTCGGCCGATGTCCAGCACGGTGTCCGGTCGCTCCAGTACCTGTCGGAAACCGCGCCGGTCATGTCGGCCGACACGACCGGCGAACTCGCCCAGGCCCTGCTCAATCGGATCGAAGCGGTGCGGGCCCTCACCCCCGGGGCCGACGTGCTCCCGATGGTGGTCGACGACGCGTTCGAGGATCTCGAACCGACGGTCAAACCGATGCTGCTCGACATGCTCTCGGCGTCGGCCGGCGCGCCGCAGGTCATCCTGCTCACGGGAGACGAGGATGTGACGTCGTGGGCGCGCATGGAGGCGATGACCGGTCAGGTCGCAGTGATCGAGCCGACCGTACGAGCGAATGCGACGAAGTCGGTGGCGACGGTCTGAAGCACCACGTTGCGGCCGGTCTGGCGTCCCGGTCGTCGCTGACGCCACCATGACGTCATGGGCAACGACGCAACGGTGATCCGGCCGGCCGCGACCGGCGATGCCGAGGCGACGGCCGCCATCTACAACGCAGAGGTCGCCGGGTCTGACGTCACGTTCGACCTGGTAGCGCGTTCGCTCGACGAGCAACGGGCGTGGCTGGGCGAGCGCTCCGGCGCGCTGGAGGTGGTCGTCGCCGAGGTCGACGGGACCACCGCCGGGTTCGCGTCTCTGTCCACCTATCGCGAGCGGGCCGCGTATCGCGGCACTGTCGAGGATTCGGTGTACGTCGGCGCCGAGTTCCGTGGTCGCGGTGTCGGACGTGAGCTGCTGACAGGCATCGTCGACGTCGCCTCAGCGCGCGGCTTCCACACCGTCATCGCCCGAATCGTCGGCGGCCACGCGACCTCGATCGCCCTCCATCGCGCCGCCGGCTTCGGCCACGTCGGCGTCGAACGCGAGGTGGGCCGCAAGTTCGGCCGCTGGCTCGACGTCGTCGTCATGCAGAAGCTGCTCTGAAGCCGCGCGACGGTGCGCGGACGAATGCGATGCATTCGCCTCGAATCCGGAAGGCCCGCCGGGGCTTGGAGGATTCGCGTGGGCCGGGTTGGATTTGAACCAACGTAGGCAGATGCCGACAGGTTTACAGCCTGTTCCCTTTGGCCACTCGGGCACCGACCCGGGAGGTCGACAATGTAGCTGCCGCCCCCGAGCCCGACCCAGCCGCATCTCGTTATCGTGGCGGTCATGCCCAGCTTCGACGTCGTGTCCGAGTTCGACCAGCAGGAGGTCCGCAATGCCGTGGACCAGGCCGCCCGCGAGGCCGCCACGCGGTACGACTTCAAGGGGACCGGCAGCTCGGTCGAGCTGAGCGGCGACTCGGCGATCACGGTCGAGTCCGAGAGCGAGGACCGCCTCCACGCGCTTCGCCAGGTGCTCGAGGAGAAGCTGGTGAAGCGCAAGGTGAGCCTCAAGGTCCTCGACCCGGGCGACGTCGAAGAGGCCTCCGGCGCCAGAGCCCGCCAGCAGATCGCACTGCGTGCCGGTATCTCGTCCGACAAGGCGCGGGAGCTGAACAAGGCCATCAAGGACCTGGGCCTCAAGGGCGTCCAGTCACAGACGCAGGGTGAACAGCTCCGGGTCACGGCCAAGAAGCGCGACGCGCTCCAGGACGTCATCGCTGCGCTCCGCGACGGCGACTACGGCATCCCGCTCCAGTTCGAGAACTTCCGGGACTGACCGAGTCGCGGTTTCAGCGCCACGCCTCGGCCCGGAGCCGCTCGACGCGCTCGACCGTCGACGGGTGGGTCCGGAACAGCTTCGCGAACTGGGCCTTGTTGCCGGTCAGCGGGTTGACGATGTACGCGCTGGCCTGGGCCGGGTTCACGTTCATGGGCACCTGCTGCGAGTACGACTCGAGCTTCTCGAGCGCCCGCGCCAGCGGCTCACCGGTCCCGATGAGCTGTGCGGCACTCCGGTCGGCACCGAATTCGCGGCTCCGGCTGATGGCCATCTGGAGTAGCCCAGCGGCGATCGGTGCGAGCAGCGCGGTGGCGATGAGGGCGATCGGGTTGTTGTCGTCGTCGTTGCGTCCGCCACCGAAGATCGCGCCCCACATCGCCATGCGGGCGATGAAGGTGATCCCCATGGCGATCGCCGCCGCCACCGATCCGATGAGGATGTCGCGGTTGCGGACGTGCGACAGCTCGTGGGCGAGCACCCCGCGGATCTCGTCCCAGGTGAGCGTCTGCACGAGGCCCTGGGTGACGGCCACGGCAGCGTTGTTCGGACCCCGGCCGGTGGCGAAGGCATTGGGCTGTTGGTCGGGTGTGATGTAGAGCGCCGGCATCGGCATGCCGGCCAACTGCGTCAGCTCGTGCATCGTCGTGTAGTACTCCGGGAACTGCGCCGCTGGTGCCGGCACGGCCCGCGCCGCCTTGATCGCGAGCTTGTCGGAGAACCAGTAGGACCCGCCCACGAAGACCAGGCCGATGGCGAGGCCGATGAACGCGCCGGTTCCTCCGGCGACACCGCCGCCGATGAGCACGAGGAGGCCCCCGAGTCCGGCGAGCAGCACTGCCGTCTTGGCCGTGTTCTGCATGGTCCCTTCCTGCGGTCTGACGATGCTCGGCGAGCAGACGTTCAGCAACAAGAACGTATCCGAGCCCTCGGCGGTTCCCGGGACGCCCGTTCTCAGCTGTGATAGCCGGAGTGGATGTAGACGCAGGGGACACCTTCGCTGTGGAACATGTCGACATTGCGTTGGTCGTCCTCGAAGGCGAGGCGGAGGTCGAAGCCGTAGTCCCGAAGCTCCTGGGTGGTGAGGCGCTTGAAGTGGGGGGCAGCCATGTAGTCACCCCAGTCGCGCATGATCAGCAGGTCCCACCGCAGTCCGTAGCGCTTCAGCCATCCCAGCGTCTGGGGCTGGACGCGGATGGGGCGAGCGGTGAGCAGGACGATGCGCAACCCCGGGTCGAGACAGTCGAGCAGGCGTGCGACCTCGTCGATGAGTGCGTCGTCGCCGCACTCCTCGAAGAACGACTCCCAGTCACGACGCGGCCATTCGAGATAGTGCTGGCGACGGGTGGCGTCCGACAGGACGCCGTCCATGTCGAACACCACCGTCGGCGCGGCCTCGATCGCCCCGTCACGCCAGCTCCAGTTGTCCGGATCGACCCAGTTCACGGCGCGCTCACGACAGGACGAGATCGAAGATCGTCGAGGACTCGAGTTGGCCGCGGACGGCGCCGCCACCGAAATCGGCGGTGTGGACGTTGGCGTAGAACGCGTCGGGCGCGTCGACGATCTCGGCGACGAGGTCGTCTGCGACCGTGACGCACACGTCGGTCCAGGTTTCGGTGTCGCCACCGCTGGCGGTGGGGGCGCCGATGGGGATCACCACGTCGCCGCTGTTGCCTGCGGGACCGAAGTGGATGTGCGAGTCGGTCACGTCGGCACCGAGGCCGGCGACCTCCATGTCGATGCACCACTCCCCCACCGCCGCCGACTCGATCTCGATGCGTCCGGCGCCATCGTCGTCGCCCGGCCCTGGCACCTCGGTGTCGGCGGTCAGATCGGCCACGAACACCAGTGGATCGCCCAGACCGTCGTCCTCGCCTGGATCCCCGGACGGTGGGTCCTCGGCCGAATCGTCGGTGGCCGTGGTGTCCGCGACGGTTGTCGATGTCGAGGTCGTCGTGTCGGCACCCCCGACGTCGTCGTCGCCGCATCCCGCCAGCCCGATCACCAGTGCGATCACGAGCCCGATCACGAGCCCGACCGGCGGGAGCGTGCTCGAGCGGCTCGTCATCGGGGCGAGGCTACGGGAGCGCAGCGGCACCGCCGTCTCAATCCTCGTCGCTGACCGCAGCCCGACTGGTGATCTCGTCGACCACGCCGGCGTCGGCGAGGGTCGTGGTGTCCCCCAGGTCGCGTCCCTCGGCCACGTCGCGCAGCAGGCGACGCATGATCTTGCCCGATCGGGTCTTGGGGAGTTCGGGAACGAGGATCACGGTTCGGGGCTTGGCGATCGGGCCGATCTCGTTCGACACGTGCTCGCGCAGGATCTCGCCCAGGCCCTTCTCGTCGACGCCCCCGCGCAGGATGACATAGGCGATGGGGATCTGGCCGGTTGTCGCATCGGTGGCACCCACGACCGCGGCCTCGGCCACCGACGGGTGGCTCACGAGTGCCGATTCGATCTCCGTGGTCGACAGCCGATGGCCCGAGACGTTCATCACGTCGTCGACCCGACCCAACACCCAGAGATAGCCGTCGGGATCGAGCTTGGCGCCGTCGCCGGCGAAGTACCGGCCCTCGAATCGAGACCAGTACGTCTCGCGATAGCGCTCGTCGTCGCCCCAGATTCCTCGGAGCATCGACGGCCACGGCTCGGTGATCGTGAGGTAGCCGCCGCCCTCGTGCACCTGGTTGCCGTCGTCGTCGACCAGTTCGGCCGTGATCCCGGGCAGCGGGTGGGTCGCGGTGCCGGGCCGAGTCGTCGTGACCCCGGGCAGCGGGCTGATCATGATCCCCCCGGTCTCGGTTTGCCACCAGGTGTCGACGATGGGACACGACTCGCCGCCGATGACCTCGTGGTACCACATCCACGCCTCCGGATTGATCGGTTCCCCGACCGTGCCGAGCATCTTCAGGCTCGACAGATCGTGACCGTCGGGCTCCTGTCGGCCCCATTTCATGAACGTCCGGATGGCGGTGGGCGCGGTGTAGAACTTCGTGACCCCGTAGCGTTCGATCATGTCCCAGAGGCGGTCGTTGCCCGGGTGGTTCGGTACGCCCTCGTACATCACGCTGGTGCAGCCGTTGGTGAGCGGGCCATAGACGATGTAGCTGTGGCCGGTGACCCAGCCGATGTCGGCGGCGCACCAGTAGACGTCGGTCTCGGGGTGGATGTCGAACACGTACTTGTGGGTGAACGCGACCTGGGTGAGGTAACCACCCGTCGTGTGCATGATGCCCTTGGGCTTGCCGGTGGTGCCCGACGTGTAGAGCAGATAGAGGAGGTCCTCGCTGTCCATCTCCTCCGCGTCGCAATCGGCACTGGCCGACTGCATGAGGTCGTGCCACCAGTGGTCGCGACCCGCCATCATCTCGGGCTCGGTGTCACAGCGATTGACCACGACCACGGCCTCGATGCTGGCAGTGCCGGCGACGGCGACATCGACCGCCGGTTTGAGGGTGGCGGGTTCGCCGCGCCGGAAGCCGGCGTCGGCGGTGATCAGGACCTTGGCCTCGGCGTCGATGATGCGGTCGGCGAGGGCATTGGACGAGAAGCCGCCGAACACCACCGAGTGCGGGGCGCCGATGCGGGCACAGGCCAGCATGGCGATCGGCAGCTCCGGGATCATCGGCATGTAGAGACAGACGCGATCACCCTTCGAGACCCCGAGGTCCTTGAGGACGTTGGCGAATCGACACACCTCATCGAGGAGTTGGGCGTAGGTGAACGTCCGGGTGTCGCCCGGCTCCCCCTCCCAGTGATACGCAACCTTGTCGCCACGACCGGCCTGGACGTGCCGGTCGAGACAGTTCTCGGCGATGTTGAGCGTTCCACCGACGAACCACTTCGCGTCGGGGAGGTTCCACTCGAGTGCGGTGTGCCAGTCCTTGCGCCAGGTCACCAGGTCGCGCGCCTGACGCTCCCAGAAGCCGAGGCGGTCGGCGGCGGCCTCGGCGTAGAGCGACTGGTCGTCGGTCAGCGCGTTGGCAGCAAAGTCCGCGGGCGGCGCGAAGGTGCGGGTCTCCGCACCGAGGGCCTCGATGGCGGGTCCTGACTGGTCTGCGCCGGTCTGATCGGACATGGATCGTTCCCCCGGGTTGCCTGCGGTCGAGCGGTCGGCGCGACCATAACGCGGGCCTGCGCCCATCAGGGGAGGGCCGATCAGGGGAGGGCCGATGGTACGTTGCGCCCGTGTCAGGGCCGGGTGAAACGAGCGCGACCGACGCCCAGTCGCCCCCCGAGCGAACGGGACCCCCGGCGATGACGGCCCTCGCCGGCATGAGTGCGGCCGCCCGCCGACGCCTGCCCCGCATCAGCCTTTCCGACCGCGACGCCATGATGGACGAACTCCTCCCGACCGGGGACCGGTTCCGGAGCTACCTGTGGCGATTCACCACGCTCCTCGTCCTCTCGGCCGCGATCGCCGCGTTCGGGCTCCTGTCCGACTCGGTTGCCGTGGTGATCGGGGCCATGCTCGTCGCCCCATTGATGACACCGATACTCGCCACAGCGGCGGCGATCTGCACGTCGGACAGCCGCCGCCTGGTGCGGGCGACCGTGGTGCTCATCGGAGGAACACTCCTCGCGATCGCCGTCGGGATCATCGTTTCGAAGCTGTCCGGACGCACCATCGTCTCCGCCGATGACCTGCCGACCGAGGTCTTGTCGAGGACCGAACCGGGATTGCTCGACCTCGGCATCGCCGTGGCGGCCGGCGCAGCCGGCGGCTACGTGGCACCGAGACGCGACGCGACCTCGGCCTTGCCCGGTGTCGGCATCGCTGTCGCACTGGTCCCGCCACTGGCTGTCGTCGGCATCACGCTCGAGGCCGGTGCGACCAGCGACGCTCGTGGCGCGCTGCTGCTCTATCTGACGAACCTCGCAGCGATCATCTTCGCCGGCGCGGTCATGCTCCTCGCCTCCGGGGTCGCGCCTCCCGAGATCGACGCGCAGCGTCGTGTCCGCGTCGGGCTCATGGTCACGGTCGGTGCCGTTGTTGCCGTGGCGATCCCCCTCACGCTCCACACCCTCGAGGTCATCGAGGACACGCAATTCGAGCGCGCCGTCACCGCGGCCATACGCGAGTGGGACGACACGGTCGACGTGGTCGAGCTGTCGACAGATGTCGACGACGGCCGAGGGAACGTCGAACTTCGCATCGCCAGCGCGAACGAGAGCCGCCCTGCCTGGGAGCTCGCCGAGCTGATCGCCGTTCGTCACGACGGCCCGGTGGATCTGTTGTTGGCGAGCCAGTCGATCGACGAGATCCAGGTGAGCGCACGGTGACCGACCCGTGAGACGCGTCGCGGTGTTCCCGGTCCTCGCATGCGCCGGCCTCGCGTGCGCCGCCCTCGCATGCAGCCAGCCCACGCCCGAGGAGAGCAGCGATGGCTCGGCCCGCACGATCGAGGTGTTCGGTCCGTGGGTCGGGGTCAGCGCCGATCGCTTCGAAGCGTCGATCGTTTCCTTCGAGCAGGACACCGGCATCGACGTGCGGTACATCGGATCGGCCGACTTCGCGAACGAGTTGCGTCGCCGGGTGAACGACGCTCGGGCACCCGACGTCGCGATCGTTCCCCAACCCGGGGTCATCGCCGACCTCGACGCACGTGGGCAGGTGGTTCCGCTCGGCGACGCCGTGGTCAACGAGATGACCTCCACCCTCGACGACGCCGTCCGGCAGCTCGGGGCCATCGACGGCGCACTGCTGGCCGTGCCGTACCGGGTCAACATCAAGAGCCTGGTCTGGTACTCGCCGCCACAGTGGGAGGCCATGGGCTGGTCGATCCCGTCGAGCTACCCGGAACTGCTCACCCTCACTCGACGCATCGCCGGGGAAGGAATCGCACCGTGGTGCTTCGGCATCGGTGCGTTCGGCGCCACCGGCTGGGTCGTGACCGACTGGATCGAGGAGACCGTGCTGCGGGAGGCGGGCGAGACCGGGTACGACGCGTGGGTCGATGGCGACCTCGCCTTCACCGACCCCGAGATCGTGCACGCGTTCGAGACCGTGGACGCCCTCCTCCTCCAGCGTGGCCACGTGTTGGGGAACACGGCGGGCATCGTGCGTACGTCCGTCGACGAGGCCATTCTCCCGCTGCTCGAGGAGCCGCCCCGATGCGCGATGCACCGCAACGGAACCTTCACCCAGGACTGGCTGCCGAGCGGAACACCCATCGGGCCAGACGAGGCGCTCGACGTCTTCATCCTCCCGCCCGAAGTCTCCGGGACCGCACCACCGCTGCTCGCCGGTGTCGATCTGGCGATCGCCATGAGCGAGCAGGATCACGCCCAGGACTTCCTGCAGTTCCTGGCCACCACCGAATCGGGCGACGCATGGGCGGAAGCCGGCGGCTACCTCGGTGGGCGCGAGGGCGAACAGCACGCTGCCGGCTCGATCGAAGCACGCCTGGCAGAGGCGGTGGGGGACGCGCCGATGATCCGCGTCGACGCCAGCGACCAGATGACTCCCGAGTTCGGGTCCGGTACGTTCTGGCTCCTCGCAGCCGAGTGGGTCAGCGGACTCCGCTCGACCGACGCGGTCACCGTGGAACTCGAATCGGCGCGCGCTCCGGCCGAAGGCTGATCTCAGCCGCCGGTCGCATCGAACTCGCCCAGCAGCCGCTTCGGGGCCTTCTGGCGCCAACTCTCCGTCAGGACGTCCTTCAACAACGCGTCGTCGACGTCGGCGAGCCTGACGAGGAGGGCGGGGTGACCGACGTAGTGCTCCTGATCGAAGAGCGCGCCGCCCGCGGACTCGATGAGCATCGGCTTCTCGTCGAGATCGCAGAAGACGACCAGCACGTCGCCCGGTTCAGGTCCCTTGCGCTCACTCTCGTCCGGGCCCCAGAGCCGGCAGAACGACCGTCCTCGCACCTTCAACGCCGGCGTCCCGTACGAGGTCGACACCTCGACGTCGGGAAGCTCGCTCCCGACCCGGACGACGTCACGGAAATCCACGACCGTGACGGTAGCTCCGGTGTTCAGGCAGCGCTCGGGACGACTCGATAGCCGCACTCGGTCGCGCCCGAGACGATGTGGGAGATGCGGTCGACGGTCGCGTCGGGGAGCACGGTCCGGATGAACTCCAACTCGGACCGGCATGCGTCGGGGTGCGCCGCAGCGACCGCGGCGATGGCGCAGTTGTGCTCGACGATGTCGAACGTGCCGTCGTCCCGATGACGCGACGTGGCGAGGTAGCCGTCCTCGTCGAGGATGCGGGCGAGCTCGTCGACACGCCCTGCGAGGTCGAGGCCGTCGAGTCGACGCTCGGCCCGCTCGATCCGTCCAGCGCGCCGACGGTCGAACAACTCGCGTTCGAGGTCGGCGTCGAGGAAGCCCAGCAGTTCGTTCGTCAGCTCGCCGTACGCCTTCGGGAACAGGTCGTCGCCCTGCGCCGTGACCCGGTGGACCCGACGAGGACGACCCCGGCCCTCCGGGGCGAGCTCACGGTCGGACACGAGCTCGGCATCTCGCAACGCGGCCAGGTGTTGGCGAGCGCCACTGATCGACATCGCCAGCGCGTCGGCCACTTGCTCCACCGTTGCCTCGCCGCGTCGACGGACGGCGTAGAGGACGTCACGCCTCGCCTCGGACAACGGAGGTGGGACCCGGGAGCCGGTCATCGAGCGAGGAGGAGGTGGACGTCGCCGAATTCGTGCCAGCGATAGCCGACGTCGATGGCCTGCGGATACGCGAGCTCCAGGGCAGCCCGGCCAGCGACCGCTTCGAGCATGAGGAGGTGGGTCGCCTCTGGCTCGTGCCATCCCGTGAGGAGCCCGTCGACCGCGGCAACGCCTCGCTCGGGAGTGACCAACAGGTCGGTCCAGCCGTCGGACTCACGCACGAGCCCATCGTGCCCCACGGCCGACTCGAGTGCCCGCACGACCGTCGTTCCCACCGCGATCACTCGAGCACCGGCCGCGTGGGCCTGGTTCACGATCCGCGCCGTCGTCGCAGGGACGCGGAACCGTTCCGGATACGGCCGCTCGTGAGCCTCGAGCGACGAGACGCCGGTGTGGAGGGTGAGCGGCACGACGACCACGCCGGCGGTGACCAGGTCGACCACCAGGTCAGCCGTGAACGGTCGGGATGCGCTCGGCATCTCGGCGCTACCGGGATGGCGGGCGAAGACTGTCTGGTAGTCGTCGATGGGCCAGTCTGCGGGCACGTACGCGTAGCGGATGGCCCGGCCGTGACGACGCAGGTGATCGACGGTTGGTGTGGGCGTCCAGACCAACGCCTTCCACAGGCGGCTCGAGCCCGGCAGCCGGTCGACCACCTGCACGAGCCCGCCGCCGACGATGGCGACCGTCTCGCCGCCGACATCGTCGGTGAGTGGCGCGGTCGCCGTGCCGTCCGGCGTCCGCAGCTCGACGACCCAACGGCCCCGTCCGAGCTCGGACGAGAAGTGCACGGCCACCGAACCGTGCGACGGCAGATCGCCGCCCACCGCTGCGGCGAGCGTGCCCGACGTGTTGACCACCAGGACGTCTCCGGCCCGGAGTGCGCCCGGAAGCTCGGTGAAGTGGAGATGTCGGGGAGCATCGAGTCCGTCGGAGACCATCAGTCGCACGTCGTCCCGACCGATCGCGCCGGAGGACTCGGGCGGTGCGTGGGCTTCGAGCCCCGGTGGGAGCGTGTAGTCGAGCGCACTCACGACACCCGCTCCCGTTGCACCGGCCCCGGTTCACTCGGCCCCGGGACGTCGGCGACGCGCACGCGAACGGGCGCCGGGACCCCGTTGATCAGATCGATCAAGCCGGGGACACTGGCCTCGGGTGGCGGACGGTCGGAGATGTCCTCGCCCGGGAACGCGGCCTGGTGCATCTCGGTCCGCATGTCACCAGGATCGACCGCGTGGACACGGACGTCGGGTTCCTCCGCTGCGAGGGTCCGGCTGAGATGGTCGAGCGCCGCCTTCGACGCTCCGTACGCCCCCCATGTCTCGTAGGCCTCGACCGCGGCATCGGACGAGATGTTGAGAATGACGCCTCCAGCCGCCCGGAGCGCGGGGAGCGACTCCGTGACGAGGGCGGTGGGGGCGACGACGTTGGTGGCCAGCACCCGCTCCAGATCCTGCGGTGAGGTGTCGGCGACGCGTCGGAGGGGCGAGGGACCGAGCGCGCTGGCGTTGTTGACCAGCGCGTCGATCCGGGGGCCGGCGACCGCGAGCATCGCTCGTCGATGGCCAGCGTCGGTGACGTCGCCGGAAACCGGCACGAACCTGTCGCCGAGGTCGTACGCCACCGCGCGGAGACGGTCGTCGTCGCGGCCGTCGCCGACAACGGTCCAGCCATCGGCGACGAGCGCACCAGCGAGGGCACGACCGAGGCCGCGGCTGGCGCCGGTGATCACGGCAGTTCGGTCGGTGAGCGTGGACATGGTCGGTTCTCCAGGACTCGGGTGATGGGTCGATCCGTTTCAACACAGTCATTACTGTGTTTATTTCGGACGAACCCGCTGGAGCGCCGGCCAGGGCCACGCGGCCGGGATCAGCCCGATGGCTCCCCGAGCCGCAGGAGCGTCGTCATCGCCCGATTGAGCGGCACGTCGATGCCGTGCTCCGCCGCCTTGCGGACCACCACGTCGTTGCGCACCGACCACTCGGTGGGTCTGCCGGCCAGGCGGTCGACGACGATCGACGAGTGGTGGTCGCCGGCCAGCGCCTGGATCCCCTCGAGCACCCGTGCTCCGATGCCGTCTGGCAGGTTCGCGCCCTCGGCCCGACCGACGGCCACGATCTCGTCCATCAACGCCAGCGCGAGTGCCGCTGCGTCGCTGTCGATCAGCAGACGATTCGATCCACGGGCGAGCGTCGTGATCGCTCCTCCGGCACTGTTGGAGAGCAGCTTCGTCCACGCGACCGAGAGCCAGTCGTCGCTCCGTTGGACGTCGACGAACGTCCCGTCGAACGCGTCGGCCACGGCCCTTCCCGCGGCATCGTCCGGGACGGTGAGCATCGCCCTCCCGTCGAGCCAGACGCGACCGGGGCCGCTCCGACTCGCCGGACAGAAGACGATGACCGGTGCGAGCGCCGCGTCCCCGATCAGCGGGTCGAGTCGTTGGCGGTGCTCGACGCCGTTCTGGAGTGCGGCGACCACGGTGTCGGCACCGCAGAGCGCATCGAGCCACCCCGCTGCTTCCCCGGTCTGGAACGCCTTGGTCGCGAGCACCACGAGGTCGGCCCCATCGACGTGGGCTGGGTCGGTGACGCAACGCAGGTCGAACGTCGTGGTCTCACCCTTCCGTTCCAGGACGAGCTGGTCGAACCCGGTCCGAGCGCACGCGACCACGTCGTGATCGCCGCTGCCCAGCAGCGCCGCCGCCATGACTCCGCCGATCGCTCCTGGACCGATCACGGCGACGCGGCTCACGTCAGCAGGAAGTCGAGCAGGCGGGTGGGGAACTCGTCCTCCTGGGCGGTGGCGAGTTCCCGCATCAGGACTCCAGCAGGGTGTCGAGGCGCTGCACGGCGTCGATGAACTCGTCCACCATGTCGAGCACGACACGAGCGGCGGGCTGCACCGAGTTCATCGATCCGACGATCTGGCCGACGAAGTAGGTCGACAGTCGCCGTGCCCCCTCGTCCTTCGCGGCCACTCGGGCGATCCGGCGCTGCGCTTCCGACACGAGGAACGACTGGAGCGGCATACCGAGCGTCCCCGGCGATCCGTCCGACTCCCAGGCATCGGTCCACTCGGTGCGGATCATGCGAGCGGGTTTGCCGGTGAGTGAGCGCGAGCGCACGGTGCCCGACGACGGTGCGTCGACGAACTTCTGACGGATGACGTCCGAGGTCTCGGACTCCTGGGTGGTGAGCCACACCGACCCGCACCAGACGCCCTCGGCACCGAGTGCGAGGCTGGCGGCGATCTGTCGGCCGCGGCCGATGCCACCGGCGGCGAGCACCGGAGCGCTCACGGCGTCGACGACCTCGGGCACGAGCACCATCGTCGCCACCTCGCCGGTGTGGCCGCCGGCCTCGGTGCCCTGGGCGATGATGATGTCGGCGCCCGCCTGATCGTGTCGGACGGCGTGTTCGAGTGAGCCCGCGAGCGCAGCGACCGGGATGTCGCCCTCGGCCCTCGCACGCTCGACCAGCCATGGCGGGGGCGGTCCGAGCGCGCTGGCCATCAGCGAGATGCCATGGGAGAACGAGATGTCCACGAGCGGTGCCATCGACTTCGGGTCGACGCGCATCCCGCCGAACATGGTGGCCACCTTCGACTCGTCTTCCGGGAGCGGCGGGATGCCGTTCTGGGCGAGGAGGCCGTCGAGCCATGCCCGGTGTTCGGCGGGGATCAGGTCTCGGAGACTGTCACGGTCGAGGCCGCCGTCGTCGGCGCCCACGAACTTCTGCGGGATCAGGAGATCGACGCCGTAAGGCTTTCCCTTGGTCTCCTCGGCGATCCAGTCGAGGTCGATCTCGAGCTGCTCCGGGCTGTGGGCCACGGCACCGAGTACACCGAAGCCACCGGCGTTGCTCACGGCCGCGACGACGTCGCGGCAGTGACTGAAGGCGAGGATCGGGAACTCGATGTCGAGGCGTTCGGTGACGGCGGTCCGCATGGGTCCACCGTATGTCGTCAACCCCGGAACGTCGGGGGGAACGCGATGTAGGTGTCGATGAGGAGTTGGGCGAAGTCGTGTTCCTCGGGCCGCTCGTCGGTCAAGACCCCTCGTTCGCGGAGGTCGACCTCGAGCGGCTGCAGGATCGCCTCGAGCGGGATGTCTCCTTGCACCCGCCACGCGTCTCGCTCGGATTCGTCGGTGAAGCAGTAGGCCTTCCACGAGACCGAGAACCGGATGTCGCGGTCGTGGTACCGGACGACCGCATCGTCGGCGTCCGTCTCGCCATCGGGCCGCACGACCCAGTCGTCGTCGCCGTCGGCGACCAGCCGCATCCCAGGCGCCAGCTTCGACACGTCGTCCTCGCCCGGCCCCTCGACCAACTCGACCGCGTGGAAGACCGAGTCGGTGTCGAGCAGGATCCCCGTGTCGTGCGCGGTGGCGAAGTGCTGCGGCGGGGCGTCGTGACCGTCGGGGTAGTACCGCAGCGATCCGCCCTCGTCGTCGCCGAAGTAGGAGATGGCGGTCGCGATCGGCATCCGCCACTCGTCGAACAGCCCGGAGTGGTGCATGACGACGAGCAGCCACTGCGGTGTGGTCTTGCGACTCGCTCCCCGGAACTCGGGAACGTCGGTGTGAACAGTGAGCACCTGTCCGGGCACGAGGATGTTGGCGTAGACGATCGCCGGTTCGACCACGGGGCGGTCGTCGAAGAGCCCCGCAGCAGCCTCGATCAATCCGCCGTGTCGGTAGAACGCCTCCACGCCCGGCGCGGTGATCTCGGCGCCGTAGGCATACGTCTCGCGGAAGTAGTTCGTCCGTGCCGCCAGGGTCCGGAGGTCGAACGACGAATCGGCGTTGTCGGCGAGGTAGTTGAAGATCGTGTCGATCCGCTGCGCGTGCTTCGGCGCGTAGCCGGTGTCGAAGCCCTCGTTCGAATACATCCCGTAGCCCCGGTCGCCACCGAAGTCCCGACACAGACGCAACATGTCGTCGGCGTCGGAGCCTCCGAGCAGCGGGGAGAAGGTGGAGATGGTCG
The DNA here is from genome assembly GCA_037968675.1 of Acidimicrobiales bacterium. Lineage (GTDB taxonomy): Bacteria > Actinomycetota > Acidimicrobiia > Acidimicrobiales > Salinilacustritrichaceae > Salinilacustrithrix. Next base: position 2,253 of record JBBKVY010000059.1, on the reverse strand, counting down.
CCGTCATGGGCACAGCTTCGCACGACACCGCAGACGTCGCCCCGGGTACCGTCGCGTCGTGCCACACGAGGTGATCCCGATCCTGCGAGTCGCCGACGCGTCGCGATCCGTCGAGTGGTACGGCAAGCTCGGCTTCCTGCAGGAGTGGGAGCATCGCTTCGAGCCTGGATTCCCCGCGTTCGTCTCCATCGCTCGCGGCCATGCCCGCATCTACCTCTCCGAGCACACCGGTGATGCGTCCGAAGACACCCTCATCTACATCCGGCACGGCGATCTCGACGGTGTGGCTGCGGTCCTCGGCACGGAGATCGACGACAACCCGTGGGGTCGCGACCTCGAGGTCCGCGATCCCGACGGGAACCGGCTGCGCATCGGTGAGACCGTCGACGACTGACGCATCACGTCGTCAGACACGCCACTCCCCCACCCAGAACGCGCCCAGTCCCTCGGAGTCGAGGAGCGCAGTCGCCTCGTTGATCCGGCTGCGCATTCGCATGGCGTGGAGGTCCGGCGCAGCGGCGTGGTCGTCCCAGTGGCGCCGTCCCTGTTCGACCAGGGTGTCGATGCTGTGGGCGCGCAGCCATTCGGCCTGCGTGGCTGCGGTCGTCGGTGCCGGGAGCTGGTCGTGGGGCACCACGACGGTGATGTCTCTGCTCCCTGGGTCGGCGAACGGCTCGGCGAGCTGTTCGTGACCGGCGAAGGCGCGGACCCACTCGGTCCACGGACGCTGCATCAGCGCTGCGGTGGTGTCGGCATAGTCGAGGCAGACGAGGCGCCCGCCGGGTCGGAGGCGAGATCGGGCATCGTCGATCCACTCGTGCGCCGCCGTGACCGTCGGCCGGCGGGGGCGGCCGGTGTCGGGCGTGGTCGACCCGTCGACTGCGACGTGCACGATGGCCCAACCGTCGTCGGTCTCCTCCTCGATCCCGAACGGAATGTTGTCGAGCAGTTCGTTGGCGATGATGACGTCGGCCTCCGGGGGCAGATCCGTCGACGATTCGTCGGCCGAGTCGTGGAGGGCTCGCTGGGCGGCGGATCGCTCGACGTTCACCAGTCGCAGCGCTCGGTCGCAGTCCGGCGCCGCGGCGCGGATGGTGCGAGCAAGGGTGCCCGGCCCGGCGCCGGCGTCGGCCACGAGCCACTCGTCGGGTGCACCGGCTGCATGCCACCACGTGTCGAGCGCGCCGGCGATCACCGCGCCGAAGAGCGGGCCGACCTCGACACTGGTGAGGAAGCTCGCGCCACGTCGCCCCGCGCGACCACCGTTCTCGTAGAAGCCGTCGGGCCCGTACAACGCCCGCTCGACGAACGCCTCGACCCGCACCATCACCCCCGCCTTCGGGTCGGACCGCACGGACATCGGGGGGTCGTACGGAAACCGGTCACAGACGTCGGTTTCGGTTCACACCCCCGGTTTCCGGACGGACCGCACGGGACCGAGGCGGTGGTGCGCCGGGGCGTGGGGCGGTCGAGCAGGTCGCTACCCGGCGATGCCGGCGAGGAGGAACGTCGCTTGGTCGCCCAGGCGCGTGGCCAGGTCGGACACGCCGAACGCGAACGTCGCCACGATCGTCAGCGCGATGGCCGCCTGGATGGAGAACGGGACGACCACGGGCGTGCGGTCGTCGTCGGGCGGCGGGTTCATCCACATCTGCCGAGCGACGTTGGCGTAGTAGTAGAGCGCGATCACCGAGTTGACGGCGACGATGGCGCCGAGCACGTAGCCCGAGGCGGTGTTGGCGTCGGCGAGGGCGCGGAACACGACGAACTTGGCGAGCCAGCCACCGAGCGGCGGGATGCCGGCGAGGCTGAACAGGAACATCGTGAGCACGACGGTCATGCCGGGGGCGTACTCGAACAGACCGCCGAAGCTGGTGATCTCGGCCGAGCGGGTCTTGCGGGAGATCCCGATGACTCACGCGAAGGAGCCGAGGTTCATGGCGGCGTAGATCACCAGATAGGTGACGACGGCTCGGGCGGAGAGGTCGGAGCCGACGGCGAGCGGCGCCAGCATGAACCCGGCCTGGGCGACGCCCGAGTAGGCGAGCATGCGGATGATGTTGGTCTGGCGCAGGGCGATCATGTTGCCGACGGTCATGGTGGCGGCGGCGAGGACCCACATGAGCGGTTCGACGACGTCGGTCCGACCGGGGAAGGCGATGAAGATCACCTGGAGCAGGGCGACGAAGCCGGCGGCATTGTAGGCGACGTCGAGGAACGCCTTGATCGGTGTGGGCGCGCCCTCGTACGTGT
>JBBKVY010000058.1:0-3524 GCA_037968675.1 Acidimicrobiales bacterium | reverse complement strand
CGATCGTCTTCGATCGCATGCGAGGCCGTTCCGTTTCGGCCTCGCCCCAGCCATGCCATGCCACTCCACGAGTCAGCGACGGGCGGGGGTGCGTCGGGCATCGCTGGAGAATGCCGGTTCCTGAGCGTCGCGTCCAGCGGCTATCGGATGATCGGTGCGGGCCGGTGTCCTCGCCGACGCCGGGGTCGAGGTAGCCCCGAGCGGCACCTCGGTACGGCTCAGATCAGCCCTGACAGCGCTGGCGCGTGAGGTGATAAACCGGCCAAATGTCCGATCTGGAAGACCTTCCGCACCTCGATGGAGTCGAGCACCGCTTCGTCACCACGCCTCGTGGCCACAGAATCCACGTGGCACTTGCCGGACCGGAGGACGGTCCACCCCTGATGCTCGTCCACGGATTCCCGCAGCACTGGTGGGAATGGCGCCACCAGATCGGACCGCTCGCCGCAGACGGGGTCCGGGTGATCGTCCCCGACCTGCGCGGCGCCGGATGGAGCGACGCGCCCCGCGGGCCGTACTTCAAGGCCGACATGGGCGAGGACCTCGCCGCCGTGATCGACGAACTCCGCGTCGGTCCGGTCAAGCTCGCAGCCCACGACTGGGGCGGTCCGCCGGCGTTCTTCCTGGCTATGCGCCATCCCGAGAAGGTCACGGGCTTCCTCGGGGTGAACACCATCGCCCCAACCGTCAAAGTCGATCTGAAGACCCTGCTCAACTCGTGGACGCTCTGGTACCAGTTCGTGCTCCTGCTGCCGATCATCGGCCCACGGATCTTGCGATCCCGCCGGCGCCGGTTCGCTCGATTGCTCGTCCGATGGGTCGGCGGCGGCTACTCCTGGTCGCTCCAGGACGAGGACATCTTCCTGGCGCGGTTCCAGGACCGAGCCCGGGGCGAGGCGGTGTCGCAGTGGTACCGGACCTTCCAGCTCCGTGAGCTGTGGTCGTGGATGGGAAGCAAGCACCTGTCGACGCCGGTCGACATCCCGCTGCGCTGGGTCACGGGCACGGACGATCCGGTCATCACCTCGGTCGTGCACCGCTCGCACCGCGATCTCTCTGCGAACAACGAGTTCGAGGAGGTGCCCGCCGTCGGCCACTGGATTGTCGAGCAGGCGCCCGAGCTGGTGCTCAACCGGCTGCGGGCGCTGATGAGCCGCTGAGAACCGCTGACCGCCAACTACTGCCGGTTGACCAGCGCTCGGGTCAACGATGAACAGATCTTCGTTGCGGTTCGCCTTCTGGAGGTGAACCGTTCCGAGTCCGCATCGTTCTCAGGGCCGCCTGTCGTGGGGAATCGGGGCTCGCACGTCGGCTCCCGCTGCGGTAGGAATCCGAGTCGTGCTGGCGCTCAGCGAATTCGACGTGCTGTTCGTCTCGGTGATTGCGCTGTCGGTAGCGGTTCCCGCGATCGCAATCATCGACATCGCGCTCAAGCCGTCGGCGGCCTTCAGGCTGGCCGGGGTGAGCAGGACGGCATACGTCCTTCCTTGTGCGCTAGGAATCCCCCTCCTCGGCGTTGGGCTGATTCCCGGCGCGCTGTGGTTCTTCGGTGTCAGGTCGGCTGTCGTAGAAGCTGCTTCGGAGCTTGAAGATGGCTGATCGGCCAACTCCTGATCGGTGACGGCACGCGCCGCGGCGCTGGTGCTCAGACCGGCCGTTCGCTACCGGCCCCTCGACTCCGGTTCGAGCGACTGCACACGTCGGCAAGAACTCCGAGGTCGACAGCGGGACCTACCGCCAGCTACGTCGCGCCGCCGTCAACGAAGAACAGATCTTCGGGCCGGTCGACATCCTCGGCCCCGGCTGGCTCCTAGCCATCCAGAGCGGCACGTATGCGTTGCCGCGAGGGCTGTGGCCTCCCGGACGGCCTCGTCCGGCGAGGTGCCTATTCTCGGGCCGTGAGTACGCCCGAGGGCTCCTTGATCGTCAGGCTTGCCGGACCACCTGACGCGACGTCGATCGGTGACATCAGTGTGGTCGCATGGCGAGCGGCGTACGCAGCGGTGATGCCCGAGGAGTACCTGACATCGCTCGACGCCGACGAGCGGGCCGCCCGACAGAGTCCCGCGGAGTGGTGGGGTTCGAGGTGTGATGCTCGATGTGGTCAACCCTCGATGGCGGGGGTGACGTTGTCAGTGTCGCAGACGGTGTCGAGTTGGGCCATCGAGCCCTCGGAGAGATAGCGGCGGGCGATGGCCCATTCGTCGTGTTGGTCGGACAACACGGCGCCGACGAGACGGATCACGGCCGGGTCGTTGGGGAAGATTCCGACGACGTTGGTCCGGCGTTTCACTTCCTTGTTCAATCGTTCGAGCGGGTTGTTCGACCAGATCTTGCGCCAGTGCGCTTTCGGGAACGACGAGAACGCGAGCACGTCGAGCTTGGCCGTGTTCATCGACGCCGCGGCTTTGGGGAATCGCTCGGTGAGCCCGTCGGCGACCTCGTCCCACCGAGCTGAGATCTCCTCGGGGGTCGAGAGCGTGAAGATCGACCGGAACGCGGCGGCGACCATCTCGGTGTGGGCCTTGGGAACCTTGGACAACAAGTTCCGGATGTAGTGGACCTTGCAACGCTGCCAGGTCGTGCCGGCGAAGCACTTGCGGATCGATGCCTTCAAGCCTTCATGCGCATCACTGATCACGAGCCGAACACCGGCGAGTCCGCGGGTCTTGAGGCCGCGAAGGAACCGGGTCCAGAACGTTTCGTCCTCGCTGTCACCGATGTCGACACCCAGGATCTCCCGGTCACCGTTGGCCGTGATCCCGGTCGCGATCACCACCGCCTTGGACACGACCTGGCCGAGGGCGTCGTCGCGGACATGGACGTAGGTGGCGTCGAGATACACATACGGGAACGCGACATGACCCAACGTCCGGTTCCGGAACGCGTTCACTCGTTCGTCGAGGCCAGCACAGATCCGCGACACCTCCGACTTGGAGATCCCGGTGTCGATGCCCATCGACGCCACCAGGTCATCGACCTTGCGGGTCGACACTCCATGCACGTACGCCTCCATCACGACAGCGAACAAGGCTTGATCGATCCGCCGGCGAGGCTCGAGCACCGTCGTCGTGAACGTCCCAGCCCGGAGCTTCGGGATCGCCACGGCCAGGTCACCGGCCTTGGTCGACAAGGTGCGGTGTCGGTGCCCGTTGCGTTCCGCGACCCGGTCGTCGGTGCGTTCCCACCGGCCCGCGCCGATGTGCGTTTCGGCCTCGGCCTCGATCAGTTCTTGCAACACCCACTGCGCGAGCGTCCGGACCAGATCCGTTCCCTCCCCGGGCTTGATCGCAGCGAGCAGTTCAGTGACGGCAGACTCATCGAGAGTCATCGGCGTGTTCTCCTTCGTTGTGCACTTGGACGTACACATCGAGGATCACGCCGGTGGCTCACCGCATGGTGGACCCAAACCCCACCACTACTTGGGACTCATACGGAGACATCCACTATGAGGAGATGTCATGCCAGAAGTGCGCAGGAAGTACGACCCGGAGTTCCGTGAGGCGCGGTGCGGATCGTCCGTG
>JBBKVY010000057.1:0-16517 GCA_037968675.1 Acidimicrobiales bacterium | reverse complement strand
CCCCCCAGGTCACCACCCCGACCTCTCCATCGCCCCCATCGCCACCAGCGCCCGGTCCGGGCACTCAGTGCTGGTGTGGCATCTGATGCCGCTAGGAGCGGCATCGCTGCCCAGACCCGGACGATCAGGCTGCTCTGCTGATGAACTTCTGGGCGAGCCACGTCCACAACGACGTCGCGCCGGGTGCCAGGTCCGCGACGTCAACCTCCCGGCTCCGCCATCCGACCGACTCGATGTCCGCCGTCCGGCGCTCGTCGTTCGCCCAACGCCTGGGTCCGTGGTGCAGCTTGCCTGTGTATTCGAGGGACACCAGTTCCTCCGGCCACGCAACATCGAGGAAGTACGTCCTCCCTTCGACCTCCACTCGCTGCTGGGTGACGAAACCGTCGTGGCCATGCTCGGTGAGTCGCCGGAGGAGCCGAACCTCGGCGGAGCTCCCGGGCTGGATGGGCTTCGCCCACACATCGAGCGCCGCCTTGAGGAGCGCCGTGCCGTTGCGACCGGGCGCGTCAACGATCTCGTCGATCACTCGCACCAGTCGGCGCGGCGTCAACCTGCCGTCGACGAGAAGCGGATCCATGATCTCGGCCAGCCGGTCGAGGTCGTTCATCGTCGCCAGGTCGACCACCGTGCGGGCCAGCGACGTGACTGGGAGCGGGCCGACGTGCGCTCGATGCGGCTTCGGTACCGGCGATCGATGTGCGACCACTCCGTCGAGTCGAAGGCGACGCGTCGGATCGACGGTGACGTGCACCTGCGCCGGTGCCGGGATCAAGCCGAGGACGAAGGCCGCCGACTCATGTGACGCGACCGCTCCAGGGGCAGCCAGCACCCCTTCCATGATGCGCTGCTCCGGCGACAGCGTCGCTCCACTCACCCGGTAGAGCCCTGGTCGACGACGCTCGACGATCCCTTGGCTCACGAGGGTCCGGAGCTGGTGTCGAGTGAGTCCACAGCGCAGGGCGTCGGCGGTTGTGAACAGACCGAACTGGCGGCTGGCAATGCGAAGCAGCGCGTGGACGGCCGGACGTGTCGATGTGTTTCGTGTCATTTCCACATCATCTCCACACCTGGGGACAAGAACCCCGGGGTCGACTGTCGAGCAAGGTGGTTCGGTCACTCATGCCGCAGCAAACGGCACCAGCGACCGAACCTGCACGTGGCGCCCGGACCGGGCAATGGCGGCGGCGTGGGTAGCGTGGGCGACGTGCAGGTCGACACGGTTCTTCTCGCCGCTCCACGGGGCTTCTGTGCCGGAGTGGAGATGGCGATCAAGGCGCTGGCATGGATGGTCCGTGCCTTCGAACCGCCGGTGTACTGCTACCACGAGATCGTCCACAACCAGTTGGTGGTCGACCGGTTCCGCGACCTGGGCGTCGTGTTCGTGGACGAGATCGACGAGGTGCCCGTGGGACGCCCGCTCATGCTCAGCGCCCACGGGTCGGCGCCCGAGGTCGTGGCGGCGGCGGAGGCCAACGGCGGCTACGTCGTCGATGCCGTCTGTCCCCTGGTGACCAAGGTCCACCACGAGGTCCGGACCCGCGCAGGCAAGGGCTACCAGATCGTCTACGTGGGCCACGACGGCCACGAGGAGGCGGTGGGCACGATGGCGGTCGCGCCCGATGCGATCCACCGTGTCGAGTCCACCAGTGAAGTCGACGAACTGCCCGACTTCGACGAGCCGGTCGCGCTCCTCGCGCAGACGACGCTGTCGCACCGCGACTGGCAGGGAGTCCTCGACCGGACGCGGGAGCGATTTCCCGAGTTGTGGACACCGGGCCGCAGCGATCTGTGCTTCGCCACGACCAATCGGCAGTCCGCGCTGAGCGCTCTGGCCGAGCGCTGCGACGCCATCGTCGTCATCGGATCGGCGAACTCGTCGAACACCCGGGCACTCGAATCACTGGCCCTCGATCTCGGCTGCCCGCGCGTCCACCGGGTCAACGGTGCCGACGAGGTGCCCGACGACCTGTCCGGCGTCGTCGGGGTCACCGCAGGCGCGAGCGCGCCCGAAGAACTGGTCCTCGACGTGATCGCCCGGCTCGCACCGGCCAACGGGGTCGAGGAGATCCGGATCACCGACGAGGACGAGTACTTCCCGCCGCCGCGCAACCTCCGCGAGCTGCTCGCAGCCCTCGACGTCGTGGCCACCCTCGCCCTGGGCGGGACGCTGTCCGATCGGCCGATCGTGGCCGATCGCGACGTCCTCGCCAGCGACGCGCTCGCTGCGCTGTCCTGACCTCGCCCCTGAGGTCCCGCCCCTGAGGTCCCGCCACTGCGCTCCGGCCCTGACCAGGGGGTCAATCGGCGCGTTATCCTTTCCCCCATGGCTTCCACCTTCACCGCGATGGATCACTCGACCGCCGAGCAGTGGGGCACGATCGTCGAGGAGACGTTCGCCAACCAGCCACGGGTGGCCGAGACCGTCCTCCAGATGCTCCGCGAGCTCGCCGACATCACCGATGGCTTCGCCACCGACCAGCTGACGCACTGCCTCCAGACGGCCACGCGCGCCGAACGCGACGGTGCCGACGACGAGGTCGTCGTCGCCAGCCTGTGCCACGACGTCGGCAAGCGGATCAGCATCCACAACCACGCGCAGATCGCGGCCGAGATGCTCAGGCCCTACGTGCGCGACGACGTCTACAACATGGTCCGCACCCACCAGGACTTCCAGGGTCGCCACTACTACGCCCATCTCGGCCTCGACCCGAACGCCCGTGACCAGTACGAGGGCGATCCGTGGTACGAGCTCACGGCGAACTTCGCCGACAACTACGACCAGAACAGCTTCGATCCCGACTACGACACGCTGCCGCTCGAGCACTTCGAGGAGCGCGTCCGCAAGGTCTTCGGCTCCCTCGGTCCCACCCCGCTCGGCTGAACCCGCCGTCAGCGACGACGGTTCGGTTTCCCCAAGCGGAGCTGCGCCTCGTCGAAGAGCTCCTGCAGGGTGATCCGCAGCGTTTCGGTGGTCTCGTGGACCTGGTGCCGCGTGATCCGTTTGCCGTCGACACCGACCGGCGCAGGGATCGGGGCGCCGATCACCATGTTGACCTTGACCGGCTTGAGGAACTTCGCGCCGAGCGGCATGGCGTCGGCGCTCCCGCCGATCCCCACGGGCAGGATCGGCACCCCGGTCCGTGACGACACGTACGCCGGGCCCTCATAGAGGCTCTCGACGACGGGGCCCTCCCGGCGCTGGCCTTCGGGGAACATGACGAGGGGCTCGCCGCCCTCGAGCACGGCGATGCAGGTTCGCAGTGCTTCGCGGTCGGCCGTCTCCCGGTTCACCCCGAAGCCACCCATGGCGGTGAAGAACTTCCCGACGAGGTCGTACTTCCACATCGTGTGCTTGCCCATGAAGCGCAGTCGGCGCCCCGTGACGGCAGCCACGATCGGCGAGTCGATGTTCGACCGGTGCACACCGGAGAGGATGAACGGACCGTCGGGCACGTTCTCACCCCCGTGGACCTCGAGACGCCAGAACACCCGACAGAAGCCGACGATGATGTTGCGGAAAATGCGGTACGTCCAGCGCTCGCCCACCGTGGGCGGTCGGCCGACCTGGTCGGTGCGGTAGTCACCCATCGGCGACGGGAGTCCCCAACTCACCGACGATGAGCTCGACGATCGCTTCGACGTCGAGGTCGCTGGTGTCGACCTCGATGGCCTCGCCGGCGCGGGTGAGGGGCGACGCGTCCCGTCCTTCGTCGAGCGCGTCACGCCGAGCGAGATCAGCCGCGACCGTCTCGTAGTCGAGATCGGTGACCTCCTTCGAACGACGGGCGGCCCGCACCTCGGGACGAGCGTCGAGGTACACCTTCAGTTCCGCATCGGGGAACACCACCGACCCGATGTCGCGACCCTCGATCACGCCACCGCCGTGGCGTGCCGCCCAGTCGCGCTGGCGGGCGACGAGCTCAGACCGGACGCCCGCATTGGCAGCCACCGTGCTGACGGCGCGGGTCACCTCGGGCCCGCGGATCTCGATGGTCGCATCGACGCCATCGACCCGGACGTGGTCGAGCGTCACCTCGAGGTCGACTCGCCGTGCCAGCGACGCCACTGGATCGTCGTCGGCGGGGTCGATGTTGCGACGGAGCGCAGCGAACGTGACCGCCCGGTCCATGGCACCGGTGTCGAGGTACCGGAGGTCGAGCCGCTCGGCCAACATCCGAGCCACTGTCGACTTGCCGGAGCCCGCGGGTCCGTCGATGGCGATCACGCGCATGAGCCCGACGCTAGACGTCGCGCGCGGGCGGCTCGGACCCGATGCGCAACCGATGGAGAAGGTCCCAGTAGCCCGGGAAGGTCTTGGCGACGCATCCGGGTTCCGCGATCTGGATCCCGTCCGCAGCCAGACCGAGCAAGGAGAATCCCATCGCCATGCGGTGGTCGTCGTAGGTCTCGATCACGGCCGGAGAGATCGGCCCGGGAGCGATCACGAGCCCGTCGTCGGTCGCCACCGCGTCCACGCCGCACCGCCGGAGCTCGGTGACCGCGGCAGCGATGCGATCCGTCTCCTTGTGGCGGATGAATCCGACGTTGCGAATCGTCGTCGGGCCATCGGCGAGCGCAGCAATCGCCGCGAGGGTCGGAACGGTGTCGGAGAGCTGGGACATGTCGACATCGACGCCGCGGAGCGAGTCACCTGCGGCGACCGTGATCGCATCGTCGTCCCAGCGCACACGTGCGCCCATGCGTTCGAGCACATCGACGAATGCGACATCGCCCTGGAGCGACCCACGGTGGAGGCCGGGCACCGTGACCGCTCCCCCGGTCACGACGGCAGCGCCCCAGGCGTACGACGCGGCCGAAGCATCGGGCTCGACCAGGTACTCGGTGCCGTCGTAGCGGACCGGCTCGACCACCCAGGTGTCGTCGCTCTCGGTCGCCACCGACGCGCCGAACGACCGCATCACCGCCACCGTCATGTCGACGTAGGGCCGGCTGATCAGCGCGGTCGAGATCCAGACGCGCAGGCCGCCCGGCATGTGGGGCGCAGCGAGGAGGAGTCCGGAGAGGAACTGGCTCGACACATCACCGGCCAGCGCCACCTCACCGCCCCGGAGGGGGCCCTCCACCACGGCGGGGAGGAAGCCGGGCACGCCCTCCTCGTCGACTCGCGCTCCCAGAGCTCGCAGCGCCTCGAATGCCTCGCCCATCGGGCGGACCTGGAGCTGCTCGTCGCCGGAGATGCGACGGGGCGCACCATCGAGCGCGAGGACCGGCAGGAGGAATCGGCTCGTCGTCCCGCTCTGGCGGGCGTCGATGGAGACCACGTGGGGTCGCGGCCCGTCGGATCCGACCGCGAGGTTCTGCCCGACACCGACCGCGACACCGAGGGTCTCCAGTGCAGCGATCATCGCCCGCGTGTCGTCGGCATCGAGCCAGCCGTCGATGACCGACGGCGACCCGGCCAGCGCCGCGCACACCAGGGCCCGGTTGGTGATGCTCTTCGAACCGGGGATGGAGACCGTCGCGTCGACCGGCCCGGCCCGCACGATCGGCATGGGATCCAGACCGCTCATGCCAGGCGTTGCACCGATGGCCGGTACCCGCGCGCGAGGAGGCCCCCGCGGAAGACGTCGGCGGTGGTCGCCTCGATCAACAGGATGAGGACACCCTGCACGCCTTCGGAGGAGTGGGCGATCTCGAGGTCGACGATGTTCACGTCGAGCTCCGTCGCCAGGGTCGTGACGTCGGCCAGCACGCCGGGCCGGTCGGGTACGGGCACCCGTACCTCGGTCAGCTCGGAGGGTCGCGTGTACCGACTGGGGAGATTGACCCGCGCCGCGCGGGCCCGGGTCAGATCGCGGAGCAGGCCGGCATGGTCGTCGCCCGCCACCTGGTCACGAGCGTCGCCCAATGCCTCGATCAGACGATCGAGGCCGGCCACGATCGCCGACTGGTTCTCGGCGCAGATGTCTGGCCAGATGCCCGGGTGACCGGACGCGATGCGGGTCATGTCGCGGAACCCTCCGGCGGCGAGGCGGAGCAGGGCCGCATGTTCGTCGGCGCGGTCGTCGGCGATCCGCATCAAGCTCGCCGCCGTGAGGTGCGGCACATGCGACACCACCGCGACGAACTCGTCGTGACGCCGCGGGTCGAGCGCGAGGATCTCGGCCCCCATCTCCGACACGATCGATCGGACGCGGGCGTAGGCGGCATCGTCGGTGGTCGGCGTGGGCGTGAGCACCCACACTGCGCCGGCGAAGAGGTCCGCGCTGGCACCGTCGACCCCCTCCTGCTCGGAACCGGCCATGGGATGGCCGCCGACGAATCGACGATCGTCGACCGCATCGACGATCGGCGCCTTGACCGAGCCCACGTCGGTCACCAGACCGATGGTCCCGGCCAGCGCCTTTCGTGCCGCCTCGGCGACCGCGCCCACTGGCGTGGCGACGAAGGTGACCGCGGCGTCGGGATCGAGGCCGACAGCGTCGACCACGGCGAGCTGGAGCGCTCGATCGGTCCGCGACGCATCATCGTCCACGCCGCTCACGTACCAGCCGGCGCGACGGAGGGCGAGACCGATCGATCCCCCGATAAGCCCCACTCCGACGACGTTCGCACGCTGCGCGGACCCAGGGCGGGCTGCCGTTCGGTCAGAACTGTCGGATCCGGGCACGGCGGACAACCCTACGACGGTGGCGGCCTGGCGACCGCAGCGCGTTCCAGCGCACGGATTTCGTCGATCTCGAGCCGGCGCGACTCCCCCGGTGCCATCGACCGGTCGGCGATGGGGCCGATCCGTACGCGCACCAGCCGTACGACCGGATGCCCGACCGCCTCGCACATGCGGCGGACCTGACGATTCTTCCCCTCGTGGATGACGAGGCGGATCACGTCGTCGCCGATGGTCGACGCCTTGGCAGGTGCGGTGATCCCGTCGTCGAGTTCCACGCCCTGACGCAACGTCCGCAACGCCCCGCGGCTGGGCCGACCCGAGACGTGTGCGAGGTACTCCTTCTCGACGCCGTAGCTCGGGTGGGTGAGGCGGTGGGTCACCTCACCGTCGTTGGTCAACAGCAACAGCCCTTCGGTCTCCAGATCGAGTCGCCCGACCGGGAACACGCGGGGCTCACTCGGCACCAGGTCGACGACGACTGGACGACCATGGGGGTCCGACGCGCTCGTCACCACACCTTTCGGCTTGTTCACCAGGTACCAGACGGTGTCGGGTCGGACGCCGACGAGCGTCCCGTCGACCTCGATGCGGTCGGTGTCGGGGTCGGCGCGCCGACCCAGCTCGGCCACTTCGCCGTTCACCGCGATGCGGCCGTCGGCGATCATGTCCTCCACGACCCGGCGGCTGCCCACGCCGACGCGGGCCAGCAACTTCTGGAGGCGCTCGGGCTCACTCATGGACGCAATGGTGCCCGTCAGGGCGTCGGGTCAGCAGATCCCTGGTCGCCGGTGTCGGTCGGCCCGTCCGGGCGGAGGCCCCGCTCGAGCACCTCGAACACCTCGGCACCGGGCACGAAGTCGCCCAACGGGGGAAGTTCGTCGAGGTCGTTCAGTCCGAGCTTCTCGAGGAACGACTGGGTCGTGCCGTAGAGCACCGCCTGACCGGGACCCGGGTCCCGGGCGATCTCGTCGACGTACCCACGCTGCGTGAGCGTGCGCAGGACACCGTCGGCGTTGACGCCGCGGATCGCGGCGATCTGCGCTCGGGAGATCGGCTGCTTGTAGGCGACGATCGCCAGCGTCTCGAGTGCAGCGTTCGACAGTCGCCCTGACTGCCCCTCGAGGACGAACCGTTCGATGTAGGGCGCCATGTCCGGGTGGGTCTGATAGCGCCAGCCTCCCGCGACCTTGATCAGTTGGAATCCGCGATCGGTCGCGTCGTATTCGGCGGCGAGTTCCGTGCACAACTCGTCGACGCGCGCCCTCGGGATCTCGAGCAGCTGCGCCATCAGCTCCGGGACGAGGGGTTCCTCGGTGACCAGCAGCAGTGCCTCTGCGGCGCGCCGCAGGTCACGAGCCCGGTCGTCCTCGCCCGCCGGAGCGGGATCATCCGTCATAGGCGTCGACGAAGGCCAGGTCTTCGGCGTCGACGTCGGCGTCGCCCCGCCAGACCACGTGCAGCCCGCCGATCGTGTCCGGTACCTCGATGTCGATCCAGCCCTGCTTGTACAACTCGAGGACCGCCAGGAAGTGGACGATCACCTCGATCCGGTCGACGAGGTCGGCCGTCAGATCGGCGAACGACGCTCGGCCGATGCCGGGCAATTCGTGCAAGAGCTCGGCGACGGCGTCGGTGACCGTGATGCGGATCTGGTGGATGTGGCCGACGTCGACATACGGAACCGGCTTGGGGGCCACGGCCCGCAGGAAGGCACTGCGGATGTCGTCGGGCGTCGTGTGCTCGAGGAGATCGGGCAGCAGGCCGAGGAACCGTTCGTCGACACCCGCCGTACGGGCGTAGGAGCGTCCCGCCTGGTTGGCGATGCCCGCCATGGCAGCCGCGGCGTCCTTGAACGTCTTGCACTCGACCAGACGTGACAGGAGCAGGTCGCGTTCCTCCCACAGGGCGAGTTCGTCGTCGAGGTCGACGTCGCCCTCGCCGGGCAGGAGCCGTTTCGACTTCAGCTCGATGAGCGTGGCGGCGATGAGCAGGAAGTCGGTCGCGACCTCGAGATCCATCGACTCGAGACGATCGAGCTGCACCAAGTACGCGTCGACGATGTCGGACAGCTTGACCTCGTACAGGTCGACCTGGTCCTGGAGGATCAGATGGAGAAGGAGATCGAACGGCCCCCGGAACACCGGGGTCTCGACAGCGACGGACATCGTGGAAATCGTAGAGCAGTGCCTGTTCGATCTGGTGGACCTCCACCGGCCGGAATGAGTCCTGATCCCGGACGCATCCGACCCTACGATGCCGGGATGCGTGCGTTCTCCGGCATCCAGCCCACGGGCGACCTCCACCTCGGCAACTATCTGGGCGCGGTTCGTCGATGGGTCCAGGACCAGCACGGCATCGAATCGATCTTCTGTGTGGTCGACCTGCACGCCCTCACGATCCCCAAGGACCCTGACGTCCTGCGTGCCAAGACCGTCCAACTCGCCCAGCTGCTGGTGGCCTGCGGGCTCGACCCGGAGGCGTGCACCCTCTTCGTCCAGAGCCACGTGCCCGAGCACACCGGTCTCGCCTGGCTGATGGAGTGCACGGCGAGCTTCGGCGAGCTGTCGCGGATGGTCCAGTTCAAGGACAAGTCGAGCCGGAGTGACTTCGTGTCTGCGGGGTTGTTCACCTACCCAGCGCTCCAGGCGGCCGACATCCTCCTCTACGACACCGATGTCGTTCCGGTGGGCGACGACCAGCGTCAGCACATCGAGTTGGCCCGAGACGTGGCCGGCCGGTTCAACACCCGGTGCGGTGACGACGTCCTCGTGGTACCCGAGCACGTGATCCCGCCGGTCGGCGCCCGGATCATGGACCTGCAGCAACCCGGCGAGAAGATGTCGAAGTCGCTCGACTCCCCGCAGGGCACGATCATGGTGCTCGACGATCCGAAGGCGATCGAGAAGAAGATCAAGCGAGCGGTGACCGACACCGACAACGAGGTCCGCTTCGACGTGGGGTCGAAACCCGGGGTGTCGAACCTGCTGTCGATCCTCGGCGCGGCCACGGGACGCGACCCGGAGGCCGTGGCCGACGACTACGCCATGTACGGCCCGCTCAAGGCCGACACCGCCGAAGCCGTCGTCGAGCTGCTGCGCCCGGTCCAGGAGCGCTACACCGCCCTGACCGAGGATCCGGCCGCCGCCGGTCAGATCCTGGCGACCGGCGCGGCGAAGGCCCGCTCGGTGGCCGTGAAGACGCTCGAGCGAGCGCATCGAGCCGTGGGCCTGCTCCCACCGTCGTGAACCAGCGATCGATCGATGGCCGGTGGCGGCTCGTCGGGTTCGGTCTCCTCTTCTTCCTCGCGTCGGGCTTCGTCGCATCCTCGGACAGCCTGTGGGGCGAGGTCGGCATCACCGAAGCACTCAATTCCATGCCCGACGACGTGGTCGACGGCCTGGCGATCGTCATGCAGCTCGGGACCACCCCTGCGATCCTCCTCGTGGCCGTGGTGGCCGTGGTGGTGACCCCCGGCGACTGGCGACGTGCCGGTCTCGCAGTCGTGCTCGCAGGCGCACTCTCCTGGGTCCTGTCCGATGTGGCCAAAGAGGTGGTCGAGCGGCCGCGGCCTGTCGCCTATTCGTCAGAGATCGAGCTCCACGACGACGCCGCGGGATTCGGATGGCCGTCGACCCATGCGTCGATCGCCGCCGGCACGCTCGTCGCGGCCTCGCTCGTCGCCCGTCGTCGCCCGGGCGCAGCCCTGCTGCTCGTCGCCGTCGTGGGGGTCGCCCGGATGGCCGTCGGGGTCCATCTGCCGCTGGACGTGGTGGGAGGCATCGGTCTGGGAGTGGCGATCGCGGCAGTGGTCACGGCGATCGTCGACCCCTGACGTCAGTCCTGGGGTGGGCCGCCAGGCGTTCGCCGGGCCGTGAACCGCACGTACGCGACAACGGCCATTCCGACGGCGAGCACGAACCAGCCGATCGCCAGCACGCCGCCGGTGGCGATGGCAGCGATCAGGAATCCGAATGCCAGCAGCGCGGACAGCGCCCAGGCGGCGTCGCCCACGTCAGACGATCCTGGTCACGTCCGGCAGGGGGTCGACGAAGTCGTCGGCGCGACCCGTCCCGGGGACGGGCACACCGGCGACGATCGACTCGGCCTCCGCCACGGCCTTGCGTCCTTGGCGGGCCACCCACCAGTACCTGGCCATGATCACCGAGACTCCGGCGCCTTCGGCGAGAACGTTGCATCCACCGCACATGTCGTGCTCCTCGGGTACTGGTCCGGTCGAACGCACCGATCCTACGGCTACCACGGTTGATAGGGGGCAACCCAGAACGGCGATCCCCAGGTCAGGTCGAAGGGCCATCCCTCGATGGCGTGCACGATGATCGACCACGACACGAACCGACAGAATCCGTAGAAGAAGAACCCCCGATAGAACGCCAGCAGGGCGCGATCGGGCATGGCGAACTTGGTCTGGATCCAGTCCCAGGCACCGTCCACTGGACGGACCATCGTCTCGAACCAGTCCCGCGAGAGGGTGCGCCACGCGAACACGACCAACAGGAGCAACGCCAGCAGGTCCATGGCGAAACCGAGCGACGAGTAGTAGGCGATCGCATCGCCGAACTTGCCCTGGCCGGCACCGTACTTCCATGCCCCGAAGCTGATGTTCTTCCACCAGAACGGCCAGAAGACCATGGCGCCGGCGGTGTCGAAGGTGTCGGTCAAGACGTGCGCCGTCCAGCCGATGAACACCCCCCAGGTCCACGCCTTGTGTCCCTTGGAGACCTTCCACGTGATCGCTGCGGCGATGACGGCCATGCCGAGGGACGTGGTGAAGCCGAGGCCCGGCCAGCCCCGATGGAACTGCGCCGGGTTGTCGGCGCCGTAGTAGGTCCAGGCCTTGGTGAGGAAGTCGGGTCCGAGTGCGCCGACCAACAACCCGAGGTAGCTGGTGCGGACACCGAACTTCTTGAGGAGCGCAAAGTTCTCGAACTCGTGCGCCGCCCAACTCACTCGCGACCCCTCCGTCGAGCCCACTTCTCCTGGAACACCGGGATGTACCAGGCCCACACGGTGATGAACAGCGGCCCGATGATCCAGTTGAGGACGACATCGTGCGTGAGGAGTGCGAGCACGCAGTAGACGACGGCGCCACTCGCATAGAGGCGGAGCTCGGCCGCCGGGAACAGCGCGCGGAACGACGCCGTCTTGGCGCGCTCGACGGACGGTTCTGGTGAGATGTCGGTCACGGCGGCACGACGCTACCCGTGGCCGCGCGATGCGGCGGGACGCTCGTCGAGGAACCGGAGCTGATCGCGTAGCGCACCCACCTTGGGCATCGTGGCGCCGGCCTCGGCGGCGGCCGCGAGGGGCGCGTCATAGATCGCCTCGATCTCCATCCGGCGCCCGGCATCGTGGTCGAGCTTCATCGACGTCGCATACGGCGTCATGGCGTCGGTGGTCGCCAACATCTCGTCGCGGAACCCGTGCGGGATCGCGCGCCCGGCGATGCCAGCAGCACTGATCACCTCGTCCATCAGGTCGGCGACGAGCCGACGCGTCGACGGCGACGCGAGCATGGCATCCGTCATGGCGTCGAGGACGACGGACAGTCCGTTGAACGGGACGTTCCACACCAGCTTCTGCCATCGCGCGACTGCGAGGTCGTCGACGATCGACGTCTCGGTACCCGAACCCGTCAGATCCTCCGCCAGAGCCAACGCAGCCGCGGTCGCGACCGCACCGATTGCGCCGACGGTGACGGCGCCATGGTCGATGTGGTCGACCACGCCCGGGCTACGTCGGTGTGCACACACGAAACACAGCGCACCCACGATGTCGCCGGCCCGGGGCACCGCCTGACGGACGCGCGCCTCCACACCGAGGCCGTTCTGGAACATCGCGATCGTCGCCCCGTCTGCGACCGCAGGCGAGACCAGTGTGTCGAGGTGCTCGTTCGCGGTGGTCTTGACGGCGACGATCACCACATCGCTGGCGGGGACGCGGTCGGACCCGCCGTAGACCTCGACGTCAGCGGGATCCAGGCGAATGTCCCCATCGACGCTGCGGACGGTGATCCCGTCGGCGCGGATCTCGCGGAGACCCGATCGAACGACCCAGCGGACCGTGTGTCCCGCCTCGGCCAGCCGGGCGCCGTAGAGGAGCCCGACCGCGCCCGCACCGATCACCGTGTAGCTCCGCATCAGTCGTCGTCGGCGGCCGCGAGCGCACGGGCCACGTCGGCATCGAGCGACCACCGCTCCGGCGCCAGGTGGTGTTCGCGGGTCCACGTCACCGTGAGCGGTTCGGCGCCGGCCTCGGTGAGCAGGTCGGCACCGATCTGGTCGTGGCGCAGGTAGCGGCCGATGCGTCCCCGAACACCGTCACCTCGCCATTGCGTCGCGGTGTGGCGTCCGACGGCCATCGCGACGAGCGTCGCCATCACCCGGCCGACGGTGCCGAAGCCCGCCTCGATCTTGCCCACGTCGTGGAGGAGCGCTGCCGCGAGCACCGGTGCTCCGGGAGCATCGATCGACACGGCCACCGCCCGAGCAACGCCGGCAGCATGTTTGCGGTCGGCGAGCGGCATCTGCTCCCACAACGCCATCTCGCCGGTGCTGAGCACTTCGCCGACCCAGGCAGCATCGGCCGGGTCGAGGCGACGCGGCGACAGCGAGCCGAGGAATCGTCGTGCAAGATGGACCGGGCCGCTCACGACGAGGTCAGGCGTGTTTGATGCAGACCCGAGTGGAGGGCATCACCTCGAGCCGGGCGGCCCCGATCGCCTCACCACACACCTCGCACGTCCCGTAGGTGCCCTCGTCCATGCGGGCCAGCGCCTTCTCGATGTCGTCGAGGTCGCGCCGCAGTTGGTCGTAGAGGACCTTGTTCTCGCCCATCTCGGCCGCCACCTGCGCCGAGTCGGCGAAGTTGCCGTCGTACTCGAGGTCGTCTTCCTTGGCGTCGAGTTCGTGCACCTTGTCAGCGAGGAGCGCGCGCTCCTTCTCCAGTTCGCCTCGAACGAGATCCTGCTCCTGTGACGCCTCGGACATGGACGCAGCGTAGACGAGTGCTGATCGGCACTTCGCGATGTTCGCCGGCCGGCGACCGCCCTCACCCGGCCCGGGGGTGCGCCTGACGCCATGCGGCGACCAGTCGCTCGGACGAGACACTGGTGTACACCTGTGTCGTCCCGATCGATGCGTGCCCGAGGAGTTCCTGCACCGCTCGGATGTCGGCGCCGTGGTCGAGGAGATGGGTGGCGCACGAATGACGCAACGCATGTGGCGTCAAGACGTCGGCGAGGCCCGCTTGCGCGCCGTGCGCCTTGACCAGCAGCCACGTCCCCTGTCGACCGAGTCGCCCGCCCCGCTGGTTGAGGAACACCGCCTCCTCGTCATCGCGTCGACGCCACTGTCGCGGGATCATGGAACCACGACCGTCGAGCTCGAGCCAGTGCGCGAGCGCATCGTTGGCCTGGCCGAGTACCGGGACCACCCGCTCCTTGTCGCCCTTTCCCACCACCCGGAGGTACCCGTCGTGGAGGTCCAGATCGCGGAGCGACATCCCGACCAGCTCCGAGATCCGGATACCGGTCCCGTAGAGGGTCTCCAGCACCGCTCGGTCGCGCCGGGCGACCGGCGCGTCGCCGCCGACCGCGTCGAGGAGGCACTCGATCTGGTCCTCGGTGAGCGCCTTCGGCAGGCCCCGCTCGACGGGCGGCGGCGTGACGTCGGCCCCGGGGTCGGCGGCGATGATCTCCTCCTCGGCGAGGTATCGGTGGAGGCTCCGGACCGCCACGACCCGACGCTTGATCGTCGACGCTGCCAGCGCTCCGCTCCGCAGTGCGTGTATCCAGTCGACGATGTCGTCCTCGCCCACGTCGATCACGGCACGATCGAGTGTGTCGAGATGCGCAGTCCACTCCCGGAGATCGCGTCGGTACGCCTCGATCGTCGACGACGCGCGACCGCGTTCGAGACGCAACCAGGTCAAGAACTCCTCGATCTCGATCGGCATCGGAGGACGTTCGTCCCCCGTCCTGGTCACCGGTCGGCCCGGCGACCGGCCACCAGGAGGACGCCGATGATCGTCTTGCCGTCGGTGATGCGTCCGTCGCCCGTCATGGCGACCAGCTCCTCCAGCGGGAGCCGCACGATGGTCATGTCCCGCTCCTCTGGCCCCTGGACGTCGGACTCGACCTCACGCAGGCCGGTCCCGAGGAAGACGTGGACGACTTCGTCGGAGAATCCGGCGGCGTTGTGGAATGCGCAGAGGAACTCGATGTCGTCGGCGACGAGGCCCACCTCCTCGGCCAACTCGCGCGCTGCGGTTCGCTCCGGTGGCTCCCCGTCGACGTCGCGCAGACCCGCGGGAATCTCCAGCAACCGTTGCTCGATCGGCGCCCGGTACTGACGGACGAGGGTGACCGTGCCGTCGTCGTGGAGCGGCAGCACGGCGACCGCGCCGACGTGGCGGACCACGTCGCGTGTGAACTCGGCGCCGTCCGGAGCCGCGTACCGGGCAACGGCGACATCGAGTGCATAGCCCCGGTGGACGACGTCCTCGCCGAGCTTCCGGAACCGGAGCGCGTCCTCGGGATCGGGGCTCACTCGGCGGCAATGCGCTCGGGCTCGTCGAGCTCGAACAGGTGCGGCCGTCGGCCCTCGGCCCGAGACAGCGCGGCGGCGATGAACGCCCGGAACAGGGGCGCGGCCCGGGTCGGGCGGCTCTTGAGCTCGGGGTGGGCCTGCGTTCCGACCCAGAACGGGTGGCCGCGGAGCTCGATGAACTCCACGAGGCGACCATCGGGCGACTCACCGCTGAGCCACAGATCACTGTTCTCGAAGCGTGATCGGTACTTGGGGTTGAACTCGTAGCGATGGCGGTGACGTTCGGACACGACCGTCGATCCGTAGGCGGCTGCGACCTGAGAACCCGGTGCGAGCCGAGCCACGTAGGCCCCCAGGCGCATGGTGCCGCCCATGTCGGTCACGTCGTGCTGGCTCGGCATGATCGTGATCACCGGATCGGCGGCCGACGACTCCATCTCGGTCGAGTTGGCGCCCGGCAGCCCGAGCACGTTGCGGGCGTAGTCGACGACCATCATCTGGAGTCCGAGGCAGAGACCGAGGCACGGGATGTCCTCCTCGCGGGCGTAGGCCGCAGCGGCGATCTTGCCCTCGGTGCCCCGCTCGCCGAAGCCACCGGGGATCACGATGCCATCGAGGTCGCGGAGACGGCCGTCGGCCATGAGGCCCTCGACCTCCTCGGCCTGGATCCACTCGAACTCGACCTTGGCGCCCAATTCGAACCCGCCGTGCTTGGCGGCCTCGACCACCGAGAGGTAGGCGTCCTGGAGCGCGACGTACTTGCCGATCAGGCCGATCCGTACCGGCTTGGTCGCGGCCTCGACCTTGGTGACCAGTGCCTCCCACTCGGTGAGGTCGGGGTCGCGGACATCGTTGAGCTGCAGGACATCACAGACCACCGCGTCGAGTCCCTCTTCGTGGAGCACCAGGGGGATCTCGTAGATGTTGCCGGCATCGGCCGCGTTGACGACGCCGTCGCTGTGCACGTCGCAGAGCCGGCTGATCTTGTTCTTGAGGTGCTCGGGGATGGGGTCTTCCGACCGGACCACGATGGCATCGGGCTGGATCCCCCGGCTCCGGAGTTCGGTCACCGAGTGCTGTGTGGGCTTGGTCTTCTGTTCGCCCGACGGTCCGATGAACGGCACGAGCGTGACGTGCACGTAGCAGACGTTGCCGCGACCGACATCGAGGCGGAACTGCCGGATGGCCTCCAGGAACGGGAGGATCTCGATGTCGCCGACGGTCCCGCCGACCTCGGTGATGACCACGTCGACGTCGTCGCCCGCGACGTTGGTGATGCGGCGCTTGATCTCGTCGGTGATGTGCGGGATGACCTG
>JBBKVY010000056.1:0-27174 GCA_037968675.1 Acidimicrobiales bacterium | reverse complement strand
TGGCTCGATGGCGACACCCAGGGCACCGGTGATCAGCAGGGTCCGGTGGCCGAGCTTGCGATGGTCGCGGACCCGGCGGATGGCATCGGGGAACGACTTGGTCAACAGCAGGTGACTGGCCATCTCCACCGTGTCGGCGTGGAGCTTGGCGGCGTCGGCGCCCTCGTAGCGACGGTAGAAGTGCCGGAGGAAGTCGCTGCGGTCCTTGCGGTCGAGTGACAGGAGTGACGGCGCCTCGGCCAGCGTCTTCAGCACGAACCGCAGGCGGTCCTCGGTGGGCAGCCGGCGGGTGGCGAGCCAGGAGTACGACGCCACGACGTTCGACGCGATCAGCGTGTTCTCGAGGTCGAACGCCACGATCTGCCGGTCCTCGTGGAGCACCTGACGCCGCAGACGCGACGACCGGGACTCGCGGTCGGAGGCACCGGGCGTGGTCTTGACCCGGGCGTGTTTGACGACCGACGGCAGGTGGATCTCGGTGACGTATCGTTCCCAGTCGATGACCCGGGGGTCGAGGCAGAAGTCGGCCCGCGATCGTTCGTCGCAGGCATCGGCCAGACCGAGGAGATTGTCGACCCCGTAGATCGCTTCGCACTCGGTGTAGGCGCCGTACAGCTCGACGTAAGTGAGGGCGCGCTGCGCCTCCTCCTTCTTCTCCTCGAGCGTGGCCGCCCACTCGGCCTGCTTGCCCCGCAGGGGGAGGGCCTGGAGGATCGACTCCGACTTCTCGAGCACCGACTTCGCTCGCTCGAGCTGTGCCTGCACACGGCCACGACCGGGGAACTGCCACTCGGGCACGACGATCGGCTGACCGTCGTTGTCGTAGATCGGATTCTCGGTGAACCAACCGCTGACGTTGTCGACGAGCGTCTGGTAGCGCAGAGGATTGGCCGAGCCCGACGCCGACTGCACGATCCGGGGTGCGCCCTCGGTCGGGCCCGCGGCCGCAGTGGCGATGATCGCGGCGCACACGAGATCGACGGGGATCACGTCGACGACGCCCTCGGGGACGCCGGGGAACTCCTTGAGCAACCCACGGGCGTAGGAGATGATCACCGGTTCCGCCATCCGGAATCCGCGGATCCAGCCCGGTGACGGCTCGGCGAGCGACGATTCGATGATGGCGGGGCGGACGACCGACACGGGCAGGTCGCCCCGCTGGTCGAACAGGGCGCGTTCGCCGAAGGCCTTGGTGTAGGCGTAGGCATCCGGCCAGCCCAGGCTCGCAGCACGAGAGCGGCCGGCATCGACGAGTTGGTCGGTCACCCAGCGCGTCCGGTTCTGTTCCGTCTTCGCCGCCAGGAGCGGAGTGCCGGCGGCGCCGAGTTCCTTGCGGGCCTCCGACCGGAATCCCTTCAGCATGTCGGGCTTGCGTGACTCGGCTTCGGCGTCGGCACGGATCCGGCGAGCGGCCGTGACCTCGTCGCGCCAGTCGACGCCGAACCAGTAGGGGCTCTCCTCGACCGGGACCTCGGGTGCGGAGCCCTTGCGGTTTCCGGCGACGTAGCACGTGCTCACGGAGACGAGGTGCGGGAGGGCCTCCGGCGATCCGTCGCCGTGCAGGGCGTTGAGCGTGGCTGCGATGCGCGACGGTCCGAGCAGGTTGACCTCGACGGCCGAGTCGAGTGGCGAGTCGAAGCTGACCGTGGCGGCCGAGTGGATGACGATGTCGCACGCGGAGATCGCCGCGCGGCCGTCGTCGTCGAGGCCGAGGCCGTCGGTTCCCACATCGCCGGCGATGGAGGTGACCCGACGGTCGATCATCGCGTCGAACGACTCGCCCTCGGAGTGGTCGGCTCGGAGACGGTCGAATGCGTCGTTCTTGAAGATCTCCCGCGTGGCCCGCTGCTGGACCGTCCGACGCTGACCGGGGCGGATGAGCAGCACGAGTTCGCACCCCGGGACAGAGCGCAGGAGCCGCTCGATCAATGCTGTGCCCAGGAACCCGGTGCCGCCGGTGACGGCGATTCGCCTCCCGGCGAGGTCGTCGGCGATCGAGATCACGCCTGCTGTTCTACCATTTGGTAAGTGAATGGGAAAGCGACAACCGGCGACCGGATCCTCGAGGCGGCGCTGCGCTCGTTCGGGACCACGGGTATCGACGGGACCTCGCTCGACGCCCTTGCGCGCGACCTGGGCATGACCAAGCAGGCGATCCTGTACTGGTATCCCTCGAAGGAGGCACTGGTCGAAGCGGTCATCGACTTCTGCGCATCGGAGATCCAGGCACGGTTCGCACGAGGGTTGGCGTCGGCGCCGGACGGGTTCGGGCGGATCGAGGCGATCGTGCGCGTGGCGTTCCGTCTCGCCGCGCGCCATCCGTCGATGCTCGGCTTCATGCGTGAGGTCAACCGACTCGGCCCTCCGACGTCGGCGCGACTCACCGAGGCGGCAACACCGCTGCTGGCTGCGGCAGCCGGCTGGCTGGAGACCGAGATGGATGCCGGTCGGCTCCGCCGCCACGACCCGAAGCTGCTCGTCCTGATGGCCTACTCGTCGGTCACGGGACTGGCCACCGAAGTCGAGGTGCTCCGAGCGCTGGGGGAGGAGCCGACGCTCGCATCGCTGGTACGGCGCCGCGACCAGTTGATCGACCTCCTGCGCGACGCACTGGTGGCCTGAACGTTTCGATCGGGTGACGGCGGGAACCAGTCGTTCCGCACGACCGTCGCATATCCATGGAACGCATCAGAACCTCTCGTGCCCGGGTCCTCTTCGGCGTCGTGGTGTTCGCCCTTGTTGTCGCGGCGTGCTCGTCCGGCGAGAACGACAGCGCGACATCGGACGATTCGAGTGGGCGTTCGTCGGCCGAGGTCGCGGCGAGCGGCGATGGCGTGGCCGAAGGCGGCGCCGACACAGCCGCCGGACCCGGCTCCGGCTCCGGCTCCGGCGACACGGTCACCGACCTCGACATCGACCTCGCCGGCGCCGAGATCGACCGCAAGATCGTCTACCGGGGCGACGTCGCCTCCGAGGTGGACGACGTTGCCTCTGCGGTCCGGGCGGCCCGGGACGAGGTGGCGGCCGAAGGCGGGTACGTGTTCGGCCAGGAGATCTCCGGCGACACCGCTCGCGTGGTGTTGAAGGTGCCCTCGATCCGATTCGACGCCGCGTTCGACGCCGTGACGGGAATCGGGACGGTCACCTCGCAGTCGATCGAGGCCGACGACGTGACGGAGCAGTTCACCGACCTCGCCAGCCGTCGGTCGACACTCGAGGCGAGCATCGTCCGCCTGCGTGGCTTCCTCGATGCCGCAGCCAGTGCCGACGAGGTGAGCCGGCTCGAGTCCGAGGTCACCCGTCGCGAAGCCGAGCGCGATGTGATCGCCGGTCAGCTCCGGGTGCTGGAGGATCGGACGACGTTCGGGACGATCTCCGCCACCTTCACCACGCCAGCCGAGGCGGAGACCATCGCCGCCGAGGAGGACGACGCTGGCCTTCCCGGGTTCACCCGTGGTCTCGAAGTCGGGGTGAGCGGGGTCGTGGTGATCGCGAGCGTGGCCGCCACGGCCAGCGGGTTCGCGCTCCCGTTCCTCCCACTCGTGTTCGCCCTGGGCGCACTCATCGTCTGGCAGCGTCGTCGGGGGGACCGACCTTCGCCAGCATGAGACCGCGGATCGCATCGGCCGGCACTCGGCCGTGGTGACGGCTGTCGGTCGAGAGCGTGCGTTCGTCGCCGACTGCAACCCATCCCGGGCCGGGCTCGACCGAGTGGTCGCCCTCGGTCCAACCGTCCCCGGGGCCGGCCACCAGACGCTTGATGCCGATGAGATCGTGCTCCCAGGGCAGCTCGAGGACGACGATGTCACCCGGTCGTGGACGGCGGGCGAGGCGAAGGGCGTACCCGAGCGGTGATCGGGTCTTGACGGAGATCGCGGTGTCGCGAGGAAGCAGGGTCGGCTTCATCGATTCGCCACGCACGACGTGGCGCTCGACCGAGGTCGCCGCCAGGACCAGCACGGTTGCGGCTCCGACAAGCGCCGCTAGGGTCCGTTCCCGAGTGACCATTTCCGTCCACCCCCTTCCTCTCAAGGAGACCCCATGAGCGTTTCTCGTCTGCTCTCCATCGCCGACCTCGAAGATGCTGCCACGGCTGACGCCCACTGTGACCTGATGTGTGGCGTGTACAACCCGCAGCAGGCTCGGATCGAGGCCGAGTCGGTGCTCGAGACGATGAAGAAGTACAACGCGTCGGACGACGACTACTTCCGGACGCGCTGCATCATCATCAAGGAAGAGCGGGCCCAGCTCGCCAAGGAGCACCTCTGGGTTCTCTGGACCGACTACTTCAAGCCGCCGCACGTCGAGCAGTTCCCGCAGCTCCACGACCTGTTCTGGCGGGCCACGAAGGCCGCCGGCGACGCCAAGAAGAGCAACGAAGAGGCCGACGGCCAGAAGCTGCTCGACCTCATCGACGAGATCGCCGGCATCTTCGCCGAGACGAAGAAGTAGCCGTTCGGAGCTATCGCTCCGTGGAAAACCGTGATCGACGCTCGTGGCGCTCCAGTGCGAGCGCCACGAGTTCGTCGATCAACTTCGCGTAGGGGATCCCACTTGCTTCCCACAGTCGGGGGTACTGGGAGATGGGTGTGAAGCCCGGAATGGTGTTGACCTCGTTGATGAGGGGTCCACGACCGTCCTCCTCCCAGAAGAAGTCGACGCGGGCCATGCCCTCGCAGCGCAGTGCCTCGAACGTCGTGACGGCCAGCGCCCGGATCTCGTCGCTGACCGGTTGGGGGAGCGGCGCAGGGATCAGCAGTTCGGCGCCGTCGGTGTACTTGTCGTCGTAGTCGTAGAAGTCGGCGCCGGGTCGGACCTCGCCGACGACCGACGCCCGTGGCGTCGCATTGCCGAGGATGCCGCACTCGAGTTCGCGGCCGTCGACGTTCTCCTCGAACACGATCCAGTCGTCGTAGCGAGCGGCCTCGGTGACCGCAGCGGCGAGCTGGTCGATGTCGCGAACCTTCGACACGCCGATCGAGCTGCCCATGTTGGCCGGCTTCACGAACACCGGATAGCCGAGACGGCCGGCGACCAGCGACAGGAAGTCCTCGTCGATGTCGCCACTGCGGGACGCCTCCCACGCGCATTGCGGCAGCCCGTGGGCGGACAGGAGCTCCTTCGCCGCTGCCTTGTCCATCGACATGGCCGAACCGAGCACGCCCGTCCCGACGTAGGGCACGTTCGCCAACTCCAGCATCCCCTGGACGGTGCCGTCCTCGCCGTACGGGCCATGGAGGAGCGGGAGGACGACGACCGGGACGTCGGCTGACACGGGCTGCATCGCGGGCAGCGGTTCGACGGCCGTTCCCGTGGCCACGAGTCGGTCCGGGAGCGACTTCGCGCCCTGTTGGAGCGCAGCGATCGCGTCGTCCGATCGGAGCCACTCGCCGGCCTTGGTGATCCCGATCGGTACGGCGTCGTAGCGGTCGTGATCGATGGCCGCGAGGACATGGGCCGCCGTGGTGCAACTCACCTCGTGCTCGGCCGAGCGGCCGCCGAAGAGCAACACGAGGCGGACGCGGTCCGGAAGCGACATGGCCGGCGAGTGTAAGAGACGCAGCCTCCGCCGCCGGTGGTGCTCAGTGCGCGCCGCCGAGGGCACGAGCGGTCCGTCGGGCGTAGCCACGGCGGGTCAGGACCCACAGGAGGTGCATGGCCGCCGGTGCCGATGCGAGGACGGACCGCTGCTCGTCGAGTTCGCGGGCGAGGGATCCTGCCGTGGTCCAGTCGCCGGCGGCGGCGGAAGCATCGAGGCCGTCGAGCACCCGGTCGAGCTCGTCGTGGTCCTGGGCGAGGATCGGCCCGATCTCCTCGTGATAGGCGGCGACGCGATCGGCCAGCGCCGGGAACAGGAGCTCGTCCTCGATGTGGTGGTGACAACGGATCTCCCCGGTGAGTCCTTTGATCCACGTGGCGAGTGATCGGTCGCCGACCCGCTGATCGAGGGCGTGGCGAAGGTCGGCCGTGCTCGCTCGCAGCATTCGATGGACGCGGAGGTAGCTCTCCAGGTCGGTCGGCTGGGCGGAGGGGTCGGTGCTGTTGGTGTTGGTCATGTCGGCATCGTGCGGCCCGGACCTTGACCGTGCCTTGACGAATCCTTGGTGAGCTGGCGATCAGTGGATCGATGACGCGGTAAGACTCTCCGACGTGCGTTTCACGACCGACCAGATCGCCAGCGTCACTCGCGGTGACGTGCACGGTCCGGGCGCCACGATCGACGGCGCATCGATCGACTCTCGCACCGTCGAACCGGGGCAGCTCTTCGTTCCGTTGGTGGCGGAGCGAGACGGCCACGACTTCATCCCGACCGCCGTCGAGGCCGGCGCCGGCGCGTATCTGACCTCGCAGGAGCCGGTCGGCGGTGGACAGCGCACCGCCATCCGAGTCGACGACACGCTGGTGGCGTTCACCCGGCTCGGCGCCGTCGCCCGCGACCGACTCCCGGAGGCGGTGATCGGTGTCACGGGTTCTGTGGGAAAGACGTCGGTGAAGGACCTGCTCGCCTCGGTGCTCGCCACCACGTTCCGCACCGCGGCGAGCGAGAAGAGCTTCAACAACGAGATCGGAGTCCCACTGACGCTCGTCAACGCGCCCGACGACACCGAAGTCCTGGTGCAGGAGATGGGCGCACGCGGCATCGGCCACATCCGTGCGCTGTGCGACGTCGCCCGACCGTCGGCGGCGATCGTGACGATGGTGGCCGAGGTGCACACGTCGGAGTTCGACGGCCTCGATGCAGTGGCGCGTGGGAAGGGAGAACTGGTCGAGGCGGTGCCGGCCGACGGGTTCGTGGTCCTCAACGGCAGCGACGGCCGGGTCCGGAAGATGGCCGAGCGAACCGATGCCCGGGTCCTCACCTATGGCGTGTCCGGCGATGTGGTCGCACAGAAGATCGGTGTCGACGACGAGCTCCGACCCCGCTTCCGGCTGTCGTCACCCTGGGGCAGCACGGACGTCCAGCTGTCGGTGCACGGCGTTCATCAGGTCGGGAACGCGCTCGCAGCCGCTGCGGCGGCGCTCGCCCAGGGGGTGCCGCTCGACGCGGTGGCCGAGGGGCTGCGGTCGGCGGCACTGTCGCCGTGGCGGATGGAGTTGCGTCGGACCGCAGCCGGGGGGGTGGTGATCAACGACGCCTACAACGCCAACCCGACGGCGCTCACCGCCGCCATGCACGCACTCGTGGCGATCGATGCCGACCGACACGTGGCCGTGCTCGGTCTCATGGCCGAACTCGGTGAGCACAGCGAGACCCGTCATGCCGAGATGGGCGACCTCGCCGACGACCTCGACATCGAACTGATCACCGTCGCCTGCCCGCTCTATGGCACCGGCGTCGACGTACCGAGTGTCGACGCGGCCATCGAGGCTGTGGGGACGGTCGGCCCCGACGTCGCCGTGCTCGTCAAGGCCAGCCGTTCCGCCGGCCTCGAGTCGGTGGCCGACGCGCTCGGTTAGGCCGCGGTGGCCACGGACGTGGGCAGGCCGGCACCCATGAGCTCCACGAAGTTGGTGCGGTAGAACGCGTCCCGGTCGTCGTCGTCGACGCCGGCGGCATCGAGTGACGCTTCGAATCGTTCCAGCGGGCGCCGTCCACCCTCGACGTGGGGATAGTCGGTGTTGAACAGCACCAGGTCGGCGCCGGCCTGGTCGACCACCCAGCCAACATCCTCGGTCGGGTACGGCGTGAACTTCATCTGGCGGTGCACGTAGTCGGAAGGTCGCAGGGAGAGCGACTGCAGCCGTTCCTCGTGACGGTGGAACGCGTCGAACGCCGATTCCATCTGGCGCATCCACGACGGCACCCATATGGCGCCCTGTTCGATGCACCCGAACCGCAGCCGCGGGAAGCGTTCGAGGACCCCGTCGAAGATCAACGTCGCCATCGTCTGCGCCGGCGGGAACGGGATCGCCATGTAGTCGACCGAGCGGAAGTTCTCCTCCCCGCCGTGGAAGTCGGGCGGTATCGGGAGGCCGTTGCGGAAGAAGTTGCGGTCGATCAGGTCGCCGGTGCCCCCCACGTGGAACACGACGGGGAGGTCGGCCTCCTGCGCACGCGCCCACACCGGGTCGAGCGAGCGGTGCGTCGGCGAGTGGCCGTCCGGGCAGCCGCTGGCCACCAGCAGCGCGGCCGCACCCATCTCGATCGCCTCGTCGGTCATCGTTGCGGCCCGGTCAAAGTCGACCAGCGGGACGTAGCAGGTCGGCAGCAGGCGCTCGTCGACGGCGCAGAACTCGGTCATCCCGCGGTTGTGGGCCCGGGCGGTCCCGTAGGCGAGGTCCGCGTCGCCGGCGTGCTCCCAGTCGTGGAGCCGCCGGTTGTGGAACGTGTTGAACAGCAATTGGCTCGACACCCCGATGAGGTCGAGGGCGCGTGCACGATCCTCGGGCGTGAAGGAGCCGGTGGCGGCGAAGTTCTTCCGCAGCATGATCTCGGTCGCCTCGTCGGCCCGGTACTCGTCCGACGCGTGCTTGGCTGCCAGTCGCTCGAACGTCGCTCGCAGATCCTGGAGTTGCTCGTCCGGGTCGCCGGTCTGCTTCAACTCGTTGCCGCCGGCCAGTTCGAGCGGCTCGATCCGATCGCGGATGTCGGGGTCGGCGTGATCTCGCAACCACGTCGGGGTCTCCATGATGTGGGCGTCGGCATCGTGCACGACGCGTCCCTCGATGTACGGCATGGATCCCCCTGGGGTCGTCGCTACGTGTCGGTGGCCCTCGGATACAGGTCGGTGTACCACGCGAGCCCCAGCGCGATGATCGCACCTGGGAACACGATCGTGGTGACCGACGTGGCATCGATGAGCGGCCCGGCCACCAGGTTGCCGAGCGGGACCGTGCCGCCGAACGCCATCATCCACAGCGCCATGACCCGGCCACGCTCGTTGCCGGCGAGATGCGTCTGCAGCACGGTGGACAGCGCGGTCACGATCCCGAAGTAGAAGAAGCCGACGATGGCGATGAGGAAGTACGCCGGGAGTGGCATGCGGAGCCACGAGAAGGCGGCCAGCGCGACGGCGAAGGCGACGAGGCCGTCGCGCACCAACTTCTCCTTCGCCATGTGCGAGAACACCGTGCCGATCGAGAGCGCGCCCATCATGGCGCCGAGACCGAAGCACGCGTAGAGCCAGCCGTACTGCGTCGACTTGGCGGCGATGCCCAGGTTGCGGTCGGCGACCACCGGCATCTGGCCGATGAACGGAAGGCACAAGAACGAGAATGCCACCATCAGCGACAGGCTGCGTCCGACGGGGTGTCGACGGCGAGCGATGCGGAACCCGAGTGCGAGGCGTTGCAACCGCGGCTCGTGGTTGTCGTCGGACTCGACCTCCGGGAGACGGATCGACAGGAGGGCCACGATCACGAACAGGTAGGTGGCGGCGTTGATCAGGAAGACGAGCGACTCGCTGTACTGCGCGAACAGGAAGCCGCCGATGGCCGGGCCGATGACGCGCGACCCGTTCATCTGGGTCGAGTTGAGAGAGATGGCACCAGCGAGGTTGCCGGGTCCGGCGAGGTCGGGGAGAACGGCTGAGTAGGCGGGGCCGAAGACCGACTGGCCCATGCCGATGACGAATACGATGCCGACGATGGCGAAGCGGCTGGGATCCGTCCCCGTGGCCACCGCAGCGAGACCGATGGCCAGGATCGCCTGGGACGCCGAGATGAGGATCAACAGGTGACGCCGGTCGAAGCTGTCGGCCAGGAGTCCGCCGACCATCGAGAAGAAGAGCATCGGTCCGAGCTGGGCGAACAGCACGACGCCGACGAACGACGACGAGCCCGTGAGGTCGTAGGCCCAGGCGCCGAGGACCACGTTCTGCATCCACGTCCCGATGTTGGAGAAGAAGGCGCCGATGTAGACGACGCGGAAGGTGCGCTGGCGGAGAACGGTGAGGGCCTTGCCGTCGCCCATGTCGGCGCCTGTCCCGGGGCCGGATCCAGGCGTGCGCGTGTCCACGGCGGGGGAGTGTGTCATCCCCGTCCCCAACTTGACCAGCGGGTCAAGATATTCCCGGCGCTTGCCTTTCGGTCCCCGGTGAACGAACATGTGTTCGGTGACCGACCCGACCGCCGCAGGCATCCTCCACGCCGACCTCGATGCGTTCTATGCCTCGGTCGAACAGCGAGACGACCCGTCGCTGCGGGGCAAGCCGGTGATCGTCGGTGGCGGTGTGGTCCTGGCCGCGAGCTATGAGGCGAAGGCGAGAGGCGTTCGCACCGCGATGACCGGACGCGAAGCACGGGCACGGTGTCCGGAGGCGGCGGTCGTCGAGCCGCGCATGGACGCGTATTCGGCGGCGAGCGCGGCCGTCTTCGAGATCTTTCACGACACGACACCCCTGGTGGAGGGACTCTCGATCGACGAGGCGTTCCTCGACGTCAACGGACTCCGTCGGACCGCGGGGACGCCGCAGGAGATCGCGTCGAGGCTGCGGCGGCGTGTGCTGGACGATGTCGGTCTGCCGATCACCGTCGGCCTGGCACGCACGAAGTTCCTCGCGAAGGTGGCGAGTGGCGTCGGCAAGCCTGACGGACTCCTGGTCGTCGAGCCGGACGCTGAACTCGCGTTCCTCCACCCGCTCGACGTCCGACGGCTCTGGGGCGTCGGGCCGGTCACCGCCGACAAGCTCCGGTCTCGTGGCCTGCACACCGTCGGCGACGTGGCCGATCTCCCGGAGTCGGCGCTCGTGGCCATGCTCGGTCCCGGTACCGGCCGGCATCTGCACTCGCTCGCCCACAACCACGATCCGAGGACGGTCGTCACCGGCCGACGGCGGTCGTCCGTGGGGTCGCAGCGTGCGCTCGGCCGGACGCGGCGGTCGAGGCACGAGCTCGATGAGATCCTGCTCTCGCTCGTGGAGCGCGTGACCGAGCGACTGCGCGCCGGCAAGCGGGTCGGTCGTACGTTGACGGTTCGGTTCCGCCTGGGCGACATGAGTCGACAGACGCGCTCGCGCACCCTCGTACAGCCGACCGACCGCACCGACCAGTTCCTCGACGCCGGCCGTGATCTCCTGGGCGAGCGGTGGCCGCATCTCGAAGCCAACGGGTGCACGCTGCTCGGGATCTCGGTCGCCGAGCTGTCGAGCGCCGATGCCGTCCAACTCGGCCTCGACCTCGACGGCCACGACCACCGCCGCCTCGACCACGTCCTCGACGACGTGCGCGACCGGTTCGGCCACGACGCGGTGGTCCGGGCATCACTCCTCGGACGGGACGATGGTCGCTCGGTGCCGATGCTCCCCGACGTACCGTCCTGACGATGAACGTCCTGATCGCACCCCGCCGGACCTGGCTGGCCGATGCGATCGAGGCGGGTGGCGGCGTCGTCGTCACCGACGGGCCCGCCCGCGCCGTCGTCTGGACCGACCCTCGCCAGGCGCAGGGTCTCCGCCACCTACTCGACGACCAGCCGGACATCGAGTGGGTGCAACTTCCGTGGGCAGGGATCGAGCCGTTCGTGCCGGTCCTCGATCACGATCGGATCTGGACCTGTGGGAAAGGGGTCTACGCCGACCCCGTGGCCGAGCAGGCGCTGCTGTTGGCGCTCATGGGCCTGCGGGGCATGGCCACCTACGCACCGGCCACGACCTGGGAGGCACCGGAGGGCCGGAACCTGCTGGGCGCGTCGGTGACGATCGTCGGCGGTGGCGGCATCGCACACGCGCTGCTGCGGTTGCTCGAGCCGTTCGGGGCCGATGTCACGGTGCTTCGACGGTCGACGTCGCCCACGCTCCGGGATCTCGACGAGATCCTGCCGACGTCCGACGTGGTCTTCCTGGCATTGCCGCTCACGCCAGAAACGGTGGGGCTGTTCGACGAGCGGCGGCTACGGCTGCTCCCGCCACACGCATGGATCGTCAACGTCGCACGCGGTGGGCACATCGTCACCGACGACCTCGTGCGCGTCCTGGCGGAGGGCGCGATCGGCGGCGCAGGGCTCGACGTCACCGACCCGGAGCCGCTGCCGGACGGCCATCCGCTGTGGGCGCTTCGCAACTGCTTCATCTCGCCCCACGTGGGCAACACACCGGAGATGGCGGTGCCTCTGCTGGGCGCCCGGGTGCGGGAGAACGTTCGCCGGTTCCTGGCGGGGCAGGACCTGGTCGGCCTGGTGGACGCGGACGCAGGCTACTGAGCGATCGCCATTGACCGCTCAGTAGCCTGCAGACCTCCTCGCCGCGGCGTCAGGTCACGCCGGCGCGTCGAGCAGACGGTTGAAGAAGTCGCGGTAGTGCTGCAGGGTCGTTCGCAGCTCCTCGGTGGAGACGTCGCCGTCATTCCACTGACCCTCGAGGCGGGTCCGCTCGGACGAGAACCGTTCGGCGATCGACGTGATCACCTCGGCGACCAGACCGTCGGCATCCTCGACCGCCTGACGCGGTTCGTCGACGAAGCCGGTCTGGATCGTGCCCCAGCGGTCGCGGTACTCCTCTGCCCGGCCGTCGAGCAGATCGACCGGGTCCGGCTCCTGGGCCTCATCGGCGCCGGGTGTCTCCAGCAGGTCGGATGTGCGTGTCGGGTTCTCAGACATGGTCAACCTCTCGATCGTCGTTGCGGTCGTCGCGGTCGAGCAACTCGTCGAAGAGCGCTCTGTAGTGGACGAACGCTTCGCGCTGGTCCTCGGTGGTGGCGTCGCCGCGGTCGCTGCGGACGGAGATGTCGTGGGCGCTGCGGTAGTGGGAGACGACATCGGGATGGTCGACCGACACGAGGTCGGCCTTCTGGTCGAAGTCGTCGACTGGATACCCGCGGTCACGCATGACGTTGCCGACCAGGTGGTCGGCGTCGCGGACTGCGGTGTCGGGCCGGTCGACGAAGCCGGCCTGCACGGTGTCCCACTGGTCCTGGTAGCGGGACGTCTCTGCCGGACTCAGGTCGCGGAGGTCGAGTTCGTCGTGGGCACTCTCACGCTCCGCGAGGTCGCGTTCCGCGTCGCGCGTGCTGTCCGCGCCTTCGATGGTGCGGTCGTACTCCGATCCGAACCGGCTCTTCAGGTGTTCTCGTCGCTTCGACTTCATGGCGGCGAGCACGCCGATGGCCACGGCGGCCAGGACGAGCACGACGATGACGGCAATGATGATCTCCATGACAGGGCTCCTTCGTGGGTGGCTGGCATGGTCTGTACCCACCGTGACTGTCGTCACCACTGAAAATTTCTCGCAATTCGACAATCCCGCCGGGAATCCCTCCCTCCTCGGCGCGAGAGTTGGGTGATGCACGTCACCGAGATCGATCACCTGGTGCTCAACGTCGCTGATGCCCGGCGATCGCTCGCGTTCTATTGCGATGTCCTGGGCCTCGAGCCGGTCCGTCTGGCGGAGTGGGAAGCGGGCGAGGCGCCGTTCGTCAGCGCCCGGGTGCACGACGGATTCATCATCGACCTCATGGAGATCGATCGTTCGGGCGAGAACGCCGACCACTTCTGTCTGGTGGTCGAGGACGACATCGACGGGTTGATCGCCGACGGCACGATCGTGCCGACCGATGGGCCGTTCGATCTGTACGGCGCACGCGGCCAGGGCTACTCGGTCTACCTGCGGGACCCCGACGGCAACCGGGTCGAGCTCCGCAACTACCGGACCTGATCAGGCCTCACCCCTTCGGTGGCGAAGTCGGTGTGCGACGAGCCGATCGCCCCACAGATGAACGCAGTGTCGAGGATTCCGCACACGACCGTCGCGACGGCGGACGCGGATCTGCACTTCGGTGGTGGGCGTAACAGGACTCGAACCTGTGACCTCACGCGTGTGAAGCGCGCGCTCTAGCCAACTGAGCTATACGCCCGAGTTTTCGGGAGACGAGGAATGTACTACTGGTCGGGAACGAAGCCGAAGCCTGCTGCGGGGTAGATCTCGGTGGCCGCGATCTGGTCCAGCGGGAGGTTGGCGAGGAGGCTGATCTCGACCGGGGTGTCGACCCCGGGTTCGAGGAGGTCGACGAAGGTGTCGGAGCCCCCGACGATGCTTCCGTCGGTTCCTCGATACACCGCGGTGACGCCGGTGTCGGTGAGCGGATCGGCGAAGTCGGATCGAAGCGGGAAGCTGGTGCGGACGCCGCTGAACTCGGCCTCTTCGGTGACGACCTCGCCGACCGTGAAGCCGCCGTCGAATGCCCCCGTCTCGCGCCAGCGAGCGACGTCGAGGGTGACGGCGAGGTCGACGACCGGGACGGTCGGGGCGTCGAAGAACAAGGCGCCGACTCCGACCTTCTGGCCGGGCAGCACGACCTCGAGGAACGCCGAGTCGGCGCCGACCTCGGTGCCCGTGTCGTCCAGGAACCGCACGTCCACCTGCACCCCTTGGGCGAGCCACTCGGCGTGCGGGTTGTCGATGATCACGGCGAAGGTTCCTTCGCGACGCTCGGGCTCGAATCGGTCCTCGACGATGGTGATCCCCTTGTCGGCGATCGCCAGCCCTTCGGCGGGGCCCGGTGGCACGGTGACGTCGGACGTGAGGTCGTCGAGGCTGGGTGGATCCGCATCGGTCACCGAAGGTGCTTCAGTGCCGTCGGCGCGACGGGCCGACGCGTCCTCGTCGGTTTCGCCAGACTGCGCGAATCGCACGCCGGCGTAGAGGATTCCGGCGACGATCAGCAGGACGATGGCGATGACGAGCGGGGTCCAGTTCCGTCTCGGCGACTCGGTCTCGATGTGCTCCTCGTCCGCCCACTCGCTGAGGAGGTCCCGACTGTCGGGGTCGATGGTCGGGCTCAACTCGGCCCATCCCGCGAACGGATCCTCGTCGTCATCGGGTGCCACTGCGTCGTCATCGAGCTCGGGCGCGTGGTCGTCGGGCACCGGCGCGTCGTCCCGAGACCGAAGTTCGTCGGCGCGAAGACGCAGACGGCGCACCAGATCGGATTCCGCAGGCGCGTCCGCGCCGTTTCCTTCGCTCACGGCTTCCAGCCCACCACAGTGGTGCCGCCGGATGGGGTCACGGTCAGGCGAGCGTCTTCTCGAGCCGGTCCAGCGCCGCGTCCTCGTCGATGTCGAGCGCGAATGCCAACTCGGACACCAAGACCTGGCGCGCCTTCACGAACATCGACTTCTCGCCCGCAGACAGTCCCTTGTCGGCCTCGCGCAGGGCGAGGTTCCGCACGACCTCGGCCACCTGGTACACGTCGCCGGACTTGAGCTTCTCTTGGTGGTTCTTGAATCGCCGCGACCAGTTGGTCGGCTCGCGGACGTCCTTCTTGGCCAGCACCTCGAACACGTCCTCGACATCTTCGACCGAGATCGGGTAGCGCATCCCGATCTCCTCGGCCTTGTCGGACGGCACCCGCAGCATGAGTTCGCCATGGGTCATGCGCAGGATGAGGAATTCCTTCTCCTCGCCGAACATCTCCATGACTTCTTTGCCCTCGACCACGGCAGCACCGTGGTGGGGGTAGACCACTCGATCGTTGACCTTGAACGTCACTGGCTCTCCTCGAACGGCGCCCCGCGTCGGTCCAGCAGGGGTCGGTCAGTTTGCCAGATCGCGTCGGTCACCCGGTGATCGTGACCATGATCGGCTCCGGGAACAGCGGAGGAGGATCGATCGACTGGCCAGGGCCCAGGTCGCCGATCGAGTAGATGGCACCGAAAATCGGGCAGCCGTCGGCGCACGCGCCCCTTCCGGGCTCGACCGTCATCTGGACGACGGTCTGGCCGCCGGACGTTCCTGCGCCGCCGTGCGCCACGCACACGTCCTGGATCGACGGGCACACCGACAGATCGACGAACTGATTGCCGCTGACCCCAGTGACCTCGACAAGGAACTTCTCGCCGGGCGCGAATGGCCCGTCGTCCAGGAGACTGAGCACCGGCTTCTCCCGGGCGCCGCGAGTCGCATCGAAGGTGACCGTCACCGGCGGAACCGCTCGACTGCCAGAACTCTCACCGCCGATGATCACCTGGCAGGCGTCGGTTGCGCAGTCAACGTTCTTCGGGCCGTCGTCGCCGTGGACACCGAAGGCCCGCCACAGCCGTACCGAGGCGCGGAGCGTCCCGTCACCGTCGACCGTCTCCTCGACGAACTCCGTCTCCAGGCACCTGGACTCCTCGCCACACTGCTGCACGGAGGCCAGTGAGTTGGGGACGAGTCCGGTGGCGACGACCTTCACGGTCTCCCCGTCGACGATGCCGTCGGTACTCGAGAGCTCGAGCGTTGGCGGGTCGGGCAGCGGGACCGACGGGTCGAAGTCGACGGCGAACGCACCGGATTGGTCGTAGTCGGAGATCATGCCGATGCCGACGATGCAGCGCCCCGGCTCGCTCGCACAGTCGATCTCTTGACCGTCGAGCGTCTGGAGGCGGTGCACGACGAAGGGCAGCGTGATGCTTCCCTCGCTGTCGGTCGTGCCGATCTGGACGTGACCGATGTTGCAGGCCTCGACGCCGCGTGCGCCGTGGTCACGACCTGCTTCCTTGGTGCACATCACGACACCGACCTCGACGCCCGCCGGGAACCCCTGGCCGCCCACCGAGACCGTCTGTCCGTCGGTGAGGCCTGTGGGTGGTTCGACGACCACTGGGAGTCCGACGGAGTCCTCGCCGTCGGTGGGGCTTCCCAGCGCGATGGGATCGGGCGCGTTCTCGAAGTCGGGCACCGGTTCGTCGGGGACCGTCGTGGTGAGACCGTCCTCGTCGATGGCGACGTCCGCGTCGCCGGAGCCCGATCGGAGGCTGAGGACCACGGCGACCACCGCGACGACGGCGAGAGCCGAGAGGACCAACGCGGCCGGTCGTGTCGACGATCGTCGGCTCTTGGCGAGCGCGGTGTCGAGGTCGACGGTGCCGAGCACGTCGTCGTGGAACAGCTGCGCCGATCTCCGGAGCTGCCCTTCGGTCGAGTCGGGCTCGGGGACGTTCACGGTTCTTCGTTCCCTTCGAGGGCGTCGGCCATCGCGGCACGAGCAGCATGGAGGTGGGACTTGACGGTGCCGTCAGCACAGCCCATGACGTCGGCGATCTCGGCGACCGAGAGGTCGTCGAGATAGTGGAGTGCTGCGGCGGTGCGCTGGCGAGGGGCGAGTGGTGCGAGGAGTTGCTGGAAGTTCTCGGCGCCCGCGATCTGGTCCACCGGGTCCGTGGTCGAGGTGTCGCGGTCACCGATGCGAAGGCGTGCGCGGACCTCCGACGAGAGTGCCCGACGTCGTGAGTGCAGCAGGTTGACGGCGACACGCCGAGTCCATGCGCCGGGCTTGTCGTACGAGCCGATCCGACTCCATCGTCGGTACGCACGACTCATCGTCTCGGCGGCGATGTCCTCGCCGGTCTGGCGGTCTCCGGTGACCGCCGTGGCCAGTGCCACGAGCCCCGGATACTCGGCCCGGAAGAAGGCTACGAAGTCGATCGTCCGATCGGTGGTGTCGGCACCGATGATCTCGATCTCGGGGACAGTCATGGTCGTCATCCATCACAACACACGCACGACGACCCTCGTCGGTTCAGTCGAGGTCGTAGATTTCGCGCCATGGACTCCTTCGATCCCGTGGAGCGACGTGTCCTGGGCACGCTGATCGAGAAGGAGGCGACGGTCCCGGACACGTATCCGATGACGCTCAAGGGGCTCATCGCCGGCTGCAACCAGAAGAACAATCGAGAACCGATCACCGATCTCGACACGTTCTCGATCCAACGTTCGCTCGACGGCCTCAAGGCCCGCGGGGTCGTGCGATTCGTCCATCCGTCGCACGGCGCGCGTTCCACGAAGTTCCGTCACGTGGTCGACGAGGAGCTGGACCTCGACCGCGGAGCACTGGCGCTGATCGCCGTCCTCTTCCTCCGGGGACCGCAGACGCTCTCGGAGTTGCGCACGCGGACCGAGCGTGCGCACGCGTTCGCGTCGCTCGAAACGGTCGAGTCGGCACTCGACCTCCTCGCAGCGCGCGAGGAGCCGATGGTGGTGCACCTCGCTCGTCAGCCTGGCCAGAAGGAGACGCGCTGGATGCACCTCTTCGGCGACGATGGCGCCGTCGACGCGGACGTCGAAGCCGCCCCGGATCCCGTGTCCGTCGTCCACGCGCCGTCGGCCCAGGACCTCGACGCGCGTGTTGCACGGCTCGAGGCTCGGGTGGCCGCCGTCGAATCCGTGCTCGAGGAACTCGGCGTGTCACCATCCGGCAACGACTGATACCAGCAGGGGAGTGCCCGTCATGCTCACGTGGTCCGAAGAACAGCAGATGGTGCGAGACGCCGTGCGGCAGTTCGTCGAGAGCGAGGTCGCGCCGTTGCGCGAGGAGCTCGAGTTCGGCGACCTGCCGCCCTACGACGTGCTCCGCAAGCTCTACAAGAGCTTCGGCATGGACACCATGGCGGCCGATCGGTTCGACAAGCAGATCGCATTCGAGACGTCGGTCGAGGAAGCGATCGCCAAGGGCGAGGACCCGCCCGAGAAGCCGTCGTCGGCCGGTGGTGACGGATCGATCACCATGATCCCGATCATCGAACTGTGTCGCTACAGCCCCGGTCTGGTCACTGCGCTCGGCGTGTCGACCGGTCTTACGTCTGCGGCCATCAACTCCAAGGGCACCATCCGCCAGAAGCAGCGCTGGGGCAGGGACCTGGTCACGCTCGCCAAGATCGGTGCCTGGGCGATCACCGAACCCGGCTCCGGGTCCGATGCGTTCGGTTCGATGAAGGCGACGGCTCGAAGGGACGGCGACGAGTACGTCCTCAACGGCTCGAAGACGTTCATCACCAACGGCCCCTTCGCCGACACGATCGTCTTCATCTGCAAGCTCGACGAGGGCAACCCGCCGGAAGAGCGCAAGATCCTCAACTTCATCCTCGACTCGGGGATGGAGGGGCTCGAGAAGTCCAAGCCACTCCGCAAGATGGGCATGCACAGCTCACCCACCGGCGAACTGTTCCTCACCGACGTCCGTGTCGGCATCGATCGGCTCATCGGCGAGACCGAGGACCAGACGAAGGGTGGCCGCGACGGCGCCAAGGCCACATTCCTCATCGAGCGTTCGGGCGTCGCCGCCATGGCGCTCGGCATGATCGAGAAGTGCCTCGAGTTGTCGGTCCAGTACGCCAAGGATCGGGTGCAGTTCGGCCAGCCCATCGGCCAGTTCCAGCTCATCCAGGAGAAGTTGGCCCGCATGGAGGTCGCCCGGCTCAACGTGCAGAACCTCGTGTTCCGTTCGATCGAATCGCAGGCGGCGGGAGCGACCGGCGGCATGACGCTGGCCGAGGCCTCGGCCATGAAGCTCTACTCGGCTCGTTCCGCGACCGAAGTGGCCCTCGAGGCGGTCCAGATCTTCGGTGGCAACGGCTACATGTCGGAGTTCCACGTCGAGCAGCTCGCACGCGACGCCAAGGTCCTCCAGATCTACGCCGGCACCGACGAGATCCAGATCACCCACATCGCACGCGCCCTCCTCGCCTGACTCCTCTGGGGAGTCAGAACTCGAGGTCGAACCGCTCCACCGATCGTGCCACGCCTCGCCCGCACGCTCGTCGTACCCTGACCCGGTGACCACCCCCCGCGTCGTCTGTTTGGGCGAGGCCCTCGTCGACCTGATCGCCACCGACGCCGGTGGCCGCACCTGGCGAGCAACGCCCGGGGGCGCGCCGTACAATGCCGCCGTCGCAGCCGGACGCCTCGGCGCGCCGACGACGTTCCTCGGCGTGCTGTCCGACGACCAGTTCGGCGAGATGCTCCGTTCCCACCTCGCAGCGTCCCTGGTCGACCACGCGCACTGTCCGACGACGTCGGAGCCGACGACCATCGCGCTCGTCGGTCACGGCAGGGACGGTGACTTCACCTTTCACGTCGCCGGGACGACGACGACGTCGACGCGGGCCAACGACCTCCACCTCCCGTCGGATGTCGGCATCCTGCACGTGAGCGGGTCGGTCGCGATGGTGATCGAACCGGTGGCCTCGCGTCTCGAAGGTTTGGTGGTGGCGGCGCAACACCGGGCGCTGATCCATGTCGATGCCAATCCTCGGCCACGGGTCATCGCCCGGGACCGCTACCTGCGGCGCTTCAACCACTGGCTCGGGATCGCCGACGTCCTCAAGGTCAGCGAAGACGACATCGAATGGATGTCGCCGGGTGCCGACGCGGTCGAGACGGGCAAGCACTGGGTCACGCCGAACGAGGACGACGACGGCCACCGGCCGGGCGTGATCATGCTGACCCGGGGCGCCAAGGGCGCAACCGTGATCCGCGAAGGTCAGGTGATCGATGTCGCAGCGCCCGCGGTCGAGGTCGTCGACACCGTGGGCGCCGGCGACGCCTTCGCCGGTGCAGTCCTCGCCGCACTGGCGGCGCATCACATCGCCTCGCGGAACGCACTCGATCGTCTCGACGGTCACTGGTGGCGGACGGCGGCGACCTACGCGTCGAAGGCCGCGAGCATCGCGTGTACCCGTCCGGGAGCCGACCCACCCCGTCGGGGCGAGTTGGCCTAGCTGCGCTACAACCCCAGGTAGCGCTTGGAGATGATCTCCTTCATGATCTCGGTCGTGCCGCCGTAGATCGTCGTCACCCTGGCGTCGGCGTAGGCGCGGGCGATGGGGTACTCGGTCATGTAGCCGTAGCCACCGAAGAGTTGCAGGCACTTGTCGATGCACCGCTTCTGCAACTCGGTGCACCACCACTTGGCCATCGACGCCTCCTCGGCCGTGAGGGTCCGCTCGTTGAGGGCGACGACACACTTGTCGACATATGCCTGTGCCACCTCGACCTCGGTGGCGACCTCGGCCAGGACGAAGCGGGTGTTCTGGAACGAGCCGATCGGCTGACCGAACGCCGTGCGTTCCTTGACGTACTCGACGGTCCAGTCGAGACCGGCGCGTGCGGCAGCGACGCCGGCGGCGGCGATCGACAGACGTTCCTGAGGGAGTTTGTCCACCAGATGGTGGAACCCCCGACCCTCGTCACCGAGCAGGTTCTCGACCGGCACCTGCACGTCGGTGAAGAACAGTTCGGCGGTGTCCTGGCTGTGCATGCCGATCTTGTCGAGGTTGCGGCCCCGCTCGAAGCCGGCC
Organism: Acidimicrobiales bacterium; assembly: GCA_037968675.1. GTDB lineage: Bacteria > Actinomycetota > Acidimicrobiia > Acidimicrobiales > Salinilacustritrichaceae > Salinilacustrithrix. The sequence continues at coordinate 6,185 of JBBKVY010000056.1, read as the reverse complement.
ATGCCTGCCTCGACGACGAGCAATGACATGCCGGCGTGCTTGGCCGTGGGGTCGGTCTTGACCGCCACGATCACCAGGTCGCTGTTGATGCCGTTGGTGATGAAGGTCTTCGAGCCATTGACCACGAAGTGGTCGCCGTCGCGCACGGCAGTCGTGGTCATGGACGCGAGGTCGGAGCCGATGCCCGGTTCGGTCATCGCGATGGCGGTGATCAGTTCGCCGGACGCGATGCCGGGCAGCCAGCGCTTCTTCTGGTCGTCATCCGCCAGGGTCAGGAAGTAGGGGAGGCAGATGTCGTTGTGGAGGGTGATGCCGAGCCCGGCCCCTCCTGCGCCGGCCCGCTGGATCTCCTCGATGAGGACGAGGTTGTAGCGGAAGTCGTCCACGCCGCCACCGCCCAGGTCCTCGGGGATCGCCATGCCGAGGAAGCCGTGCGAACCGGCCTCGGTGAACAGGCTGCGGTCGGCGAGACCGGCGGACTCCCAGTCCTCGAAGTTGGGGACGATCTGGTCATCGACGAAGCGCCGGAAGCTGTCGCGGAAGAGGTCGTGCTCGTCGTCGAAGATCGTGCGTTCCACCGGGCAGAACGTAGCGGTCCCCGCTCGTTCGCCGGTGCCCGGCATCACTACGATGCCCCCGGATGTTCCGGCCTGTCGCAGTCCTCCTGGCAAGTGCACTCCTCCTGGTCGGAGCGCGTCCTGCGGCGGCCCAGGAGGATCCCGCGACGACCACCACGACCACCGCGCCGACCACGACGACCACCGTCTCCGGGCCGCCGACCACACCCACCACGCAGCCCGGAGCGACGACCACCACGTCGACGACGATCAACGAGGAGGACCCGGTCGGCCATGTCGACGCGCCGCCGGAGGAGGTCCCGATCTCCGACATCACCGTTCCCCTCGCCCCGGGTGAGGCAGTCGATGGTGCGGCGGCGAGCCGGCTCATCCGGCGAGAGCTGACCGTCGCCCAGGCCGAGGCGCAGGAGAGTGAACAGCAGGTCGACGATGCCGCGCAGACCGTCGACGAACTGTCCAACCGACTCGCCGGACTCCAGCGAGAGCTCGCTCGGCTGGGCGTCGCCCAAGAGCTCGCCATCCAACGGCTGGAGCTGGCCGAGCGGACCTTCAAGCAACGAGTGGCCAACGCCGTCGTGCGCGGCAACGAGGCCCAGCTCGACACGATCATCGGCTCCAGCGATGCCAACGAGCTGGGCACCCGTATGGTCATGCTCCGGAGCGTCGCCGAGGCCGACAGCGAGGCCGTCCGCGACTACCTGGTTGCCAAGGAGGTCGTGGACGACGGCGTGCTCGCCGCGATCGACGACGTCGGTGCAACCCGACGGGAACTCCGTGGCGCGCGCAAGCACCTCGAAGATGTCCTGGCCGAGAATGCCGAGACCCGATTCAACCTCGCAGTGTTCGCTGCCGGTTCCGAGATCGTCATCCGGGGTTTCGTCTTCCCGGTCGGCGATCCGTACTCGTTCATCGACAGCTGGGGCTTCCCGCGCATGGAGGGCACGGAGTACTCCCATGGGCACCAGGGCGTCGACATCATGGCCGACTTCGGGACGCCGCTCTACGCGGTGGAGCGCGGTGTGGTCATCCGCGTGGGCAGCGACGTGCTCGGTGGCCAGAAGCTGTGGGTCAAGGGCCAGTCGGGCACCTACTACTACTACGCCCACCTCCAGGCCTTCGCCGACGACGTGGGCGAAGGCACCCCGGTCGAGGCAGGCGACATCGTCGGTTTCGTCGGCGACACCGGCAATGCGAAGGGCGGTGCCCCCCACCTCCACTTCCAGGTGCATCCGGGAGGTGGCGACCCGGTGAACCCGTACGGCCTGCTGCGCGTCGTCGCCGACCTCGCCATCCGTCGCTGATGGACCTCACCGCCACCCTCGACGCCGAGTGCACGCCGGACGAGATGTACCGATGGGTCGGATCACTCGACCGGTACGACCAGTGGCTCGAGATCGTCCCCCGGACCGACCGTGCGCCTGCGGCTCCCGGCGACCCTGGTCCCGCATGGTTCGTGACGTTGCGCGGCACGCTCGGTCCCTTGGCCCGCTCGAAGCGCCTCCGTATGGTGCAGACCGCGGAGGAGGCGCCCGACCACGCGAGGTTCGAGCGTTTCGAGACCGACGGTCGTGACCACGCCGCGTGGGTCCTCGCGGCGACGGTGACCAGCGAGGGACCGACGTCCACCCTGACGATGGACCTCCATTACGGCGGGACGCTGTGGGTGCCGTTGCTCGATCGCCTGCTCACCCACGAGATCGATGAATCTCGCGCCCGCCTACGGGCGCTCGTCGCTCCGGGCTGACCACCGGCCGCCGGCACAGGTGATCTCGAGCCGGACACCGTAGAGCTCACTGAGGCGCGACGAGGTCAGCAGCTCCAGCGTCGATCCGGCGTCCACGATCCTCCCGCCGCAGAGCAGAACGACGCGATCGAACGCGGGTGGGATCTCCTCGAGGTGATGGGTGACCAGGACCAGCGGAGCGTCGGTGGTGGCCGCGGCACGATCGAGGCGGGCCACGAGGTCTTCGCGACCGCCGATGTCAAGACCTGCGGTGGGTTCGTCGAGTGCCACCAGTCCCGGCGAGCCGGTGAACGCTCGTGCCAGGAGGACCCGTTGGCGCTCACCGGCCGACAGCGTCCGCAACGGCCGGAACTCCGCTTCGCGGGCAACGCCGAAGAGGCGCAGTCGCGCCGATGCGTCGTCGTGGTCGGCGTCGGAGTACTGGTGCCACCAGGTCTCGAGCGCCGCGTTCGGCGCCGACAGCACCACCTCGTGTGGGGTCATGGCCGGACGCAGCAGGTCGCTGAGGGCCTGGCTCGTGTAGCCGATCCGCTTCCGGAGCGCTCGCATGTCGGTGCGTCCGAGGCGTTCGCCGAGGACGTCCGCCGTTCCGCCCGACGGACGATGCCAGCTGGCGACGAGGCGGAGAAGCGTCGTTTTGCCCGATCCATTGGGGCCCACGACGACCCATCGCTCGCCGGGGCCGACCTGCCAGTCGATCGAGTGGAGGATGCGCGTGCCGTCGACGTCGACGTCCACCGAGTCGAGGTCGATGACCGTGGTGGGCATCCGGCCTTTGTACCCTCTGGGGTCCATCGAAACCTTCTTCGGACTCCTCGCCGTCGTGGCGCTGATCGCTGCCAACGGCGCGTTCGTGGCCCACGAGTTCGCGCTCGTCGCCGTCGACCGTTCGCGCATCAAGCGCAGCGCCGAGGACGGTGAGGTACGGGCACGTGTGGTCGAGCGTCAGATCCGACGGCTGTCGTACCACCTCTCCGGCGCGCAGTTGGGCATCACGATCACGTCGCTGGTCCTCGGCTTCATCGCCGAGCCAGTGGTGGCCCGCATCCTCGAACCGATCGTGGGGTCGGTCGTGGGCGACGACCGCGTGGTCGCGGTGTCGGTCGTCATAGCCCTGCTGCTCGCTACCACGCTGCAGATGGTGATGGGGGAGTTGGTCCCCAAGTCGGTCGCCATCGCCGAGCCGACCCAGTCGGCCTATGCCCTCGCCCGCCCCATGCAGGCCTACGGCTTCGTCGCGGGGCCCATCGTCCGTCTGCTCAACGGCGTTGCCAACTGGACGGTGCGGCGTCTGGGCATCGAGCCGCAGGAGGAACTCCGATCGGTCCGGAGCCTCAACGAACTCGACTTCCTCTTCCGATCGTCGAGCCAGGAGGGGATGATCGACGAGGAGGCCCTGACGCTGTTGAGGCGTGCGGTCCGCTTCTCGCACAAGACCGCCGCTGATGCGCTCGTTCCGCGCACCGAGGTGATCGGACTGGCATCGGCGGGCACCGTGGCCGACCTCACGAAGCTGGCCTCCGACACCGGCTACTCCCGCTTCCCCGTCTACGACGGTGACCTCGATCAGATCGAGGGCGTCGGCCATGTCAAGGACGCGTTCACCGTCCCGTTCGGCGACCGATCCGCCACCCCGATCTCGACCGTGACCGCCGATGCGCTCGTGGTGCCCGAGACGCTCGGCCTGTCGTCGTTGCTCGCGCTCCTGCGGGAGCGGGCGACCCATCTGGCCGTGGTGGTCGACGAGTACGGCGGCACGGCGGGAATCATCACGCTGGAGGACGTGCTCGAGGAGGTCGTCGGCGAGATCGACGACGAACACGACCGATCGGTGCCGCCGCTCACCCGGGTGCAACGTCCGGGCGAGTGGGTGGTGGGTGGTGGCCAGCACCCCGACGAGGTGTTCGACACCTGCGGCTTCGAGATCCCGGACGGTCCGTACGAGACGCTGGCGGGGTTCGTCCTCGACTCGATCGGCGGGATCCCCGACGCTGGCGATCGCTTCGACCACGACGGGTGGCGGGTCGAAGTGGCGGAGATGGACCGGCTCCGTGTGTCGTCGGTGCGCCTCGTCGCGCCCGACGAGGTGGCGCAGTGAACGTCTCTGCGCTCGTCGCCACGGTGCTGCTGCTCGCAGCGAACGCATTCTTCGTCGCCGTCGAGTTCGCGCTCGTCGCTTCGCGCCGGACGCGACTCGAGACGATGGCCGAGGAGGGACATGCCGGTGCCCGACGAGCACTCGTGTCGATCGGCGACCTGTCGTCCCAGCTCGCCGGCGCCCAGCTCGGCATCACGATCGCCTCGCTGTTGCTCGGCTATGTCGCCGAGCCCGCGATCGCGCACGCACTCGAGTCCGTGCTCCACGACGTCGTCGATCTTCCCGAGAGTGTGACGGCGACGATCGGGTTCGCGCTCGGTTTGAGCATCGTCGTCTTCCTGCACATGGTCCTGGGCGAGATGGTGCCCAAGAACATCGCCATCGCCGGTCCCGAGCGGACCCTGCTCGCGCTCGATCTGCCGAACCGGCTCTATCTGCGGCTCTTCGGCCCGGTGATCTTCGTGCTGAATGCGCTCGCCAACCTGGTCGTCCGTCTGCTCGGGTTCGAGCCGGCCGACGAGCTCTCCAACAGCCACACCTCGGGAGAGCTGGCCGAGATGATCTCGGCCTCCCGAGCGGAGGGCCTCATCGCCGACGTCGAGGATCAACTCCTGCGTGGGGCGCTGTCGATCGGCGAGTCTCCGGTCCGCGATCTCATGATCCCGAGAGACCAGATCGGCTACGTCGAACGTACTGCGACCGCGGCCGATGCCGAGGAGGCGGTCGTTCGCACCGGACACTCCCGGCTGCTCGTGGTCGGTGCCGGGGGACTGGACGATGCGCTCGGCTTCATCCACGCCAAGGACCTCCTGACGATCCCCGAGTCGATGCGCGACCAGCCGCTTCCACTGGGCCGTATCCGCCGCATCCCGATCGTCCGGGCCGATGTGGTCATCGACGACGTCCTCTACGCCCTCCAGGACGCTCGGGTCCACCTGGCCGTGGTGGCCGATGCCGCTGGACGGACCATCGGTCTGGTGAGTCTCGAGGACGTCCTCGAGGAGCTGGTGGGAGACATCATCGACGAGTCCGATCAGGACACCGTTCCCGGGCCGCCGTCCTAGTCACGTCGTCACAGGATTGCAATGTTCCTCGTGGCTTCGTACCCTCTGACCTCCATGTCCCGCCGCGCCCTCGCTTCATTCGTCGCGCTCGTCCTCGCCGTCACCGGCGTGAGCGTCGCGCCCTCGGCCGGCGCCGGGTCGTCTGACGTCGACGACGCGCGCCAGCGCGCCGACGCGGCAACGCAGGCGGTTTCCGACGCCGAGGCCGAACTCGGGGGGATCGAATCCGAGATCGTCGTGCTCCAGGGACGAGCCGAGCGAGCCGAGGTCGCGCTCGCCGCCCTCAGCGAATCGATCGACGAGATCGTGATCTCGCGCTACACGTCGGCGGCCGACCTCCCGCTGCTCAACGAGGCCGACATCAACGACGGCGTCAAGGCGGCGGCACTGTCGCGCTACGTCAGCGGCGGCAAGCTCGACGCCATCGATGCCTTCACCGAGGCCAAGATCGACCTCGACGCCGCATCGGCCGAACTCGAGGCCAAGCGTTCGCAGCAGGCGGACGGCATCGCCCGGCTCGAGAACGCGCTCGCCGATGTGCAGGCCGAACTGAAGCGGCTGGAGGAACTCGAAGCGGAGCGTCGCCGCGCCGAGGAGGAGGCTCGCCGTCAGGCGGCCATCCGTGCCGCCCGAGCCGCCGCCGCCACCGCAGCGGCCGATCGCTCGTCGCAGAGTGCGTCGCGACCCGCATCCGGTGGGTC
>JBBKVY010000055.1:0-3497 GCA_037968675.1 Acidimicrobiales bacterium | reverse complement strand
TCGTCGGCAGCCGAGATGGCGGCGACCTGAGCGATCTCGCTCTTGTCGTCGATCTCGTTGGACTGCTCGGCGATGGAGTCGACTGCGGCCTTGACGGCTGCTTCGATGCCCTTCTTGAGATTCATCGGCGAGGCGCCGGCGGCCACGTTGCGCAGGCCTTCCTTCACCAGGGCCTGGGCGAGCACGGTCGCGGTGGTGGTGCCGTCGCCAGCGATGTCGTTGGTCTTGGTCGCCACCTCCTTCACCAGCTGGGCGCCCATGTTCTCGAAGGGATCGTCGAGCTCGACCTCACGGGCGATGGACACGCCGTCGTTCGTGATGGTCGGCGCGCCGAACTTCTTCTCGAGGACGACGTTGCGGCCCTTCGGGCCGATCGTCACCTTCACGGAGTCGGCCAGGCGGTTCACGCCGGCTTCGAGGGAGCGGCGAGCGTCGTCGCCGAACTTGAGTTGCTTTGCCATTGGAGAAATCCGTCCTTACTTGACGATGGCGAGTACGTCGCGGGCGTTGAGGATCAAGAGGTCCTCGCCACCGGAGGCGATCTCGGTGCCGCCGTACTTGCTGTAGACGACCGTGTCGCCGACGGCGACGTCGACGGGAATGATCTCGCCGGTGGTGTCGGAGCGCTTGCCCGGGCCGACGGCCAGGACTTCACCCTGCTGGGGCTTCTCCTTGGCGGTGTCGGGAATGACCAGGCCGCTGGCCGTGGTCTCCTCGGATTCGCTGGGACGTACGACGAGGCGATCCTCGAGGGGCTGGAGATTCATCGCTGGCGCCTCCATGTATGACGCAATTAGCACTCGGATTGGACGAGTGCCAACGGTAGACAACCGTGCTGGCACTCGCAACCCGAGACTGCTAGGAGATTTTCTTGACCAGGACGGTTGCGCTGCCGAGGCCGAGGAGGTCGCCGTCGTGGAGCGTGATGGCGCCGGCGATGTCGTTGCCGTTGAGGGTCGTGCCGTTGGACGAGTCGCGGTCCTCGATCTCGAGATGTTCACGGTCGCCGCGCAACTCGGCGTGACGACGCGACACCGTGTCGTCGTCGATCGTGAGGTCGGCGTCCCGGGAACGTCCGATGATCGCCGGCAAGGTGTCGATCTCGACGATCCGGCCCCGAGCCGACCCGCCGACCACCAAGAGGAGCGCGATCGGCAGCACCGGGTCGCCGCCCAGGAAGTCGGCCAGGCGGGTGTCGGCCCGCGGGACCATGCCGGTGGGCTCGGACGGCGGCCCGGGATCGCTCATGCATGCTCCCGCTGTGCCGCCGGATCGATGATCCCGCGAGCCGCCAACCACGTGACCGCCCGGTCCGACTCCCGCTCGATCATGAACCGTGACCACGCGTGCGCAGCTGCGCTCGTGGCGACGCGGTCGCGAAACCGTCGGAGCGCGCCCTTGCCGCGATACGACGCATGGAGCCGGGCGATCGTCTCGTCGTCGACCCCCAGTCGGTCGGCGATGGCGAAGAAGTCGTCGACGTCGCTCCGTGGCTGCGGGTCGGTCGGGATGAGCACGTGCACGCCGTCGACCAACGCGGGGAGGTCGGTGTCGTCGTCGATTCCGTAGTAGAGCGAGGTCCCCGTCCGGGGGTCGAACCACCAGTCGCCGTCGGGATGGACGTCGTTGCGCGCCAGGATCAACGACTCCAGGTCCACGTCGTCGATGTCGAGGTGGTCGGCCACGAACCCACGGTAGGTCTTCGTCGGAACGATCCGTGGTGCACTACACAGGAGTAACACGTGACCGCGATCAAAGGAGTCCCCATGGGGCTGTTCGACAAGCTCAAGAAGAACGCAGACAAGGCCAAGGACCTGGCGGAGAAGAATGCCGAGAAGATCGCCGACGGGGTCAACAAGGCAACCGACGTGGTCGACGACAAGACCAAGGGGAAGTTCACCAAGCACCTCGACAAGGTCGACGACGCAGCGGAGAAGTTCGCCGACAAGGAAGAGGGCGACTCGGGGACCGCCGACGCCGACGGCGCCTAGACCCAGGTCCTACGAGGGCAGGGAGAGGTTGGGGTCGGCTCCGGTGTCGAGCGGTGAATCACCGTCGCGCTGGAGCGACCACCATCCTGATGCCGCGACCATCGCGGCGTTGTCGGTGCAGTTGACCCGGTCCGGAAGGTAGGCGGCCCGACCGTCGGCCTCGCAGACGTCGAGGATCGCCTCACGCAACCGCGAGTTGGCGGCCACGCCGCCACCGATCGCGATACCCCTCGCTCCCGTGTCGACGGCTGCCTGGCGGGTCTTGGTGACGAGCACGTCGACCACCGCCTCCTGGAACGACGCAGCGATGTCCTCCGTGGTGACGGTCGGGTGCTTGCGGGCATGGTTGACGACCGCGGTCTTGAGGCCGGAGAACGAGAAGTCGTAGGGGCGGTCCGACAATGCGCGAGGAAACGCGATGGCCGTGCCGTCGCCGTCCATGGCGATCCGATCGATGGCCGGTCCGCCCGGATACCCCAGCCCCAGGTAGCGGGCCACCTTGTCGTAGGCCTCGCCTGCGGCATCGTCGATGGTGCCGCCGAGCACCTGATAGCGCCCGTGGTCCTCCCAGTGGACGATCATCGTGTGCCCGCCCGACACCAGGAGCACCACCACGGGGAGCTCGAAGGTCGGGTCTTCCAACATCGACGCGTACAGATGGGCTTCGAGGTGGTTGACCGCGACGAACGGGACGTCCCACACGAGCGCGAGCGCCTTGGCCGCCGAGACCCCGACCAGGAGCGAGCCGACCAGGCCGGGCCCCGTCGTGCACGCGACGGCGTCGATGTCGTCGGCCGAGACCCCGGCCTGCACCATGGCCTCGGCCAGTACCGGATTCAGCATCTCCACGTGCGCGCGCGACGCGATCTCGGGCACGACGCCGCCGAAGCGGGCGTGCCGGTCGACCTGCGACGAGATCACCGACGAGAGCACGGTGCGGCCGTCGCGGACGACGGCGGCGGCGGTCTCGTCGCACGAACTCTCGATGCCGAGCACGGTGTGGACGTCGGGGAACAGCATCAGTCGTCGCTTCCAGGATCGGCGGTGGGGAGGGCAGCCTCGATCTCGAACAGGCGGGCTCGATACTCGGGGGTGTCGATGTCGTTCGCCCACATGATGATGGCGTCCTCCTTGGTGTCCGGGTAGTACGCCTTGCGCACGCCGGCGGGAGCGAAGCCGAACCTGCGGTACAGCCCCTGAGCAGCCTCGTTCGAGACCCGGACCTCGAGGGTGAGCGCCTCCGCGCCCTCGGCCAGCGCGCGACGAGCGAGTTCGAGTACGAGCCTTGTCGCGACTGCGCTGCGTCGATGTGCTTCGGCGACGCCGACGTTGGTGATGTGGCCGTCGCCCGCGACGATCATCAGCCCGCCGAAGCCGATGAGATCGGTGCCCGAACGGGCCACCACGTCCGCCCGCGAGTCGCGGAGACGCAGCTCGGACGAGAAGAGACTCGACGACCAGGGCCGCGGGTTCACAGCCTGCTCGATACGGAGCACGCCTCGTAGG
>JBBKVY010000054.1:0-5833 GCA_037968675.1 Acidimicrobiales bacterium | reverse complement strand
AAAGATCTTGGCCGTGCTGCGTGAGGTCGACGCAGAGGGCGTACGTGAGTTGGCGTCACGCATCCGCGTGTTCGATCGCCCTGACGGCCACAGCCCAACCTCGGCGGTGGTGGAACGAGCAATCGTGGCGAAACAGGTTCTCGACATCACCTACCGCGACAAGACCGGCGAGGCGTCGACGCGCGCGGTGGAGCCCGTTGCGGTGTTGGGCGTTCGCCCGCACTGGTATCCGTGGGCGTGGTGCCGCTCGAGGAAAGCACCGCGGTCGTTCCGCTTCGACCGGATCATCGATGCGGTGATGACCGACGAGGCCATGCCTGATCGTGGCCTCGATCCCGCCGACCTCGAACTGACCGAACTGGTCGGGCGAGGAATCCTCGGGAGCTGACTCCTGCAGAGTCGCAAGCTGCTCGGAAACACCGACACCACGTTGTCGTCGGGCCGCTCCACCATGCGGGCATGCCAACGAGCCCGAACCCATTCCAGATCACCACCGAGGACCAGATCACCGCGATTCTCGGCGAGCCTCCCGATTTCGTGCTGGCCAAGATCAGCGATCGAGTCGATGCTTCGGCCGCCGCGTTCATTGCCCGGTCACCGCTGGCCTTCGTGGGGACCGTCGACCGCGACGGTGGCATCGATGTCTCACCCAAAGGAGACCTCCCCGGCTTCGTCCACGTCACCAGCCCGAACTCGCTGCTGCTCCCGGAACGCAATGGCAACAACCTCGCCTACGGCCCCCGGAACATCTTGGCCACTGGACGAATCGGTCTGATCTTTGTCGTACCTGGCCAACGAGAGACGCTCCGAGTCAACGGCACTGCCTCGCTCAACAACGACCCGGCGCTGCTCGAGCAGCTCAGCGCCCGAGGCAAACCCTCCCTGTTGTGCACCGACGTCAGGGTCGAGGAATGCTTCTTCCATTGCGGGAAAGCCATGATCCGCTCCCGGGCCTGGGACCCGGACAGTTGGGTCGTCGACGGCGACTCACTGATGGTCGACCAGGTCGTCGACGCCCTCGGCGGCGACCCCGCGCTGGTGCCCATCGTCAACGCGCAAGTCGAACAGAACTACATCGACGACCTCTGACCCGGAGACCCGCCGACGATCCGACCACCATCGACGGCGCCCGAAATCGACGCCCGCAACACGAACGAACCCCACCTCGAGCCCGCTGCTTCGGCCCTCACACCGAGTGCCTCAGGGACGGGGATGCGAACGGGTCAGACCAGGGATGCGCACTGTCCGGTCGCGTGGCGGCCGACGACGTTGACGGCGCCGGGGACGAAACCTCCAGACACTCCCGGGGTCAGTCGATGGCCGTTGAGGTTCCGCCCGATCGTGTTGCGCACGATGTGACGCCGGGGCGCCCGGGTGGGGGTCGCTCAGCGCGATGTTGGTCAGTTTCGCGTTCTTGCCGATCGTGCTGAAGAGCACGCCGAGCCATTCGGTTCTCTGCCCGCTGACCGTGAGGTTGCCGTCGATCGTGTTGTTCTTGATCGAGGTGATCGTCGACGGCAGGCACTGCGCGTCGAACGCCGCACCGGCCGCGACCTTCACGTCGCCGACGACGGTGATGACGGCATCGGACGCAACCCGACACGGGCCCGTGACCGTGATGCTTGCGTAGTTCCCCGACGGAATGTCACTACCGGTGCACGTGTACGCCGCCGGCGTTTGCGGTGCCCCCGAACGCGGTCGACAGCTGCGCGAGGGCAACGATTCGGGGGCGATCGACATCACGTCGGACTCGAACAGGTCACTGATGCGCGCGCTGTTGCCTCTCGCATGAGACCTCTGCCGACGAGACGAACCCGGGTGATGGGCGGCGGGTAGGAGACCAGGCGAGTCGTTACGGTGGGCAGAGTTCCCACGGCGGCTCCCCAGCATCGAGGTTCTCATGCAGATCGAAGTCACCACCGACCACAACATCGGTGCGGACGACTCACACATCGGCCAGATCACCGCAGACGTGGACGCAGCGCTCGCTCGCTTCAGCGATCGGCTGACACGGGTCGAGGTCCATCTTGGCGATGACAACGCCGGCAAGGGCGGACAAGACGACAAGCGATGCACGCTCGAGGCCCGGCCCGCCGGGCAGCAACCGGTCGCCGTGACGAACCACGCCGCTTCCGTCGGTGACGCGCTTGCCGGAGCCATCCGGAAGCTGGTGAGCCTGCTGGACAGCCAGTTCGGGAAACAGAGCCATCGGAAGGGCGGGGCGACCGTCCGCCATCCCGAGAACTGATCACCAGCCTCGGGCGCCGCCCGAAGAGCGCCCAGGAGGGCCGGCGATCACGTCACCTCGGTTTCGCCGTTGCCGGCATAGTTTGCGCACGTGTCCGAGAAGTACGCGGCGACGCGCAATGCCTACCTGTCCCGCCTCGGCCTCGAGTCCGAACCGCCCTCGGCCAAGGCACTGTTCCGGCTTCACCGTGCCCAGGTCGAGCGTGTGTCGTATGAAACGCTGTGGATCCACCTCGACGAGCGCTGGGGCATCGGGGCTGTCGATTCATTCGAGCGAATCGCTCGCGGCCAGCGCGGCGGCTATTGCTTCCACCTCAACGGAGCGTTCGGCGAACTGTTGACCTCGCTCGACTACGACGTCACCCGTCATGTCGGAGGTGTCCATGGATCGGCCGGTCCCAGCAATGAGGAAATGACCAATCACCTGGTCCTGACCGTTCACGGTCTCCCCACAGACCGCAACCGAACAGGATCCTGGTACGTCGACGTTGGCCTCGGTGACGCGTTGTTCGAGCCGCTCCCGCTCGTCTCCGGCACGTACCAGCAGGGACCGTTCCGGCTCGTGCTCGACACAACACCGGACGGAGTCGGAGACTGGCATCTCGGTCACGATCCGTCGGGTTCGTTCGCAGGGATGGCGTGGCGCACCGCTCCTGCCGCAGACCACGAGTTCGTGGCCCGCCATGCATGGCTGTCGACGTCACCGGACTCCGGCTTCGTCAAGTTCCTCACGATGCAGCGACGCGACGCCGATGGCGTCGATGTCCTGAGAGGACTGACCCTTCAACGGGTCGGGAAGTCACCGACATCGGCGACCGTAGCGACGAGGGCGGACTTGGTCGACGTCCTGCACGACGTCTTCGGCGTCGACGTGGACCTGATCGGCAGAGCCCGGCTCGACGTCCTCTGGGAGGACGTGTACGCGTCACACGTGGCGTGGGAAGCCGCCGGATGTCCGTAGCTCGACGACTCGGCGGCCAGGGGCGGCTGAGTCTCCACCAGAGCGGCCATCGAGAAGCGCCGATCTTCGGCGGCGAAACGGCGCCGATGTCGGATTCTGGCGCGGACCATCTCTGTTGGAGCCGCGGGCGATCGCCGACCACTGGCTCTGACGTCCGTACAAGACGCTGGCATCGCCGATGGATCGAGCGACGTGACTCAGGCCCGGCCGGTGCCGATCCAAGCACCTGCGGACAGGTGTGCGTCGCCGCGCCCATCGACGAGGTCACCGAAGGTGCCGCGAATCTTGGTGGCCGTTTCCGAGGGGAGTTGCTCGAGCAACGGGCCGAACAACGGGTTCGACTCCGCGATCGCGGCCCACGCCGCGTCGGCGTCGGCCCAATCCGACTGGTGGGTGACATCCACGAGGTCGATGTCGAACGACCCTGCCGTCTCCAGCTCCGATCGGAAGCGATCAGGATCGGCCAACTCCATGAATGGAGGAGGAGCCGGCGGATCGGCGTCGGGAAGCGCGGTCGTGACGGTGGTCATGAAGATCTGGAGCCACTCGTTGTTCGGGGGCGCCTGCCAACACGACGTTGCGAGACGTCCGCCGGACCGGGTGACCGAGCCATCTCGCCGAACGCCTTGATCCGGTCGGGGCAGATCATCGCACCGAACGAGCTGATCGCTTCGTCGAAGTCGTCGTCCGGCAGTTCGAGAGCCTGGGCGTCCATCTCGTGGACCGTCACGTTGCTCGCGCCTTCGGAGTTGATGCGATCTCGAAGCGCCGTGCACATCTCCGAAGAGAAGTCCACGGCCACCACCTCCTCGGCTCGGCGGGCGGCGAGGAGCGTGGCCGCACCGAATCCGCTGGCCACGTCCAGCACACGGTCCTCGGGTCCCACCCCGGCCACCTCGACCGCGTCAGCGGCATAGAGGGCGGTCATGGGGTCGATGTACTGGGCGTATCGGCGAGCGACCTGGTCCCAGTTGCTCGCGATCTGCTCGGGGGTCGGCTCGGCCATCGGTCCTCCACCATCGCCTACGTCACGCTCCTACCCCTAGCTCACCACGCGCCGTCGTCGACCGCTACCACATCTTCCGAGTTGATGACCGGGCGGACGGTGTCTCGACCCGATTCACCGTCGAACGTCCCAGAACGCCGGCTCGTGGACGGCCGGAGACGCGAGTAGGTGGCGTGTGATCTGTGCGGGCCTACGGGCACATTCGGGATGGTCCGACCCGAGTCGCAGGGGCTACATGTCGCTGGGAGACGCCCGGCTGGTGTTGACTGACGCCGAGCCGATGATGGCGAGCCGGTGACGCCGCAGCAAGTAGTAGAACGATGCATGCTTGTCGACGAACCGGGCGACATCGGGATGCGCTGCAAGTCCATGGCGATCTCGATTCGCCGGTTCCTCGAAACGGCTGCTGGCAGCCGCGTCGACGTGCCAGCGCGAGGAGCGCGCCCACGCGGAGTTCGATTCTGGGTCCCAGCGCAGCGCCTTTGGCATGAAGGAAATGTCTACGGCGGCGCAGTACGCAGCCATCGTCGCGGCCGGCATGGACACGAGGTCGTCAGAGTCGACGACGATCGGAGGGTGACCCCCGGCGTCCCGCACGGCAACGAACAGATCGTGCAAGAACTCCAGCCCGGTGTCGAGGATCCGCATGTCGCCTTCGAGGGCGTACCACGACGCTGCGATCTCCTCCGGTCTGCGGATCAGGAACGCATGGTGGACTTCGGCGAGGAATCGCTGGTCGTCGAGGACATGTGCCTGAACCGGTGGATTGACCGTCTCCTTGAGAAAGACGGTCTGGTCGCTCGCATCGTCAACGAGCCAGGCAATGAGTTCTGGCGGCGAGTCGAACGTCCGCTCTCCGATCTGGAGCGGCCCGATGAAGTGAAGCCCTTCGAGAGCTTCGTGGAGCGCGAGCAGGTCGCCCCGCTCCAGCATCGAGCGGAAGAAGGCTGTCGATCTCGATCGGGGGGCGCTCCAGAGCGCTTTGACGGCCATCGTTCGAGATTCTCGTTCATCGCAGCGTGAGGCGACGCTGTTGGGGGACGGTCGCAAGCACCGTCGCCCTGCGCCACCTCCGGGACGGCGGGTACATCGATGCGCTCGCCACGTGGCGGGCCGGTGTCTCAGGGTCTCGCTCCACGGACCGAGACCGCCGAGATCACTTCCATGCACCTCGACTTCGGTGAGTCGAGCCAACGCCAAGCGGCTCAGCTGGACTGGCCCAAGGTCGGCATTGTCCGGCGGCTCGACGACTCGGATCGGCCATTCGTTGACGGTGCACCGGTCCTCGTGCAGCGCTTCGTCTCCTGGCCGAGCGACGTGACGACGTCGGCGCTGGACTCGTCCTCGCGCGGGACGAGCGTCATCGGACGCTGCGTCGAGCGCCCGTCCGGGTAGTACGACGTGGGCCGGCCGGCAATGGCGTCGCGGGTCATCCATTTCAGAGCCTGGGCGCCGTAGCGGAGGTGACAGGCGATCGTCAGGCGCGACCAGCGTGCAGAAGCGCCGATAGGGCAGGATTCGATCGGCGATCGACCTGTTGATAGGAGCGCTCGATCGGTGCGGCTGCCTCGGACTGTCAGATCTGAGCAGTGCCGTCGGGCTCGTGAGCGACGACCACG
>JBBKVY010000053.1:0-26498 GCA_037968675.1 Acidimicrobiales bacterium | reverse complement strand
TTGCGGGGGACTTCGGACCAGGCGACATCCTTGTCGGTCCGGACGTCGCCGGGGAGACCGAGGACGCGCTCGCCGAGGATGTTCTTCATGATCTCCGTGGTGCCGCCCTCGATCGAGTTGGCCCGCATCCGCAAGAAGATCTGGGTCGTCGGCACACCGGTGAGCCCGGTGTGTGACGTCTGCTCCATGTCGTAGGAGCCGTAGAGCTGGCCCTCGGGCCCCATGCAGTTCACGGCGAACGCATAGAGATCCTTGTTCAGCTCGGCGCTGGCGAGCTTGCCGACCGAACCCTCGGGACCGGGGTTGCCCACCTTGCGGTTCCCCGATGCCCGGACGTTGGTGAGCCGTGTCACGTCGGCCCGGATCCAGAGCTTCATGAACTCGTCGCGCCGAGCCTCGTCGGTCGGGTCGACGTACTGCTCGAACACCTTGCGGACCTCGCCGATGGCGCCCGAGCCGCGCTTGGGAATGGCACCACCGATCGAGACGCGCTCGTTCATCAGGGTCGTGATCGCCACGCGCCAGCCCTCGCCGACGTCACCGAGCCGCTCGGAGTCGGGGATGCGAGTGTCGGTGAAGTACACCTCGTTGAACTCGGCGTCGCCGGTCATCTGGCGCAACGGCCGCACCTCGACCCCCGGGGCCTTCATGTCGACGACGAAGTGCGTCAGTCCCTTGTGTTTGGGCTGTTCGGGATCGCTCCGCGAGACCAGCGTGCCGAAACTGGCGACATGGGCCAGCGTCGTCCACACCTTCTGGCCGTTGATGATCCACTCGTCGCCGTCGCGCACCGCGCGGGACGACAGCCCGGCAACGTCGGAACCGGCGCCGGGCTCGGAGAACAGTTGGCACCAGATCTCCTCCCCGGTGAACAGCGGGCGGAGATAGCGACGCTTCTGCGCTTCCGAGCCGTGGGTGTAGATCGTCGGCGCCGACATCCCGTGACCGATGGGATTGAAGGCCTGGGCCATCGGGCCCCCGGCCGCCCTGATCCGCTCGTTGATCGTCCTCTGGTGCTTCGCGGCGAGGCCGAGGCCGCCGAAGTCCTCGTCGTAGTGGACCCACGCCAAGCCGGCGTCGAACTGCGCGCCGAGGAAGTCACGGGCCTTGGTGTCCGCCGGCGGATTCTCGTCCAGGAGACGGTCGATCGCCTCGGCGACACGGGACTCTTCGGTTGCGGGGGTATCGGTGACGACCATCCGTCCAGTTCAGTCCGAACTTGACCGCTCGGTCAAGTCGACTCAGCCGTAGGCGGACGACAGGAGATCGGCGAAGACCTCCTCGGGGTCGTCGTCGATCCCGTGGCGCGAGAACCACCCGCACACGTTGACGACGTCGCGATGGAGGAACGACACGCCGTTCGGGTTGACCGCGATGTCGACCGCCTGGGGAAAGTCGATGAACCACAGCCGGTCGTCCCACCACAGCAGGTTGTAGGCCGAGAGGTCACCGTGCGCCCACCCTGCAGCCGTGATCGCGCGAAGGCCGTCGATCAGGTCGTGCCACGCCTCCTTCACCTCACCGGGAGACAGCCTCGCCCGACCGAGCTGGGGTGCCGCCTGCTCTCGGTCGCCGACGTACTGCATGTCGAAGCGCTCGTCGGTGAACGAGATGGGGTAGGGGACGCGGCACCCCGCGTCCCACAGCGTGCGCATCACGTCGTGCTCGTGGCTGGTCCACCGGTCCTGGAGCAGCTTCTTGCCGTAGGTCGACAGCTGCTCGACGGCGCGGCGGTCACGGGTCTTGCGGAACTGTCGTCCCTCGCGGTACTCGACGTCGTGGCGGAACGTGGATGCCCGTTGGACACCCATCGCCTCGAGCACGCCCTTCGACGAGACCGAACGTGGCAGGTAGCGCTTCCGGGCGACGAGACAGGTCCGGCCGTCGGCGCCGACGCGCTCGACCAGATCGATCTGCGCTTCCTTGCCGGAGCGGAGGACGCCGAGGTCGACTTCGTCGACGGGATCGTCGACGAGCCATGTGGGGGGAGCGGACACTGGGGACTCCTGTGGGTGCGATGGGTCGGGATCACGACCACCCGCACGCTCAGGTGCGGCGCCAGGCCCTCCGGGAGGCGCGGTCGACAGATGAGGCACGGCAGACAGCACTCATGGCAACCAGACCTCCTCGTCCGAACGACGACGGCTGACGGCACCGTAGCGACGCGTGGCGAGCGCCGCGCACTGGATTTCCGTCCTCCGGCACTCCGGAGGCAGGCGTCAGTTGAGCCGGGCGCGGAGCCGGCGCGCCTCGGCGAGCTCTCGCTCGGGATCGGACGCGCGCCCGCCGTCGACGATCGACTCCAGCACCTTGGCTGCTCGGGCGAAGTCGCCCGTTGCTGCGAGCGCGCCGCCGAAGGTGCGTTCGTCGTCGGCGGTCGAGCCCGGGATCACCGTGCGCAGCTGCGTCGTCCACAACAGGGCTTCGCGATCGCCACTCCGTCGATGGATCGCGGTGAGGTTCGCCAGGATCCGCCGCACGATGGCGAGTGGTTCCAGTGGATCGAGGAACGGCTCGATGTCGATGCCGGGGGCGAGCGCTGCGAACAGGTCGTCCAACTCGGCGCGTTCGAGGATCCGCCCGCTGCCGAAGGCATCGACGAATCGCGGCTCGACCTCGCGGGTCCGGACCATGAAGTGGGTCGGCGTACCCACGCCGTCGAGGTCGACCCCGACGCGCCGACCGACCTCCATGGTGAGCACCGCCAGCGTGATGGGGATGCCGAGACGGCGATTCAGCACGTCGTGGAGATACGAGTTCCGGGGGTCGTAGTAGGTCTCACGATCGCCGGCGTAGCCCTGGGCGCCGAAGATCGTGGCCAGGAGCGTTTCGAGTGACGGCTGCGGGACCGACGCGGCGAGGGCATCGAGGTGATCCATGGAGTCGCCGAGGTCGCGTTCGGGGTCGGCGTGGGCTCCGATGAGCAGCGTGGCTTCGTCGAGCGGGACCGGCACGCGTGCGACGACGTCGGCGAACCGCTCGGTGACCTCCACGTCTGCCCACCGTACCCCTCCTCTGCCAGATCTGCGCCGGGGCCCGACCCTCGCCTCGCGAGCTACGGTCACGCCGCCGTAGGCCGCCCGAACCCCGACACAGGAGCCCTCGATGTTCCCCGGTGCCATCGCCGAATCCACCCCCGACCGACCCGCCGTCATCATGGCTGCGGACGGGCGGACCATCACCTTCGCCGAGCTCGACGAGGAGGCGAATCGTCTCAGTCAGCTCTTCCGCTCGCTCGGTCTCCAGCCTGGCGACCACGTGGCGTTCTGCATGGAGAACCACCCCCGGTTCCTCGCGGTGGCCTGGGGATGCCACTACGCCGGCCTCTATTACACCGCGATGTCGTCGCGCCTCAACGACGACGAGATGCAGTACATCCTGAACGACTGTGGCGCCCGGGCATTCATCACGTCGGCCTACAAGAAGGACGCGGCGACCAAGCTCGTCGACGCCGCGCCGGCCGTCGAGTCCTGGCTGATGATCGATGGGGTCGCCGACGGGTACGCCAGCTATGAAGAGGCCATCGCCGGCCAGCCGGCCGAGCCGCTCGCCGATCGGATCGCCGGCGCCGACATGCTCTACAGCTCCGGCACCACCGGTCGTCCGAAGGGCGTCAAGCCACCACTCCCGACTGAACCGCTCGAGGGCGCCGGCACGTCCGTCCACGGCCTCTTGGCGCTGCTCTTCGGCCTCACCGACGAGTCGGTCTACCTGTCGCCAGCGCCGCTCTACCATGCCGCCCCGCTGCGCTTCTGCATGGGCGCCCAGATGGGTGGGGCCACCGTGGTCGTCATGGAGCACTTCGACCCCGAAGAGGCGCTCGCGCTGATCGAGAAGTACGGGGTGACCATCAGTCAGTGGGTCCCCACCATGTTCATCCGCATGCTGAAGCTGCCCGACGACGTCCGGGCGAAGTGCGACGTGTCGTCGCTCCGTACCGCCGTCCATGCGGCGGCGCCGTGCCCGGTCGAGGTCAAGAAGAAGATGATCGACTGGTGGGGCCCCGTGCTGCACGAGTACTACGCCGGGACCGAGGGCAACGGGTTCGTCTACACCAACTCCGAGGACTGGCTCGCCCATCCCGGAACCGTGGGCAAGGCGCTCATCGGCACCCTCCACATCGTCGGCGACGACGGTCGGGAACTGCCGGTCGGTGAGCCGGGAACCGTGTACTTCGAGGGCGAGGCGGCGTCGACGTTCGAGTACCACAACGATCCGGAGAAGACCGAAGGGTCTCGCGATCCCGAGGGGCGGGGCTGGTCGACGCTGGGCGACGTGGGCCGTGTCGACGAAGACGGATTCCTGTTCCTGACCGACCGCAAGGCGTACATGATCATCTCCGGCGGGGTGAACATCTATCCGCAGGAGGCCGAGAACGCGTTGGCGATGCACCCGAAGGTGTTCGACGTCGCCGTCTTCGGCGTGCCCAACGAGGACTTCGGCGAGGAGGTCAAGGCCGTCGTCCAGCCGGCGGACGGCATCGACGGATCACCCGAACTCGCGCGAGAGCTGATCGACTTCTGTCGAGAGAAGCTCGCCGACGTGAAGTGCCCTCGATCGATCGACTTCCGCGGCGAGCTCCCCCGCCACCCCACCGGCAAGCTCTACAAGCGCCTGCTCAAGGACGAGTACTGGGAAGGCCACGCCTCCGGGATCATCTGACGGCCGGCGATTCGGATGGCGGGAGCGAGTCACGATGACGCCGATCCGACGGTGGTGGCCGCACGGTGGCCATCGCGCCAACGGACGATCTGGCGACGGCCGAACGCCATCCCCACCGCAGAGCCGAGAGACGAGAGCGCCGCCAGCGACCATGCGAGCCCGTAGCCGGACGCATCGACCACCAGACCGAAGATGATGGGGCCCGACAACGCCCCGACGTAGACGCCGGTCTGGGTGATGCCGGTCGCCGCGCCGGGTGCCGAGGGGTTGAGGCGGACGACGGCGAGGTTGAACAGACCGGGCCACGCCCACCCGGAGCCGAACGCGATGGCGGCACCGATGAGGTGCGTGACGACGTCCCCGGGGGCGAGGAACAGATAACCGATCGCGCCGCCGACCAGCAGCGCCGACACCACCGGCAGGTGGCGGCCGCCGCGTCGGTCGGCGCGAGCGCCGGCCAGGAGGCGCATGGCGATCCCGGCAGCGGAACCACCCATGAGGACGAGGCCGGATGCCGATTCACTCAGCCCGGCATCGACCCCCGCGCTCACCATGAACGTGGCCAACGATCCGTTGGCCGCCGAGGCGAATCCGACGGCGACGGCGAGGAGCACGAGTGGCCGGAGCGGAACGTCCCCGGCGGGTCGTCGCGATGGCGCCCGACCGCCCGGAGGCACCGCGTGGACCGGAACGACAGCGGCCGCAACGATCGCGCCGATCGACGCGGCGACGTACGCCCAGCGCCAACCGACGGTGACGCCCAGCAGAGGGACCGCGAGACCGCCGAGCAGGGTGCCGGCAGGAACCCCGGCCTGCTTCATGGCGAGCGACCAACCCTGTCGCTCGGGAGCGACGCCCCGCGCGACCAACAGGTTGGCCGAGACCTGCGCGAGCGCATTCCACAGACCCGCGGCGAACAGCAGGACGAGGAGCAACCCGTACGACGGTGCCGCCGCGAGGAGCGCCAGCAACACCGCGGCACCGGCAGCCGACATCCGCATGGCGACTCCGGGTCCGATGCGCTCCGCCAGCCGACCCATCAATGCTGAGCCGGCAGCGGCGGCCGCGAAGAACGCGCCCGACGCCACGCCGAGCCGCGACGGACCGAACGCGATGTCACGCCCGATCTGTACGGCGAGGGCGCCGGTGAGGAACACCGGCAGCACCCCGACCAGCGCCGTGGTCACCGCCGACACCTGGATCCGGCGCTCGGAGGCCGGGACGATCATTCGACGATCCACTTCTGCGCTCGGTCGGGGCGATGGGTGGCCAGGCGCTCGAGGAGATCGTCGATGTCGGACGAGCGGACGAGCGTGTCGCGATTCGAGCCCGTGAGGAAGCCGTCGTCGACGGCGCGGTCGACCCATCGGAGCAGGGCCTCGAAGTAGCCGCAGACGTCGAGGAAGCCGATGGGGCTCTCGTGGAGGCCGATCTGCGCCAACGTGGCGACCTCGGCCATCTCCTCCAGCGTTCCCAGCCCGCCGGGGAGCACGACGTAGGCGTCTGCGAGGGCATGGAACTGCGCCTTGCGCGCGTGCATGTCGGCGACCTCGACCACCTCGAGGGTGCCGGCATGGTCGCTCCGCAGAGGGGTGGCGGTCACGCCGTCCGGGAAGAGGCCGGTGGGGAGCACCCCGATCACGTGCCCGCCGGCCTCCAGCGCCGCCGTTGCCAGGGCGCCCATCAATCCAGCCGATCCACCGCCGTACACCGTGACGATCCCGCGTGCCGCCAGTGCCGCCCCGGTGGACGTCGCAGCCGCGCGAAAGGCCGGATCGGACCCCGACGAAGACCCGCAGAAGACGCAGACCCGGCGGAACGGTCCTGGCGCGCTTCGCTCGTCGTGTCGGGGCGCGGTGGGCACCGCCCGACGCTACCGTCGGCGCGAGATGTCCTCCTTCACGTTCCTCGACCATCCGGGCCCCATCCCGTTCGCCCATCGGGGCGGAGCGTCGGAGGCGCCGGAGAACACCCTGCCGGCCTTCGAGCACGCGATCCGGCTCGGGTACCGGTATCTCGAGACCGACGTCCACGCCACGAGCGACGGCGTCCTGGTGGCCTTCCACGACGACCGCCTCGATCGCGTGACCGACCGTACGGGCGTCATCGCCGAACTCCCCTGGCGCGAGGTCTCGCGCGCCCGGGTCGACGGGACCGAGCCCATCCCGCTCCTCGAAGACGTGCTCGGGACCTGGCCCGATGTCCGGGTCAACATCGACCCCAAGGCCGACAGCTCGGTCGACCCGCTGGTCGAGACGCTCCGCAGGACAGGAGCGATCGACCGGGTGTGCGTGGGCGCGTTCTCCGACCTGCGCGTCGACCGCGTACGCGCTGCGCTCGGTCCGGATCTGTGTACCGGCATGGGGCCCGACGAGATGGTCGACCTGATCCGTGCCTTCCAGGGCGAGGACGTCACCTTCCGGTCAGCCGTCGCGCAGATCCCGCCGACCGATCCCAAGGGGCGGCCGCTGGCCACGAGGGAGCTCGTCGACACCGCGCACGAGCACGGCATCGCGGTCCACATCTGGACGATCGACGACCCTGACGAGATGCGATCGCTGCTCGACGTCGGTGTCGACGGCATCATGACCGACCGCCCCGCCGTACTGCGCGACGTCCTCGAGGAGCGAGGGCTCTGGCACTAGATGGAGTTGCCCCTCACCCCCATCGACTTCCTCACGCGCGCACGCCGGCTGTTCCCCGACCGCACCGGCGTCGTCGAGGGCGATCGCACGTGGACCTACGGCCACTTCGCCACCCGGTGTGATCAGCAGGCCCGACACCTCCAGGAGATCGGTGTGGGGACCGGCGACGTGGTGGCCTGGCTGTGCGGCAACACCCACGAACTGCTCGAGGCCTACTACGGCGTCCTCCTGGCCGGCGCAGTCCTGCTGCCCCTGAACATCCGGTTGTCGGCACCCGAGCTGCGATCGATCCTCGACCAGGCCGACGCCCGCGTCCTGTTCCGCCACCCCGACCAACCCGATCCGGGAGGGTCGGTGCCACAGGTCGTCCTCGGTGAGGAGTTCGAGATCGCGCTCGCACGCCAGGGGTCCGAGCCACTCGAACCGCCGCTCGTGGACGAGCGGGCCGCGGCAGAGATCTTCTTCACCAGCGGATCGACCGGGCTGCCGAAGGGTGCGGTCCTCACCCACCGTTCCCTCTACCTCCATGCGATCCACAACGCGCTGACGAACGCCATCACCGGTGACGACGTCATCCTCCATCTGGTGCCGTTGTTCCACGTCAACGGTTGGGGCACCCCGCACTACCTCACGGGACTCGGTGGCACGCACGTGATGCTCCCGCGCTTCGATGCGGGCGAGGTGCTCCGACTCGTCGAGGCGCACCGGGTCACCCGTCTCTTCGGCGTTCCGGCGATGATCCGGATGCTCCTCGACCATCCCGACCTGGCGGCGACCGACTGCTCGTCCGTGGTCGGCACCTCGATCGGTGGCGCGCCGGTCAGTCCCGGAATGCTCGCCGAGGTGGAGGCGGCGTTCGGCTGCACAGCCATCTGCGGCTACGGCATGACCGAGGCATCACCCACCCTGACCCGATCGCTCGACAAGCCCGGCGAGGCCAGTTCGACCGAGCGCCGGGCCACCACCGGCCTGCCCATCATCGGGGTCGACGCACGAGTCCTCGGTGCCGACGACGTCGAGGTCCCGTGGGACGGAACGACCATCGGCGAGGTGTGCGCCCGCTCGAACCACGTGATGGATCGCTATCTCGATGCACCCGAGGCGACGGCAGAGGTCCTCCGGAACGGGTGGCTCCGCACCGGCGACCTCGCCGTGGTCCGACCGGACGGCTACCTGGTGCTGGTCGACAGGAAGAAGGACCTGATCATCAGCGGCGGCGAGAACATCGCCAGTCCCGAGGTCGAGCACGCGCTCACGACCCATCCCGCGGTACGAGAGGCTGCGGTCGTGGGCCGTCCCGATGCACGGTGGGGCGAAGTACCCGTCGCATGGGTGTCGTTGCATCCAGGAGCCACCGTCGACGAACCGACGCTGATCGAACACGTCCGGGCGCGTCTGGCCCACTTCAAGGCACCGACGGCGATCACGATCGTCGATGACCTGCCCAAGGGCGGGACGGGCAAGATCGACAAGGGCACGTTGCGTTCCCGCTGATCTCGCGATCACCTGCCGGGCAGCAACACGTTCGGATTGCAGACCGAGTCGGGATCGAGCGCGCGCTTGATCGCCGCCATCGTCCGCACGTCGCCATCGCCACGGTTGACCCGCAGCCACGCCGGCTTCGCCGTGCCGATGCCGTGTTCCGCACTCACCGATCCGCCGGCGTGGTGCACGGTCGACAACACCGCGTCCTCGATGCGCGAGACCTCGGTGGCGTCCTCGCCGTGACCCGTCACGTTCACATGGATGTTGCCGTCGGCCACGTGCCCGAACAGCCATGTCGCACTCGCCGGTGACACCTGCGTGACGCGCCCGCCGATCGACGAACAGAAGCGGGCCAGGATGCCCATCGGCACGGTGACGTCGTATTTCAACGGTGGCCCGAGGCGGGCGATCGACTCGGTGTGTGCCTCGCGCACGTGCCACAGCGCCGCGGCACGGCCGACCTCGGTGGCGACGGCCACCTGTGTCACCCCGGACAACGCGTCGAGCGCGGAAGCGACGGCGTCGACGGGATCGGGGGGACCGACCGCCTCGATCACCAGTTGGACTGGCGGCACCGGGTCGAGGACCGGGGTCACGCCGGACTGCTCCGCGACCATCCGGGCGCCGTCTCCCAGGACCATCTCGACCGCCTCGAGTCCAGGGACCGATCGTCGGAGCGACGCGGTTGCCGCGACCGCGGCGGCGAGCTCGTCGAAACCGACGAGGGCCGTCACCGACGAGTCCGTCGGTGGGACGAGGGCGAGTCGGGCGCGACACAGGATTCCCAGCGTCCCCTCGCTGCCGCACAACAGTCCGGCGAGGTCGTAGCCGGTGTTGTCCTTCACCAGACCACCGAGCCGGCTGATCACCTGACCGGCCCCGGTCACCGCCTCGACGCCGAGCACCTGGCGTCTCGTCGATCCGTGCCGGAACACCCGGACACCACCCGCGTTGGTCGCCACCATGCCCCCGACCGTCGCCGTGTCCCGCGACGCGAAGTCGACCCCGTAGCGCCAGCCAGCGTCCGCGGCCACGGACTGCACGTCGGCGAGCGTTGCACCGGCACCCGCGGTGAGCTGCCCGGCGTCCAGGTCGACGTCGGTGATGTCGTTCATGCGCTCCATGGAGATGACGACCTCACCGGAGAGCGGCACCGACCCGCCGACCAACCCCGTGTTGCCACCCTGCGGTACGAGCGCGGTGCCGTGCCGGCGACAGAGCTCGACGACCGCACGCACGTCCTCGGTCGAGGCAGGACGGACGACCGCCGGGGTCGACCCCGAGAATCGGCCGGTCCAGTCGGTCTCGTAGCGGGCTCGCAGATCGGCGTCGGACAGGACGTGGTCTCGTCCGACGAGGACCCGGAACTCGTCCAACAGTCGCTCGGGCAGACCCATCGGGAACAGTGTGGCGGCCCAACACCTACGGTCGCTGTCGATGGCACCACTGGCTCCGTTCCACACACTCCGGGCATCGAGAGGAATGGTGTGCTCGGTCGACCACCTGGCCTCCAACGCCGGCGTACACGTGCTCCGGATCGGTGGGAGTGCCGCCGACGCCGCCGTCGCGGCCAGTGCGGTGCTGGCGGTCACGACCCAGCACCTGTGTGGCATGGGTGGCGACCTGTTCGCGCTGGTGCACCACCAGGACGGCTCGCCACCCGAGTGCCTCGATGCGAGTGGTCGGGCCGGGTCCGGGGCCGACGCGGCAGCGATGCGGGCAGAGGGCCTCACCCGGATGCCCACCGACGAGGACATCCGGGCGGTCACGGTCCCCGGGTGCGTGGACGGATGGCTCGCCCTCCACGAACGGCACGGTCGACTGCCCATCGCCGACGTGCTCGGCCCCGCCATCGCCTATGCCACCGACGGCTTCCCTGCCTCGCCACTCCTCGCGTTCATGGTCCCCCTGATCACGCACGTGGACGGGGCGGACGACTACACGGCGACATCGGTCGAGGCGGGCACGGTGGTCCGCCGCCCCGGCGTGGCCCGCACGCTCGCCGACATCGTCGACGGGGGGCGCGCTGCGTACTACGAGGGTGCGTTCGGCGCCGGGCTCCGCCGACTCGGCGCCGGCCTGTTCACCGAGGCCGATCTCGCCCGGGTCCAGACGGACTGGGTCGACCCGCTGGGCATCGACGTCTGGGACCATCTCGTCTGGACGGTGCCACCCGCGAGTCAGGGCTATCTGTCCCTCGCTGCCGCACGGATCGCCGAGACCGTCGGTCTCGGTGCGGGACTCGACCTCCACCCGACCTCCGCAGCGTGGGCGCATCTGCTGGTCGAGTCGGCGCGCCTCGCCGGCCACGACCGACCCGAGGTGCTCCACGATGGTGCCGACGGCGACGCACTCGTGACCCATCGACGGCTGGATCCGCGAGCGGCGAAGTTCGATCCGTCGCAGCGCGGCGACGTGGGCGGACCCAGCGCCGCCGGAGGCACCATCCACCTGTGCACCGCCGACGGCGACGGCATGGGCGTCAGCCTCATCCAGTCGAACGCACGCGGCTGGGGGGTGCATCTCGCGGTTCCCGAAGTCGGCATCTTCCTCCACAACCGGGGTCTGGGGTTCTCGCTCGAGGACGGTCACCCGGCCGAGTACCTCGCGGGCCGCAGGCCGCCGCACACCCTCGCTCCGGCGCTGGTGCAACGACGCGACGGCCATCTGCGCGCCGTGCTCGGCACGATGGGCGGCGACACCCAGCCCCAGGTCGTGCTGCAACTGCTCGCCCGGCTCCTCGTCGCCGGGCAGTCGCCTGCCGCGTGCATCGGCGCGCCTCGATGGCGCCTGGGCGATGGGGGGTTCGACTCCTGGACCGATGCCACGTCGGGGCATGTGGGTGTCGAGGACAACGCGCCGTCGGCGTGGATCGACGGCCTACGCGAACGGGGCCACGACGTACGGGTCGAGCCGGCGTGGAACTCGGGTCACGGGCATGCCCACATGATCGAGCGGACCGACGACGGAACGCTCCAGGGCGCCCACGACCCGCGGGCACTCACCGGCGCAACCGCCACGTGGTGAGGGCTCGCGAACGGAACACCGGGTCGCGCTCGTCGAATCCCGCCATGACCGCCTCGACCTGATTCGGACTCCCGATGAGGGCGCCGATCTCTGCTCGCTCGTTGGCGAACTGCTCGGCCACGGGTACCGAACCCGATGCGTTCAACAGACGCTTCGCCGCACGGACGGCCTCGGGACTCTTGCCGGCGATCTCGGTGGCCAGCGCGCGGGCCGCAGCGATCGGATCCTCGGCAACGGTGGTCGCGAGCCCGAGCCGCACCGCTTCGGTGCCGTCGACCATCCGTCCGGTGAAGGTGAGTTCCTTGGCCACGTCGAGGCCGACGAGACGCGGCAGCATCCAGGTCCCGGTCATGTCGGGGATCAGCCCCCACTTGATCTCGAGGACGCTGAAACGGGCGTCGGGGGTGCAGATCCGCAGATCGGCGCCGAGCGCGATCTGGCAGCCGCCACCGAGCGCGACTCCGTGGACGGCTGCGATGACGGGGACGGGAACCTCCTGCCACACATGGGCGACCTGCTGACCGAGGTGGGTGATGCGATCGCCCATGTCGGAGACGGCGACCGTGTCGTCCCCGTCACCGTCGTGTTCCCCGCCTCCGGCCATCGCCTGGAAGCTGGCGAAGTCGAGTCCCGAGCAGAACGCCCGCCCCGCGCCCGACAAAACCACGGCCCGGACGGAGGGATCGCCGCCGACCTGTTCGCCTGCCTCGGCGATCGCCACGAACATCGCGGTGTCGAGCGCGTTCATCTTGTCGGGTCGGTCGAGGCGGACGTCGGCGACTCCGTCGTCGATCTCGATGTGGACGCGATCGGCCATGTCCTGCTCCTGGAGTCGGTACGGATGCCGCACCAGTGTGGCGCGCTCGGGAGCCCAGTCTCAGGAAGCCCGGTGCCCGGACAGCTCGTGGCGTGCCGCACCGAGGAACGGCCGGATCAGGATCTCGCTGCACGGGGCGTCGGGGCCGGCGACGAGCGCGTTGGCGACATCGCCGGCCGCGCGCGCCACCTGGGTCGTTCCCGTCCGATCGAGGTCGAGGACCCCGGTGGACGCACACACCGCCAGCGCGCAGAGGCGCACCCTGTGCTGCGCCTCGCGCGCTTGGCGGCGGCGGCCCGACCGTTGCAGCAGGCGGACGACCTCCCTGGTGGCCCGCAGCCGCTCCACCTCCCCGTCGGGTGTCTCGGTCGTGGCCGCCACGGCGTCGATCAACCACTCGATGTCGCTGCGGTCCCTGTTCCCCAACCACACCTCGAAGTCGACGACGTCCATACCCATTCTTCGGTGCGCAGCCCGGAACAGATGACCAGAACGAGCCGAACGGCCCACCGTGACCGCCGTCACGAGTCCGCACGATTCGTACCCAGTCAGTGACGGTGAGCGAACACCATGACGGCATTTGTCCGGTACCGGCGGCGTAACTCGCCGTCCGAGCCGACGCGGCCGAGCCGGACCGGGGCCCGTCTCGGACGCCGGACCGCCGGTTGTGCCATCATCCGGCAGCGAGCGAGCCGCAGACGCCTCCCGTCGACGGCGGGCGTCCCGGCCCACGACGATCGACACAGCATCGTCACGCCGTGCTATTGACACTCTGCCAACAAGCGACTTACGGTCGCCGCAACGACGTGACCTCCGTCACGGGGCGAGCGTCGTCACAGGGCACCCTGTTGCCCGCCGCCATCGGGAAGCGCTCGGTGACGTCAACCCAAGGGGGAAACTTCGTGAGAAGTCAGTCAACGCGCCGCTCGACGCGGTTGCTCGCACTGCTGCTCGGTCTGGCCATGGTCGCCGCTGCATGCGGTGGCGACGACGACACGACCGACAACGCCAACCCGGACGAAGGTCCGACCGACTCCGAACCCGACGAGAGCGACGCGGGCGATCCCGTGCCCGGCGGCAAGCTCACGTACGGCCTCGAGGCCGATACATCGACGCCGTGGACGCCGGCCAAGTCGGTCTGCGCCATCTCGTGCCACATGATCATGCGCTCGGTGTTCGACACCCTGACGCTGTTCGGCGAGGACGGCAGTGTGCAGCCCAACCTGCTCGAATCGTTCGAAGCGAACGACGACTTCACCGAGTGGACCCTCACGCCCAAGAGCGGGATCACCTTCCACGACGGCACACCGTTCGACGCTGCGGCGATCAAGGTCAACCTCGACGCCCACTTGACGAGCTTTCTGACCGCCAAGGCACTCCTGAATGTCGAGGGCGTCGAACTCTCGGCAGACGGTGCGTCCGCCGTGGTGACCATGAAGAGTCCGTGGAACCGCTTCCCGGTCTTCCTGTCCGGCCAGATCGGCTACCAGGCGTCACCCGCGTGGCTCACCGCGGCCGAAGCGGACCCGGCCCTCGAGGCCGCCCCGGTGGGCACCGGCCCGTTCGTGTTCAAGTCGTACGAGGTCGGCAGCAGCTTCGTCGCCACCAAGAACGCCGAGTACTGGCGTGCCGACGAGGGACTCCCGTATCTCGACGAGATCGAGTACCGAGTGCTCGCCGACGCCCAGGCGCGCAAGAACGCCCTGCTGTCCAGCGACATCGACATCATGCACACGTCCGCCGGGCTCGTGATCAGCGATCTCCGGGAGGACGACAGCATCGAGTTGACCGAGAACTCGTCCTTCGGCGAGACGAACTACACCCTGATGAACGTCGACAACCCGGACTCGCCGATCAACGACGTGCGGATCCGCAAGGCGTTGGCGATGGGCATCGACAACCAGGTCCTCATCGACCGTCGCGGCGCCGGCATCGGCCAACAGGCCAACGGCCCCTTCAGCCCCGACCAGGCCGGCTACCTCGAGGAGACCCCGTACCCCGCGTACGACCCCGAGGGTGCGAAGGCACTGGTCGAGGAGTACAAGGCCGACACGGGCGTCTCGTCCGTCGACATCGCGTACACGACCACGACGGACCCGGCGAACCTCGAGACCGGTGAGTTGCTCAAGCAGTTCTGGGACGAGATCGGCCTCAACGTCGAACTCGCGCAGATCGAGCAGGGTTCGTTCATCGTGACCGCCCTCAGCGGCGACTTCGAGATGTTCGGCTGGCGCAACCACGGTGGCGTCGACCCGGACAGCCAACGGATCTGGTGGCACAGCGAGACCGCTGACGCCCCGCCGGCGCTCGCCCTCAACTTCGGTCGCATCAAGGACGACGTCATCGACGAACAACTCGATGCGCTTCGTCAGACCAACGACGAGGACGAGATCACGGCGGCCGCACAGGCCATCAACACCCAGTTCGGCGAGCAGGTCTACAACCTGTGGGGCTCCTGGACGGTCTGGGGAATCGCGAAGGACCCGAAGGTCAACGGCCTCGACTCCTTCGTCCTGCCCGACGGCACGCCGGAGATATACGGCAACGGCATCGGTGGCTCGCACCAGGTGTCGCAGCTCTGGATCGGCGAGTAGCCCGACCGGCACCGCCCGTCTCTGAGAAGAAAGCAGCAACACCGTGAAGTTCGTCGTCGTCAGGCTCGCGCAGCTCATCGTCGTGCTCCTGGCGGCGACGTTCTTCACCTATTCACTGACCTTCGTCGCCGACTCACCCGAGGACGTCGTCGACAAGCTCCTCCAGAGCGAGAGCGGGAACGAGACGCGTCGGGCCGAGGTCCGTCGAGACCTCAACCTCGACGATCCGCTGCTCATCCGCTACGGCAAGTGGCTCGGAGACGCGGCCACGGGCGACTTCGGGTTCTCCTACAACGCTCAGGAGCCAGTGGCCGACCGGCTCCAGACACGGATTCCGAGGACGTTCGCGCTCGTGCTCCTGTCGCAGGTGATCGCGCTCCTCTTGGCGGTACCTGCAGGCATCATCGCGGCATGGCGCGCCAACACCTGGGTGGACCGGGGGTTGTCGTCGACCTCGATCGGCCTCCTCGCGATCCCCAACTACGTGGCGGGGCTGTTCTTCGTATTCCTGTTCGCGCTCCAGTTGGGATGGTTCCCGTCCATCGTGAGCAACAATCTCAACCCGAGCAGCTTCACCGAGCTGGCCCAACCGTGGTCGTGGGATCTCAACAGCTACATCCTCCCTGCGCTGGCGTTGAGTCTGGGACAGGTCGCGGTCTACATGCGGCTGCTTCGCACCGACATGATCGCGACGCTGCAGGAGGACTTCATCGGGATGGCGAAGGCCAAGGGCATGCCCACCCGACACATCCTGTTCCGCCACGCGCTCCGACCGTCGAGCCTCTCGCTCGTCACCACCATCGGCATCAACGCCGGGGCCGCCATCGGCGGCACGGTCATCATCGAGCAGATCTTCGGCATGCCGGGCATGGGGACCATGCTCGTGACCGCCATCTTCAGTGGCGACATCATGGTCGTCCAGGGCGTCGTCGCCGTGATCGCCATCGGCTTCGTGATCATCAACTTCGTCATCGATCTCCTGTACGCCGCCCTCGACCCGAGGATTCGCAGTGCCTGATCTCGCTCACGACGAGGCGGCCGTCGCCGCCGCCACCGGTGCCGACCTCGACATGCTCGATGGCGACTCCGGCGATCTCCCCAAGAGGAAGCGCTGGGGCTTCGGATTCTGGTTCTCGGTCGTCTGGACCGTCCTGATCGCCTTCTTCTCGATCGCCGCCCCGTACCTCCCGTTCGTCGACACCCCCGGCACCTTCGCCATCGCCAACCCGTCCAAGGCCGGCCCGTCCGCCGACTTCTGGTTCGGCACCAACGAGAACGGCGACGACATCTTCAGTCAGGTCGTCAACGGGGGACGGACCTCGATGATCATCGCGCTCAGCGTGGTGTTCATCGGCTTGATCAGCGGCGGCATCGTCGGCATGATCGCCGGGTTCTTCCGGGGACGCACCGACCGGATCATCTCGGCCGTGGTCGACACCATGCTCGCCTTCCCGGCCCTCGTCCTCGCCCTGGCGATGATCTCGATCTTTGCCAGCGACGGCAGCACCGTGCGGCCCAACCTGCCGGTGGTCATCGGGTCGTTGTCGATCCTGTCGGTCGCACCATTGGCCCGGATCACCCGGGGCATCACCCTGTCGTTCGCCGAGCGCGAGTTCGTGACCGCGGCACGGACCCTCGGCGCCAAGAACGGCCGCATCATCCGACGCGAGATCCTTCCCAACCTGATTCCGCCGATGGCCGTGTTCAGTCTGACCGTCATCGCGGTCGTGATCGTCGCCGAGGGCGCACTCGCGTTCCTGGGACTCTCGGTCAGTGCACCAGCACCCACGTGGGGAAAGCTCATCCTCGCCGGCCGCGACGACCTCGACACCAGCCCGCACATCACCTTCTTTCCTGCTGGCGTCATGTTCCTGACCATCCTGTCGCTCAACTACATCGGCGACGTACTCCAGGGTCGGTTCACCGTCCGCGAAGGAGCGCTGTAGTGGCTCGCCGCATCACGGCCACCGACCACCCGACGGACGAGGCGCCGCTCCTGGAGGTCACCGACCTCCGGACACACTTCCTCACACCAGCGGGGCGGGTCCGTGCCGTCGACGGCGTCACGCTGACGCTCGAGCGCGGGCGCACCCTCGGCATCGTCGGCGAGTCGGGCTCGGGCAAGACGGTCCTGTCGAGATCGATCATGGGCCTGCTCCCCAAGAGCAACGTCGAGCGAACCGGGTCGATCAAGTACGACGGCACCGAGATCTCCGGGTACTCGCAGAGCGAGATGCAGGCGGTGTGGGGTCCCGAGATGGCCATGATCTTCCAGGATCCGATGACCTCGCTCAACCCGGTGATGCGCATCGGCAAGCAGATCACCGAGTCGCTCCGCTTCCACCTCGACATGGACAAGAAGGAAGCCAACGAGCTCGCCGTCGGTCTTTTGCGATCGGTGGGAATCCCCGAGCCGGTGAAACGCCTACGGGAGTACCCGCACCAGCTGTCCGGTGGCATGCGCCAGCGCGTGGTCATCGCCATCGCCCTCGCCTGTGGCCCCAAACTGCTCTTCGCCGACGAGCCGACAACCGCGCTCGACGTGACCGTCCAGGCCCAGATTCTGAACCTGCTCGACGCCCAGCAACGCGAGCGCTTCATGGCCACGATCCTGGTGACCCACGACCTCGGCGTGGTCGCGGGACGTGCCCACGACATCGCCGTGATGTACGCCGGCAAGGTCGTCGAGAAGGCCACGGCCAAGACGTTGTTCTCGTCCATGCGCATGCCCTACACCGAGGCGCTGCTCGAGTCGATCCCGAAGCTGGAATACGAGAGCCACACCCGGCTGTCGTCCATCGCCGGACGTCCACCCAACCTGGCCAATCCTCCCAAGGGTTGCCACTTCGCGCCGCGCTGTCGGTATGCGCAGCCACAGTGTGTCGAGGAGGAGCCGCCGCTGGTCGAGGGCGACGTCCCCGATCACCACTACCGCTGTTTCTTCCCCGTCGGTACTCCCGCCGGCGAGGAGGCACTCGCTCGCAACAAGGCCGAGGGTCGCACGATCCACGGCGACGACGTGGAGGTCGACGTGTCGGTCGGCGGAGGAGCCAACTGATGGCCGGTTCGGGCACCGCGCATCTGCGCGACAGCGACGACATCGTCCTCCGGGTCGAGGACCTGACGGTCGAGTTCCCGGTCGGACGCGGACGCACCGTGCATGCCGTGACCGGCGTCAGCTTCGATGTGGCCAAGGGCGAGACCCTGGGCATCGTCGGCGAGTCCGGCTGCGGGAAGTCGACCACGGGCAAGGCCATCATGCGGCTGAACCCGATCAAGTCCGGGTCGGTCACCTTCAAGGGCACCGACATCACCCACCTGAAGGGCAACACCCTGCGCAAGCTGCGCCAGGACCTCCAGATGATCTTCCAGGACCCGGTCTCGTCGATCAACCCTCGCCGGACCATCGGCAACGTCGTGTCCGAGCCCTTGGAGATCTGGCACAAGACCGACGGCGGCGACGCACTCGTCGATCGGGTCCTCGGTGACGTCGGTCTCGACCCCGCGATCGCTCGACCCAAGCGACGTCACGAGTTCTCCGGCGGCCAGTGCCAGCGCATCTGCATCGCACGCTCGCTGGTCCTCGATCCGGAGGTGATCATCTGCGACGAGCCGGTCTCCGCCCTCGACGTGTCGGTGCAGGCCCAGATCCTGAACCTGCTCGAGGACATGAAGGAGCGGTACGGCCTCACCCTCCTGTTCATCGCTCACGACCTCGCGGTGGTCAAGAACGTGTCGGACCGGGTCGCGGTGATGTACCTCGGCAAGATCTGCGAGGTCGCCGCACCCGACGACATGTACCACCGGCCAGCCCACCCATACACCGCCGCATTGCTGTCGGCGATCCCCGTCCCCGATCCCGACGTCATCCCCGACACCGGAGACCTCGCCGGCGATCTCCCCTCTCCGATCGATCCGCCGTCGGGCTGCCGTTTCCGCACCCGTTGCTCGCGTGCCACCGATCGGTGCACCGCCGAGGAACCACTCGTGCGCGAGATCGGCCCCGATCACTACGTCGCATGCCATTTCCCACTCATCGGTGAGACCGCGCCGCCCGCCGCAGAGACCCCGGTCGGGAGCCCCGGGAGCCCCAACGGCTCCGCCTGACACCGGCGACTCGATGGCACGGCCGGGAGGGAGGCCGCGATGACAACTCGACCCAGGGCCCGCACCCGGCTCGACCCGGCCGTTCGGCGGCGCCAGATCGCCGAGGCCGCAGCGCGAGTGTTCGCCGAGCACGATCCTGCCGACGTGTCGTTCGAGTCCGTGGCCGAGGCCGCCGGGGTGTCCCGGAGCCTGGTGTACTCGTACTTCGGTGATCGTGGCAGCCTCTTCGCCGCTGCCTACACGTGCGAGATGACGCGTCTCGACGACGAGATCGACGGCGCACTGGAAATGCTCGGCAACAACCGCGAGCGACTCGAGTCGGCCGTCAGGGCCTACCTGTACTTCGCGTCCCGTCACCGGGAGCGCTGGAACCTGATCGCGTCGGCGGGCTCCTCACGCCACCCCGCAGTGCGCGACGCGATCGCCGCTCGGACCGAGCGTCTCGCCGGGTCGCTCGGCGGCAGCGCCGAGGCGCGCCTCCTGGTCAGCGGGGTCATCGGCATGCTCGAAGCAGCCGCCGTGCACGTGCTGGAGGAAGGCGCCGATCCCGACGAACTGACCGACCTGATCACCCAGGTGATCTGGGCCGGCGTGTCGTCGTACGTCCCCGAGGACGCCTGACTGACCCGCAGGCCGTTTCCGCTGTCCTCAGATGCCCAGGTCGGCGTCCCAGAGGGCGCTGACCTGGCGCTCGGAGCCCTCGAACGCGAGATCGGCAACCGCTCCCCTGCCGTTGAGCCAGAGGAGGAGTTCGCCCGGACGACCGACGATCCGCGGGGGCTCGGCCCCGTGCCGGACGAGCGAGCGGCCGGTCTCGTCCATCAGCTCGACCTCGACGTGCGCACGCCACAGCTGCACCGCTGCCATCCGACTGACGACGGGTCGCAGCGCATCCTCGAGTTCCGGTCTGTCGGTCCGCGGACGCTCGCCGTTGGCTCGGCGGACGTCTTCGTGGTGGACGAAGTACTCGTTCAGGTTCAGCACCGAGCGGAGCACGGGGAGACCCCACGGCACCAGCGGCGGGCCGGAACGGACGCGTGCGACGACACCGTCGAAGCCTCGTCGGGCCTCGCGTCGCCTGGCCCAGTCGGTGAGGCGTTCGAACGGACCCCCGACGACGATCCCGGGACCCGACAGCGGATTGCGCTCGCGCGCCACCAGGTGCGCTGCCAGATCTGCGGTCGTCCAGTCGCCACAAAGGGTCGGCGCCTCCGGCCCGAGGGAATCCAACCGGGCGCACAATTCGGCACGTTCTCGCGCGTCGTGAGGCATCGCCATGACGGCGAGCCTATGGACCGTGGCGGCGCGATCCCGTGTGCCAACCGACACCGGAGCGCGTGGATCTCGCGACGTACGCCCTAGGGTTCGGCCCATGGCCAAGCCCTACGACATGCAGATCGACCTCGACACCACCTACGAGGTGACCATCGCCACCGACAAGGGTGACATCGTGGCGGAGATGGATCCGGAGGCGGCGCCGAAGACGGTGAACGAGTTCGTGTCGAAGACTCGCGCCGGCTTCTACGACGGGCTGACCTTCCACCGCGTGGTGCCCGACTTCGTCGTCCAGGGCGGCGATCCCGACGGCACCGGACGCGGGGGCCCGGGGTACACCTTCGACGACGAACCGGTGCGTGGCGAGTACACGATCGGCGCGCTGGCGATGGCCAACGCAGGGCCCAACACCAACGGCAGCCAGTTCTTCATCTGCATCGCCGACTGCACCCGCAAGCTCGACAAACTCTACAACCTGTTTGGGCACGTGACCTCCGGCGTCGAGATCGCGCAGTCGATCGCCGTCGGTGACACCATGAACTCGGTCACCATCAACGAGAAGGGGAACCCGTCGGTCGCCTAGGCGACCTCTGGGGTTCTCCGACGAATGCTGGGCATTCGTCCCTCGCCGAGCGCGTGCCGGTGAGCGACCGCAGCATCGCTGCGCTCCACGAGGCCATCGCCGCGGTCGCTCCCGACCGCGAATGCGTCGTCTGGCGCGATCGACGCCTCACCTGGGACGACATCACCGATCGGACGCGCCGCTTCGCCAATGGGTTGCTCGATGCCGGCATCGGGGGCACACCTCGTCCGGTCAGTCATGGGTGGCAGAGCCCGCACGACCACGTGGCGCTGTATCTCACGAACGGCAACGAGTACCTCGAAGCGATGCTGGGGTGCTGGAAGGCCAGAGCCGCGTCCGTCAACATCAACTACCGCTACACCGCCGCCGAGCTGGCCCACGTGCTGATGGACAGCGAGGCGGCTGCGGTCGTGTACCACGCCCGATTCGCGCCGGTCCTCGCCGACGCCGTCACCCGGTGTGGGCACGCTCGCCTGCTCGTGGTCGTCGACGACCACTCGGGGGTCGAACCAATCCCGGGATCCGTGTCCTACGAGTCCCTGCTGGCGGCAGCATCACCGGATCGACCAAACCTCGACTGGAGCGGCGACGACCGCTACGTCGTCTATACAGGCGGCACCACGGGGAAGCCGAAGGGCGTGCTCTGGCGCCAGGACGACTTCCTGGCCAGCGCCCTCGGGATGACGAGACCGATGGCCGACGTCGTCGAGCGGGCGGGCCGGCCTGATCGACCGCGTGCCTTGCCCGCGCCCCCGTTCATGCACGGCGCTGCGCACTGGAACGCGCTGTCGTGCTGGCTCGCTGGAGGGACCGTCGTCATCCAGGACGAGCCCGACCGTCTCGATCCGGCCGACGTCCTCGCGGTCTGCGAGCGCGAGGACGTCGGGTCGCTGCTGATCGTGGGCGACGCGTTCGCCCGCCCACTCGCCGACGAGCTCGAGCGCTTCCCGCGAGATCTCCCGGCCCTCGGGCTCCTGATGACCGGCGGGGCGATCCTGTCGCCCGCGCTGAAGCAACGCCTCGTCGCCCTCGTCCCCGGACTGCGGATCCTCGACGTGCTCGGCTCATCCGAGACCGGCCGCCACGGCGTGAACGAATCCGGTGACCGGGACACCAGCGAGCCCGGCGTGTTCGCCCCCTCCGGGTCCACGGTCGTGCTCGACGAGACCCGTGGCCGACCACTCCGACCGGGAGAGGATGCAACCGGATGGCTCGCGCAGCGTGGACGGGTCCCGCTCGGCTACCTCGGCGACCGGCTGGGGACAGAGGTCACGTTCCCCGTCATCGACGGCACGGTCCACGCGATCGCGGGCGATCGTGCCCGCCTCCGCTCCGACGGTCGCATCGAACTGCTCGGACGAGAATCCGTCACCATCAACACCGGTGGTGAGAAGGTCCATGCCGAGGAGGTCGAGCAGGTCATCAAGGACCATCCGTCGGTGTACGACGTCCTCGTCGTGGGCCGGCCGAGCGCCCGTTGGGGGCAGGAGATCGTCGCAGTCGTCGCGCCGGGCAACGACTTCGATCGAGACGAGATCGCGACACACGCCGGCACCCGCCTGGCGCGCTACAAACTCCCCAAGCACTACGTGGAGGTCGACCAGGTCCAGCGCAGCGCCAGTGGCAAGCCGGACTACGCGTGGGCCCGCGACGTCGCCGCGCGACTGGCGGAGGGCTGAGATGCGACGTGCCGTGGCCGCACGGGGCGCGAGCTACCTCCGCACGCCGGCCGACAGCGACGGTCGCGAGTTCGTCGACTGCGTGCTCCGACACCGTCGACACCTCGAACCGTTCGTACACGCGGCCGATTCCCTGTCGGCGTATCGCGGCTGGATCGCGAAGGGGAACCGCGTCGACATCGAACAGTTCCTCGTCTGTTCCCGCGACGACGACACCATCTTCGGCTTCGTCAACCTCAACAACATGGCCGGCGGTGCGCTGCAATCGGCCGCGCTCGGCTGGGCGTCGTTCGTCGTCTCG
This sequence comes from Acidimicrobiales bacterium, assembly GCA_037968675.1. GTDB lineage: Bacteria > Actinomycetota > Acidimicrobiia > Acidimicrobiales > Salinilacustritrichaceae > Salinilacustrithrix. The sequence continues at coordinate 3,323 of JBBKVY010000053.1, read as the reverse complement.
GAACGTCGCGGCCACCTCACCGACGGCGTCGCCATGATCCTCGAAGTGGCCTTCAGTCAGCTCCGCCTCCATCGTCTGGAGGCCAACATCCAACCCACGAACCACCGGTCGAGGCGGCTGGCGATCCGCGGTGGGTTCCGCCTCGAAGGCTTCTCACCCCGGTACCTCCAGGTCGACGGCGTCTGGCAGGACCACGAACGATGGGCCGTGCTGGCGGAGGACTGGCGGGCCAGTCGGAACCGACCGCAGACTGAGCGGCGTCGATGATCGCGCCCCCCCAGACCCGTGTCCTGGCGCTGCAGCGTCCACTCGATCTCCGGCTGACGTTGGCGCCGTGCCGGATCGGTCGGGGTGACCCATGCACGAAGTTGAAGTCCGACGAGGCGTTCCGGGCGACACGAACGCCTGATGGGCCGGCGACGCTGCACCTCTTGGTCGACGGCGCCGAGCTCCGGGCCGCGGCATGGGGTGCCGGAGCCGATTGGGTGCTCGACCAGGTGCCAGAGCTGGTCGGCCAGAACGACGATCCCACGTTCCGAACCGATCACCCGTTGATCGCCGATCTGCAGGCTCGCATTCCCGGTCTCCGGATCGGGGCGACTCGACGTGTGCTGGAGGCGATCGTGCCCGCAGTGTGCGCCCAGCGGGTGTCGCCCTACGAGGCCAAGCGTGCGTACCGGCAACTGGTCGAGGCATTCGGTGAGCCTGCGCCGGGCGCGGCGGGCGCCGACCTGCTCCTGCCGCCCGACGCCCGGACACTCGCATCGACCGGCTATCACGATCTCCATCCACTCGGACTCGAGCGGTCGCGAGCCGACGTGGTCCGTCGTGCGGCGGCTCGGGCAGCGACGGTGGAGTCCGTGGTCGACGACTCGCCCGAGATCGCCGAGCAGCGACTCCGGTCGATCGCCGGACTCGGCGTGTGGACCGCGGCACGTGTCCGGGAGGCCGCCCTCGGCGACCCCGACGCCGTGCCGGTGGGCGATGCCGCCCTGAAGCACCTCGTCTCCTTCGTGTTCACGGGAGAACGACGTGGTACCGACGCGCAGATGATCGAACTCCTCGATCCCTTCCGCGGCAACCGCGGACGCGTGCTGCGTCTGTTGAAGGCTGCCGGACTCGGCCCGCCACGCCACGACACTGGCTCGTCCCTGGCCTGACGACGGCCCGAGCATCCTGTGCCCACAGGCTGTGCACCGATTCGCGCCGAAACTCACAGGGTTGTCCCCCTTCCGCCACACAGGGTGCCGGCCGTACGGTCGGTCCATGAGCACCTACGACATCACCATGCGGGACCAGTCGGTCGAGGTCGTGGACGCCGACGCCTACGAACAGGAAGGCCCGATGACGACCTTCTTCGAGGTCGCCGAGGGTCGCGGCGTCGTCGACTGCTGGTCGACCCGAGTGGCGAGCATCCGTACTGCGGACATCCAGTTGATCCGACGGGCGACGGCAGCGACGCTCCACGCCGTGAGTTGACCCGTCACGGATCGAAACGGATGAGCGTCGCCGGCTCGAACACGCCACTGTCGGCGGAGACCACCATGTCGGCGCTCCGTGACCCGACCAGGCCCTGCCGGACCGCAGGACAGAGATCTTCATAGGTCCGGTACGTGAGCGCATCGACCAACCAGATCGTCTTGCCCTCGGCCCGTTCGAGGATGGCCGCGACGATCTCGCCGGCCGACGCCGACTCGTTGCGCGCCGCATAGTCGACCCAGTCGATCCGGTCGGGTCGTTCGAGCGTCGGCACGGCAACGGCATCGAAACCATCGTCGAGCGCTCGGAGGGTCGACGGCCCCAGTTGGTCGGGACAGAAGACCACGACGTCGCCGACGCCTCCTCCGGCGTTGATGGAGACTGCGACCTCCTCTCCCTGCGTCCGGGCGTCGCTCACGTTGAAGTACGCGCCGAAGCACGCGAGCAGCGACACGACCACGGCCACGATCCGCCGTGGCCACGCCGCCGGCAGGGTGGCGAGCCCGAAACCAGCGGCGACGAAGAGCATGGGCACCAGGACCGCGGCGTAACGAGCGATGAACGTCGCGTTGGACGCCAGGCCGGCCATGACGCCCACGACGAGGCTGGCGGCCACGATCGCGACCTCTGGCCGCACTGCGGTCGACGTCCGGACATCGAGGACGAGGCGATGCCGCGTGGTCTCGACGACGAACGCACCGAGGGTGGCCAGCGCCAGGATCGACAGCCCGAACAGCGGGCCCTCGGTGAACCGCTCTCCCCCACCGAGCCCGCCCGACAACTCGAGCACGACGCGCGTCGGACGGGCGGCCGTGCCCCACGGGGTGCCGGTGTGGGTCGCCTGGTAGACGAAGGAGGGAAGCCATGGAAGGAAGAGGACGGCGCCGGCGGCCAGCGCCGACCCCACGCGGATCGCCTCGTCCCTGGCGCCACATCGCGCCCATCGCCACCCGAGGAGAATGACGGCCGCGATGCCGAGATAGATGGCCCAGTAGTGCGTGAGGAGCAGGAGTCCGGTCAACAGCGCGAGGGCGATCCAGCGCCGGCGATCGGGCGCCTTGCGGAGGTCGTCGGCGATGAGCCACGCCGCCAGTGCGACGAGAGGCGCGAGCGAGTACATCCGGGCCTCGGTGGCGTACCGCAGCGAGAACGGTGCGATCGTCATCAACAACACGACGGCTGCCGCACCTGCGACGCCGCCTCGGCGTCGACCGGCGATCCACGCCAGCGGGAGCGTGGTGACCGAGAACAGTCCCGAGAGGGCCCGGACGGCGACGTCGCCGCCCCCGAACAACTCCATCCAGAAATGCAGGAGCAGGTAGTAGAGCGGCGGGTGACCGTCGTGGCGGAGCGCCTCGAAGATGTCGCCGACCGGGAGGCTGGCGATGTTCACGCTGAGCGCCTCGTCGAGCCACAGGGGCGATGTCGTCACGAACCGCAGCACCACGCCGACCACCACCGAACCGGCGACGAATCCGAGATCGACACGAGTCAATCCGGTGGCCGTCGGCCTCGCGGGACCGTCGAGATCGGTCATGTCGCCGCCTCGATCCCCCGACACGCGCTCGTCGGACGTCTCGGTGACAGAAGCGCCCACCGGTGCACGTTATCCCGGGGCACGAGTGGCGACGGTCATCGTCATCGTTCTCGTGGCGCCCGACCATCGACCGAACCATCTGCCGGTTCGGCTATTGGTCCGACCAGTCGACCCAGACACCGACCGTCGAGCGGACGAACCGACGCCGCAGGTCGAGCCAGCGGTCGATCGCCGGCTGCCGGTCGGGTGATTCGAGGTACTCCCGGGCGAGTGCGAGCTCGACGTTGAAGGTGCCGACCGCCTGGAA
>JBBKVY010000052.1:0-9034 GCA_037968675.1 Acidimicrobiales bacterium | reverse complement strand
AAAGATCTTGGCCGTGCTGCGTGAGGTCGACGCAGAGGGCGTACGTGAGTTGGCGTCACGCATCCGCGTGTTCGATCGCCCTGACGGCCACAGCCCAACCTCGGCGGTGGTGGAACGAGTAATCGTGGCGAAACAGGTTCTCGACATCACCTACCGCGACAAGACCGGCGAGGCGTCGACGCGCGCGGTGGAGCCCGTTGCGGTGTTGGGCGTTCGCCCGCACTGGTATCTGTGGGCGTGGTGCCGCTCGAGGAAAGCACCGCGGTCGTTCCGCTTCGACCGGATCATCGATGCGGTGGTGACCGACGAGGCCATGCCCGACCGTGGCCTCGATCCCGCCGACCTCGAGCTGACCGAACTGGTCGGGCGAGGAATCCTCGGGAGCTGACTCCTGCAGAGTTGCAAGCTGTTCGGAAACACCGACACCACGTTGTCGCCGGGCCGCTCCACAGTGCGGGCACGGCAACGAGCCCGAACCCATTCCAGCTCACCTCCGAGGACCAGATCGCCGCGATTCTCGGCGACCCTCCGGATTTCGTGCTGGCCAAGATCAGCGATCGAGTCGATGCTTCGGCCGCCGCGTTCATTGCCCGGTCACCGCTGGCTTTCGTGGGGACCGTCGACCGCGACGGTCGCATCGATGTCTCACCCAAGGGAGACTCCCCCGGCTTCGTCCACGTCACCAGCCCGCGATCGCTGCTGCTCCCGGAACGAAAGGGCAACAACCTCGCCTACGGCCCCCGCAACATCTTGGCCACCGGACGAATCGGGCTGATCTTTGTCATACCTGGTCAACGAGAGACGCTCCGAGTCAACGGCACCGCCTCGCTCAACAACGACCCGGCGCTGCTCGAGCGGCTCAGCGCACGAGGCAAACCCTCCCTGTTGTGCACCGACGTCGGGGTCGAGGAATGCTTCTTCCATTGCGGGGAAGCCATGATCCGCTCCCGAGCCTGGGACCCGGACAGTTGGTTCGTCGACGGCCACTCGCTGATGGTCGACCAAGTCGTCGACGCCCTCGGCGGCGAACCCGCGCTGGTGCCCATCGTCAACGCTCGAGTCGAACAGAACTACATCGACGACCTCTGACCCGGAGACCCGCCGACAATCCATCCGGCATCAACCGCGCCGGAAATCGAACGCGCAAAAGCCACGAACGAACACCACCTCGAACCCGCGCTGCTTCGGCCCTTACCCAGTGCCTCGGGGACGGGAGTGCGAACGGGTCAGACCAGGGACTGAGCTTCCGCCCGATCGTGTTGCGCACGATGTAGACGCGGCGTCGATGTGTGATACCGCCGTCAGGTCGAGGGCAACCTCGCGGAGTCCGGCCCCGAAGATGCGGGTGACGCCGACGCGCAGGCCGGCGTTGATGCCGTCGGACCGGAGACCACCTCGTGCTCCGGACCCGACAGCATCATCGGACCGTCTCCGCCCTTGCTGACGACGGTCCAGCCGCAACGCGACGAGATTGGTTCGTCGCGTCGACCTGCTGCCAGATCCCACGGTTTCGTGACCGTGCCCACAACCGGCGATGCTATTCGGCGTCAAGGTTGTTGGTGAGTGACATCGGCGGTACCGAGACGCCAGATTCGCTCTGAGGTGACGCCTTGGTCCGAGCGTGGGCACCGACCGATCGGGGCATCACACGCTTTGGAGGCATTGGCTCCGTCGCCGCCCCCGGGCTCTACCTGGATGGAGTTGTCTGTCAATGGTCGCCCATTGTCGGCGTTGCATGGAAGCGCTGACCCCTTCGATCGAGACCGGCCCGCCGTTCGGGTCGGCGTACCCGGCTCGGCCGCGGTCATGACCAAACTTCTTGCCCCAGACGACGGTCTCGATGCCGCGCTGAACCGGCTCGCCACCGTGGTGCTGTCGGCCGAGACCACCGATGCCATCCTGTCCATGCTCGTCACCCTGGCCACGTCCAGCCTGGCCGCAGCCGACGGCGCCAGCGTTTCCTTGCGGCGAGAGGGCCAGGTCCTGGAGACCTCCCATGCCACCTCCACCGTCATGCGGTCCCTCGACGACCTGCAGTACGACACCGGTGAAGGCCCATGCGTCGCGGCCATGCGAGACGGCCAACGCCACCACATCGACATCACCAGCATGCAGGAGCAGTGGCCGACCTTCACCGCCGCAGCGGCATCCCACGGTGTGAACACCATCCTGTCCACACCCCTCGCCGTCGACGGCCGGGTGTCAGGAGCCTTGAACCTCTACTCGAACCGGCCATCGGCCTACGGGCCCGACCAGGTGCGCGGCGCCCAATCCCTGGCCGACCACGCCTCTGTCGTCGTCGACAACGCCCTCGCCTACAGCATCAGCGAGTCGACCAACCAGCACCTCCACGACGCGCTCGACTCCCGCACCGTGATCGGTCAAGCCCAGGGCGTGATCATGGCCACCCTGTCCTGTAGCGCCGACGACGCCTTCGCTCGACTCCGCCGCGCCTCACAGAACGCCAACCAGAAACTGCGCGACATCGCCGCACAAGTCGTCGACGGCTCACTTCCCGCCAACGACCTGCCCACCCCATGACCCCAGCAAGCAGGACGCGTTGACTACCCGCAACGACCTCCGCCGCGTCCGCAGCGAAGTCGGTCTGAACCTCTCCGACCTGTGGTGGGCCTACCTCGGCCTCGGCGGCAGCCTCGGACTCGAACGATTCCAACACCAGCTCTCGACACCGAGCACGCTGTCCACCACGGACTACAACCTCATCGCTGTCGCACTCAACGACCACGACCGTCGACAACCACTCACCTACGAACCCGACGACTGAACCGCCCACACCGTTGCGGTGTAGGCCAGCGAGAGACGCGTCGAATAGCTCGAGTCCAGCGCCTCCGACCCCCTGATCGCCGCAACTGCAGTGGCCGACCGGATCGGCGACGACCTGGTGCTCGCCCTCCGGGCCATCCGTGAGGCACTGATGATCCCCGACGCCAGCATCTCGACCAACGGAAACGAGCTCGCCGCCTCGGGGACCGTGGTCACGCAGACCCACCGGGCAGCCGAGATCGGGGGGACGATCGAGATACGTCGGACTCGGACGGGTCACTGATGCGAGCGCTGTTGCCTCTCGCATGAGACCTCTGCCGACGAGATGAACCCGGGTGATGGCGGGGGGTGGAGACCGAACGAGTCGTTACGGTGGGCAGAACTCCCACGGCGGCTCCCAGCATCGAGGTTTTCATGCAGATCGAAGTCACCACCGACCACAACATCGATGCGGACGACTCGCACATCGGCCAGATCACGGCAGACGTGGACGCAGCGCTCACTCGCTTCAGCGATCGGCTGACACGGGTCGAGGTCCATCTCGGCGATGACAACGCCGGCAAGGGCGGACAAGACGACAAGCGGTGCACGCTCGAGGCCCGGCCCGCCGGGCAGCAACCGGTCGCGGTGACGAACCACGCCGCTTCCGTCGCTGACGCGCTTGCCGGAGCGATCCGAAAGCTGGTGAGCCTGCTGGACAGCCAGTTCGGGAAGCAGAACCATCGGAAGGGCGGGGCGACCGTCCGCCATCCCGAGAACTGAGCACCAGCCTCGGGCGCCGCCAGAAGAGCGCCCAGGAGAGCCGGCAACCACGTCACCTCGGTTCGCTTCGGATCGCCGGTTGCGATGACGTCGGTTCGATGGATCAGGACGACGAGCGTCCCCCGAGATCCGAGGAGTCCGCGATACTTGGCCGGGTGGGAGCGGAGGACGGCGTGCCGGTGGTTCGGCTGCTCGGCCCCGTGCAGTTCGTGGGAGCCGACGGCGGTGTAGCCGACCTCCCGAGCTCCAGCCAGCGTCGATTGCTCGCCGTACTGGCCCTTCACGCGCCCCGATCGGTCCGCTCCGGCTTCCTGTGTCAGGTGCTCGACATCACTCCCGGCGCGCTGCGCACCTCGATCGCCCGACTGCGGCGCAACGTCGGCGATGACCTGCTGCGCACCGCGGTCGGTGGCTATCGCCTGGTCGCGGAGGTCGACGCGGTGCTCGCCTGCGAGGAACTCGGGCACCGAGCAGACGATCCCGATCGGATCTCCGTCGCGCTCGAGCGATGGCGCGGGCCAGCGTTGGAGGAGTTCCGCGACGAAGCCTGGGCCATCGGTGACGCGACCCGCCTCGAAGAGGTTCGAGCGAACGCCATCGAGGATCTGGCCGAGCTCTGGCTGACGGGCGGGGAGCCCGAGCGTGCCATCCAGGTCCTCGATGTGCAGGTCGTCGAGCACCCGCTGCGGGACCGAGCGCAGGGCTTGCTCATGCGGGCACTCGCCTGCGCTGGACGGCAAGCCGAGGCGCTCCGCGTATTCCAGTCCCACCGCGACCACCTCGCCGACGTCGTCGGGCTCGAGCCCGGCGAGGAGCTGCGCCAGATCGAGCAGCGGATCGCCACCGGGTGGCGAGGAGTCGACGATGCTGAGGTCGACCGTGACCGGGACTCTGACCGGGATCGGCGCGAGATCGACCCTCGAACCGCCGTACTCGACGACGCGATCCGGTCGGCCGCCGTCGGCGTCGGGCGACGCTCGGCGATCGACCTCCTCACCGCTGCGGCCGAGCGGACCGCCGACGAGGGTGCCCGCGTCGTCCTGGTCTCGGGCGAGGTGGGCATCGGCAAGACGACACTGCTGGCCGACTTCGCGCGAAACGTCGCCGATCCGCGCGGATGGGACGTCTACTACGGCCGGTGCGACGAGCTCGTCAGCGCCCCGTTCCAGCCGCTGGAGCTGATCGTCGGGCGCCTCGTCGATCAGCTGTCCGACAACGAGTTGCACGCCCACGCGGCACGCCACGGAGGCGATCTCGTCCGCCTGCTGCCGGATCATGCATCACGCATTCCCGCGCCGCCGGCCGCGGCCAGTGACGACCGAACGGCTCGCCACCTCCTGTTCGACGCGGTGGCCGACGTGGTGGCACGCACCGCACGGCGGGGCCCGACGGTGATCGCGGTCGACGATCTGCAATGGGCGGAACCGACCGTCGTGCACCTGCTCCGTCACCTGGTCCAGCACGTGGGTCCATCCCCGGTGCTGGTGGTGCTCACCATGCGAGACACCGCCGACGAGGTCTCGGACCACGTACGAGAAGCACTCGCCGACTGGGCCCGCGGTCACATCGAACGCATCGTCTTGGACGGTCTCGATCGCGACGACCTGGCAGAGCTGGTACGGGTCCGCATCCCGGCGACGGCGGAGCGCGACGTGAATGCCGTCGCCGATACCCTGGGCGCGCAGACCGCAGGCAACGCGCTACTCGCCGACCACCTGCTCGAGCACTGGGACCGATCTGGTCGACTCGTGTTCGCCGACGCCGCAGTCCGCGTGTCGAATCCCGTCGACTTCTTGGTACCGCCCAGCTTGCGAGACCTCGTCTGGCACCGCATCTCGGCGCTCGGCGACCATGCGATTGCGACGCTCACCGCCGCGGCTACGCTCGGCATGGAATTCGACGAGCGGGTGCTGGCTGCCATGCCGGAGATCGACGCAGCGACGCTGCCCTCGCTCCTCGACCGCGCCGTGATGGCGGGTGTGCTCGCCGACAACCCATCGACGCCCCATTCGTTGCGGTTCACCCACGCGTTGGTCGCCCAGGCGCTCGAAGCAGACCTGCACCCGCGGGCGCGACAGCGTCTCCATGCAGCGTCGTTCGCCGCATTGCTCGCGACCGGCGCAGCGTCAGCGCCCGACCTCGCACCACGTCTCGCCCACCAGGCACGGATGGGCGGTCTGCGGGACGAAGCGCTCCAGTGGGCCGCCGAGGCGGGCGACGCCGCGCTTGCCGACCTGGCGCCCGACGAGGCCGTTCGCTGGTTCGAGATCTCGCTCGAGGACGCTGCGTCGCTCGGACGGTCCGAGGAGACCCGGGCCAGCCTGCTCATCCGCCTCGGCGAGGCCAGGTCGTTCACCGGCGCCCCCAACGCCCTCGACACCATCGTGGAAGGCGCGAATCTGGCGATGGAGGCCGGCGCCTCGGAGACCCTGATCCGCGCGGCGTTGGCCATCGATCGCGGCACGATCAAGGTCGGTCTGCCAGCCCGCCAGCAACTCGACATCCTCGAAGCGGCCCTCGCCGCGAGTTCGGATGCCGACATCGCGACCCGGGCCCGACTGACTGCGCTCGTCGCGCAGCGGCTGGTCCGCACCGACGAGGCCGATCGACGGAGCGCGGTGGCACGAGAGGCACTCGAACTGGCGCGGTCCGCTGCGGACCGGAGCGTGTTCGCCGAGGTGGCGGCGCACGTACTCCAGGCGCTGTGGGCGCCAGGTTCGGCCGCGGTCCGAGCGACGCTTGCGAGAGATGCAGTCGCTGCGGTCCACGACGTCGAAGACCCAGATCTCGTGGCCGTCGTGCACTTCGCCGCGTACTGCGCCGCCGTGTGCGCCGGCGAGGCTGCGGACGCCGCTGCGTCCCTGCAGCGCATGCACGACGTTGCCGCCGAGCTGCGCGATCCACAGATTCGCTGGGCGATCGGTGTGCTCGACGCCTTCGTGGCGACCATGGAGGGCTCGTTCGCCGATGCTGAGCGAATCGTGGCCGAGACCGTCGATCTCGGTGTCGAGATCGGCGTCGAGGAGGCGATCGGTTGCTTCGCCGGCCAGAGCTTCGTCCTCGGCACGTTTGCCGGTCGCCATGAAGAGTTGCTGCCGTTCGTCGAACAGGGCGTCGAGTCGGTGGCCACGGCCGCGACGGCCTTCCGCATCGGCCACGCCATCGTCAGCTGCGAAGTCGGCCGGCCGGACGTCGCCGCCGACCTGCTCCACGCCGCGATGCGCGGCGAGGTCGAGCCCACGGCCGACGACTTCGTGCGTTCGACCGAGCTGATCGGCTTCGCCGTCCTCGCGCTCGAACTCGAGGACGTCGAGGCAGCCGAATGGCTTCACCCCCAGGTCGTGCCGCTCGCCGACGAGGTCTCCTTCAACTCCGTGACCTCGCAGGGACCGATCGCGGCGTATGCCGGCAAGCTGGCCTCGCTGGTGGGCGACACCGCGCAAGCCGAGCGGTACCTGCTCGATGCGCTCGCCACGGCCGAGGCATTCGGGTGGCAGTACCACCGAGCCACCACCCTCGTCGCGCTCGCACAGAACCGCTATCGCGCCGACGGCCGCCTCGATGAAGAGGCCGATGCATGGCTGACCGCCGCAGAAGCTCTCTGCGAAGTCCACGGCATCGCCGGCTGGGCAAAGCGCGCCGCTGGACTGCGAGTGCGCGCCGCTGCCTGACGGAACGCGCCGGTGATGCGCAGGTGACGCGCCCCGAGTCGCAGGGTGCACTCGTCAGCCCACACGACCCCAGCGGAGCCATCATGCAGATCATCGCCACCCACGACGTCGCCGACGTCCAGCACTGGTTCGACTCGCCCAAGCGGGGCGAGTTCTTCGCAGCCCGCGACATCAAGGTCACCGCGTTCCGTGATCCGGCCGGTGACAACAAGACGTGCGCAGTCCTCATCGACACACCGGACCTGGACACGTTCGAGAAGGCGCTCGCCGAGCCCGAAGCGGCCGAGGCGCAAGCACACGATGGCGTCGACCCCGACACGATCCAGATCTTCGTCGCCGAGTAGCCGCCGACCGACCCCAACCGATCAACGACCAGAAGAAGGCCCACCATGACCTACCTCATCACCCACTTCTTCGAGGGCGGCACCCAGGAGCAGTACGACGCCATCATCGCCGAAGCCCACCCCGCCGACGGTTCGTTGCCCGAGGGACAGCGCCATCACTTCGCGGGACCAACCGCGGGCGGCTTCCTCGTGGTCGCCCTCTGGGAGACCAAGGCTCAGAACGATGCGTTCCAGCAGAAGCTGTTTCCCGTGATCGGCGCCATGGAGACTCCGCCCCCGCCGCCCGAGGAACGCACCGCCGAGGTCACGAACCAGGTGAGCACCTGACCATGTGGGCACAGCTGATCTCGATGCGACTCGAGGAGGGCTCGGAGGACGGGCTCACCGGGGTCATGGACGCGCTCGACGCCGTCGAACAGCCCGGCTCGGGCCTGCTCCGTTCACTCACGATGACCGAACGGGAAGACCCGAGACAGGTGCACGTGCTCGTCGTGTTCGAATCCGAAGACAAGGCCCGGGCCCGGGAGAACGATCCACGGCGCCAGGATGCGCTCGTCCCCGCGCGGGAGAAGATGGCAGAGATCTTCGAGGGACCGCCGACGTTCACCGACCTCGCCGTCGTCGTCGACCGGTCGTACGACGCATGATCACCACCCGTCCGGCAACGATCGCGGACCGGGTCGAGGTGACCAACACGCTGTCCAGCGCGTTCGCCCACGACCCGATGTTCCAGTGGGTCGCAGGAGTCAACCCGGATGAGTCGATCGAGCCGAGGCTGCGCATCTTCTTCGGCGCGCTCGTCAAGCTCGTGGTGGCGCGTACCGACCACCTCGTGTTCACCACCGAGGACGGCGCCGGGGCGGCCGTCTGGCAACATCCGAACCAGTGGAAGCTGTCGAACGCCGACACACTCCGGGCGTTGCCGGCGATGCTGCGAGCGTTCACCACGAGGACGCCGCGGATCATCGCCGCGTTCAACGCCGTGGAGAAGGTGCATCCGGAGCCGGAGCACTACTTCCTGGAGGCGATCGGCACGCGACGTGACCTCCAGAGCAAGGGTGTCGGCTCGGCAGTCATCACGCCCATGCTGGACCGTTGCGACGCCGAGGGCATGCCGGCGTACCTCGAGAGCTCGAACCTCCAGAACGTGCCCTTCTACGCCCGGCATGGCTTCGAGGAGACCGGCGAGATCACGATTGGAAAGGGTGCCCCGGCGGTCACCGCCATGTGGCGCACGCCGCGCTGAGCGGCGGTCGGTGCCCGCTTCCGCGAGCGACCTGGTCCCAGTTGCTCGCGATCTGCTCGGGGGTCGGCTCGGCCATCGGTCCCTCCACCGTCGGCTACATCACGCTCCGACCCCTTCCTCACCACGCGCTGGTCGGCGCAGGTGCCGGTGTCCTTCATCGCCGGGTCGGGGTCATCCGGTGAAGGTGGGGGTGCCGGGGGTGACGGGAGCGCGTGGCGCCGTCGGGG
>JBBKVY010000051.1:0-6948 GCA_037968675.1 Acidimicrobiales bacterium | reverse complement strand
GAGATGACCTGGGCCCGGGGGTCGGCGACGTTGCCGGCGGTCCACACGCCGGGGCTGGTGGTGCGCCCGGTGCTGTCGGTGGTCACGAACCCGGTGTCGTCGAACGTGCAGCCGAGTCCGGCGAGCAGCCCGTCCGGGTGTGGGTGGATGCCGGGGCGGACGAACACGGCGGTCCGAGGGACGATGCGCCCGTCGACGAGCTCGCCGCCGGTCAGGCGGTCGTCCTCGATCACCAGCAGACACCGAGGCCGACGGATCCCGGGATGTCCGACGAGCCAGCCGTGCTTCGATCAGCGGAAGTCCAGGATGATCGGCACGTGGTCCGAATGCCCGGCGACTCCCTCCCTCGGGGCGACCCAATCGGCGTGGCCGCCGACCCGTACCTCGGAGATTCGGTCAGTGAGATCGGCATGGGTGAAGACGAAGTCGATGTGAAAGTGGCTGTCCTCGCGATACCGGTGGAAGTAGGTGGGACGGCTCTCCTGCCCGTAGGCCTCACCGTGGAAGTGGTGGTAGGCCGAGGTGTAGCCCATGCCCTCCAGCTGCTCGAAGATCGCGCCGAGCGAGCCCGTTCGGTTGTCCTCGGTCCCGAGCGGAGCGACATTGAAATCGCCGGCGACGATGCAGGGCCGCTCAGAAGGAAGATCGCTGTAGGCGTCGAGGCTGGCGGTGACCTCTGGTCCGTACCGACCACCGGTTTCAGGGCAGGTCCAGATTCCGAGCACTCCGATGCCGGTCCCGGTGGTCCCGGCGATGGTCCAACGGCCTTGGCCGCCACGTGCAGCGAGTGCCTCCACGGGCTGGGTCAGCCCCGCCAGCACCAGGGCCCGGTCTCGCAGATCACCGACTGAATCCCACGTCGTGACCGGCGGTTCGACGACCGGCACCTCTGCAGCTGCCTCACAGAGCAGTGCGACATCGACGTTCTCACCTCTGACTCGGGGGAGGTCACGAGCCGTGCCCCGGTTGATGTTCCACGTCATGAATCGCACTGACCGATCTCACCACGCCTGCGGCCCGTCCCGACCGCAGGGTCTTCCGGGTCAATCCGTCGCCGGAACGAACAGGTCTGCGCGCCGCTCCCCACCGTCGAGCCACGTCGCCACCGTCGCCGCGTGGTGCAGCTCGGCCCGCCCCTGCGTTGGCAGCGACTCGATCCGATCGAGTGCGTCGAGCGTGCGCTTCCGCTCGTACAGACCCCAGGTCGGGTGTCCGTTGGGGAGGTCCAGGAGCGATCGCAGCACCGCGCGCTTCTGTTCCAGGTCCTGCATCCGATTCGACTCCGCTGTGCCACCGGTCCCCGGCCGACGCCGACGGGCGAGGTTGACCACGGCCCGGTTGCGACTCCGGTGCAGGACGCGTCGTGCACGGTAGAGCTCGATCTCCGCAGCGGCCGGGAGCCAGGTCCGGCCTCCCGATCGCGTCGGAAGCCCCGAACCGTCGGGCAGCGACCGGGCGAGCTCGGGCGACCATCCGCCTCCAGAGAACGGCATCCGGGCCAGCCCCGGCGCGCATGCCTCCATGAGGCGGTAGTGGAACACGTCGCTGCGCCGAGTTTGACTGCCGATCGCGAAGGCGTCCCGGAGGACCGGCAGGTCGTACAGCGCGAACATCCGTTCGCGCACGCCCACTTCGGTGATGGCACCACTCCAGCGTCGAAACTTCTCTCGCACGTAGTAGCCATCGACCGCGTCGAGTGAGTCGCCCGCGTCCGGCCGGGCCTCGCGTAGGTGTCGAGCCAGGACGCCGCGCAGGTGGCGGGCGACGTCGTTCTTCAGCAGGCGAGCGGAGTCGTAGACGAATCCGCCGCTGTGAACGAACCGCGACAGGAGCTCCGGCCTATCGACACGGTTCGTCGACGGGTAGTTGGTGCTCAGGATCTCGACGCCGATGCCGCTGAGCGCCACGCCCGAGGGAGGTGGCCACAGCGGAGCGTAGAGGTCCCAGAGGCTGACGCCCCCGCTCGATACCCAGACGTGGTGCCGATAGTGCTCCTCGAGGTCCATCGGTCGCACGGACCAGTCGGACGAGGTGTCGGAATGGCCCGGGTGACGGTCGTGAGACCGGCCGGTCCGGTCGACGAGCGGTCCAACCCCAACTCGATGGTCGAGCCCGTAGCGCTCGGCCAGCCGCGTCGCGACCAGCACGTCGGGCAGATCGGGCGGACCCCAGGTGCGGAACTCCACCTCGTGGGCGAGACCCTCGGCCAACAGCAGTGCGAGCACGAGCCGGGAGTCCTTGCCGCCGGTCAGCTCACACACAGCCCGCTGCTCCCCTGGCGATGCCAGCAGCCGCACCCCGGCGCGAAGGCGCACCAGGCTCCGTTCCACGGCCGTGTCGAGGTCGACCTCTGGGCCGTCGACCCACCAGGGCATCGTCGACCACGTGTGGGTTCGTGGAGCTCGACCTCGCGCGAGGTGGACGATCGAGCCCTGCGGGATCACCCGAACGGCCTCGAAGCCGGTGTGCTCACCCTGGAGCGTCCCGGTGAAGGCGAAGAGTCCCATGCCCTCCAGGTCGCGGACGGGTCTCCGCCCGGGGGGCGTCACCAGCGATGCCGCCAGCGCCGCCCGATTCGTGACCACCGAATGGGTCGGCGCATCGGCCGAGTACGCCATGCCCGTGCCGAGCGGGTCGGCCGTGACCCACCCCGTGCCCTCGACCCGGAGGTGAACCATCGTGAACATCCCGCTGAAGCGCTCGACGTCCTGATCGATGTCACTGTGGACGAGGTGGTCAGCGAGCTGCGCTGCCCACGTGCGGCCGGGACGCCAGCTCGTCAGGTCGCGCCAAAGGCGACCGCTGAAGGCGGTCAGGGTCGAACCGCGGTCCTCCCAGTAGGAGCCGAGCGCGTCCGACGAGACGTGGGACCAGCCGGCCGCGAGCATGCGCCCATCGGTGCTCGACCAGCGGTGGTGGGCCGACGGAGGAAACGTGAGGGCCGCGTGGGCGCGCTCGTCGAGCTGCGCCACCACCTCCGATGGCACTGACGCTCCGCTCTTCGCCGTCACCACGGCCCACGTGTGCACGACGCTTCTCTAGCCGACGGGCGGGCCACGCGACTGGAGGCGCCGAGATCGCCGTACTTGGAACTCGCCTGTCATCGCGATCTCGCTCGCTTCGGGTCACCGGCGGGCGGCACTCAGGCATTGGTGCGGCCGAGGACTGAGCCCGACCCGGGTCACGCGCGACGATTGACCTGAGAGCCAGCTGCACGCGTTCCTCGGCTGACATCGTGCGAGGCCGCAGCGGGCAGGGACTCCTCACCCGCGCAGCCAGCTCGCGAGACACGCCTCGGAGATCCCGAACATCGGCCGCGACCTGCTAGAGGAGCACGTCGGGCTCGCGACCGCGAGCCACGCGGATCACGTCCTCGCAGAACTCACGGGGATAGGGCTTGGGCATGGTGAACATCCTTCCAGCGGCACCTCTCGGCACCACAGATCAGATGTCACCCGATCGTGCAGCAGTCCTGTGTGACAGCTTGTCCGGTCCCGGGGAGGATTCCGCATGAGCGACACGACGCAGACGACGGGCGGCTGTGCCTGTGGTGCGGTTCGGTACCGGGTGCGAGGCGACCTGCGACCGGTGTGGAACTGCCACTGCGACCGGTGCCGCCGAGTCACCGGTCACTTCATGGCCGCGACGGCGAGCGCGGTCGACGACATCGTCATCGAATCCGAGTCGACCTTGCGGTGGTACCACCCCGACGACGACCCGTCCGTGGGCTACGGCTTCTGTACGACGTGCGGGTCGACGTTGTTCTGGCGATCGACCGTCGACGTCCGCCAGATGTCGATCGCAGCGGGGACGCTCGACCCACCGACAGGGTTGCACTCCGAGGCAGCGCTCTCCGGGGCGTCGGCGTCGGACTACCACGTCCTCGATGCATCGATCCCGACGCTCGCGGGCGACCTGGACGCCGTCGATGAAGATGGTTGATCGCGCTCAGTCGTCGGTCACACCACGACCGCGCCTGTTGCGGCGAGGAGCGCGGGGCTGAGCTGCATCATCGGTGTCGACGGGAGGGGGACCCGGTGCGGGAAGGTCAAGCGGAGGCTTGTCGCCTTCGAGCACGGCGCGCATCTCCGCGAGGTGCATCGGGGTGGACCCACAGCAGGCACCGATGAGCCGCGCGCCGAGCTCGCGCGTGCGGTAGGCGTGAGCGGCCATGATCTCCGGGGAGCCGTCGTAGACCAGACCGCCGTCACTCCACACCGGGATGCCGGCGTTCGCCTTCGAGACCACGGGTCGGTCGCCCCGACCCTCGATCGCCTCACGCAGCGCGCTCTCGGTCTCGGCGAGGTTGTTGCCGCAGTTTGCGCCGAAGGCGTCGAGCTCGAGGTTCTCGGCGAGGGCCGCCAGCTCGGCCCCTCTGACACCCATCATCGAGCGGCCGGCGGTGTCGAAGCTCATGGTGACGACCACGGGAAGCTTCGGCGCGCCGGCCCGGGCGCCCGCCACGGCGGCTCGGATCTCATCGATCGCGCTGAACGTCTCGATCCAGACGATGTCGGCGCCACCCGAGGCCAGAGCTGCGGCCTGGGCCGTGAAGGCGTCGGTCATCTCGTCGACCGTGCGGGGTCCGAGCGGTTCGATCAGCTCACCGGACTGGCCCATCGAGCCGGCGACCAACGCTCCGGTGCCGGCCGCCTCGACTGCTCGACGAGCGACCGCCGCGCCGGCCGCGTTGAGCTCGCCGACCCGATCGTCGAGGCCATGGAGCGCGAGGCGGAATCGGCTTCCGCCAAACGTGTTGGTGAGCACGATGTCGGACCCGGCCTGCAGGTAGTCGCGGTGCACAGCGGCGACGTCGTCGGGCCGCTCGACGTTCCAGAGCTCGGGGTTGTCGCCACTCGTGAGGCCACGGGCGAACAGCTCCGTGCCCATGGCACCGTCGAGCAGCAGGTGGCCGGCCGCCTCGAGCTTCGCCGCGAACGTCGTCATCGGCTGACCTCTCTCACGGTGCCCGGCACCGCTCGTGCTGTGTGACCGACCACTGAAGCGGGAGCCTCCCACTGCGTGGCAGACTACCGTATCGTGAGAACTTGGCTGGCCGCCGGCCCGCAGTCGAGAGTCCCGACCGACCCACGCGAGGATGCCGAGAACGAGCATGAGTGAATTCCCCGATCGCGCCCGCGCGGTGATCATCGGTGCCGGCATCGTCGGCAACTGCCTCGCCGGCCACCTCGCCAAGCTGGGCTGGACCGACATCGTCCTGCTCGACAAGGGGCCCCTCCCCAACCCCGGCGGTTC
Organism: Acidimicrobiales bacterium; assembly: GCA_037968675.1. Classification (GTDB taxonomy): domain Bacteria; phylum Actinomycetota; class Acidimicrobiia; order Acidimicrobiales; family Salinilacustritrichaceae; genus Salinilacustrithrix. Next base: position 1,692 of record JBBKVY010000051.1, on the reverse strand, counting down.
CACCGGGCACGCATCGAACTTCATCTTCCCCGTCGACCATTCGAAGGAGATGACGTTCCTCACCCTGGAGTCCCAACGCCAGTACGAGGAGTACGGCGTCAGCACCACCTGCGGCGGGATCGAGGTCGCCCGCACGGAGGAACGGCTCGAGGAGTTCCGGCGCCGGATGACCTCTGCCACGGCCTGGGGCGTCGAGTCGTCGTTGCTCACGCCCTCGCAGGTGAAGGAGGCCGTGCCGTTCATCGATGAGGACGTCATCATCGGGGGGTTCCACACGCCGTCGGTGTCGGTCGTCGACTCGCTCGAGATGGGCACCCGGATGCGCAACGAGGCCGTCGAGACGGCGGGCTGCAAGGTGTTCCCCAACACAGAGGTCCTCGACATCGAGACCGTCGTGGGGCCGAACGCGACTCGCCGCGTGATCGCGGTGGTGACCGACAAGGGCCGGGTCGAGTGCGATCACGTCGCGATCGCCTGTGGTGTGTGGTCACCTCGGCTCGCGTCGATGGCCGGTGCCACCATCCCGCTCACGCCGGCCGTGCACCAGATGGCCGATGTCGGCCCGATCGACGTCCTGGTGGAGACCAACACCGAGGTCGCGTACCCGATCGTGCGCGACATGGACACGTTCTGCTACGAGCGGCAGTCGGCCGGTTCGATGGAGGTCGGCTCCTACGCCCACCGTCCGATACTGCACCGCGTCGATGAGATCCCGTCGAACGAGGCAGCGGCGCTCAGCCCCACCGAGATGCCGTTCACCGACGACGATTTCGATCCCCAGATGGAGCAGGCCATCGAGCTGATGGAGATGCTCGGCGACGCCGAGATCCGCTACGCCATCAACGGCCTCCTGTCGCTGACCCCCGACGCCAACCCGGTGCTGGGCCCCACCGAGGTCAAGGGCCTCTGGTCGGCAGCGGCGGTCTGGGTCAAGGAGGGCCCGGCGATGGCCCAGATCGTCGCCGAGTGGATGACCCACGGCTACCCGGAGCTGTGCGACCCCCACGGCGCCGACATCACGCGTCTGTATCCCGCCGAACGCACCGTCGAACACATCGAGGCGCGGTGTGAAGAGCACTTCAACAAGACGTACGGGATCGTGCATCCCCGCGAGCAATGGGAGTCCCAGCGGGGCACCAAGTGCGCGCCGTTCCACGATCGCACCGAGGCGCTCGGCGCCACCTACTTCGAAGCTCGGGTGTGGGAGCGACCCCACTGGTACGAGTCCAACGCCGACCTCGTCGGGCGCCACGGCGTCGAGACCCGGCCCCACGAGTGGGACGCCCGATGGTGGTCGCCGATCATCGACGCCGAGCACCTCCACCTGCGCGAACACGTCGGCATGGTCGACCTCACCGCCTTCCAGGTCTTCGACATCACCGGCCCGGGGGTCGTCGACTACATCGAGCGGATGTGCGTCAACAAGTGCGATGTGGCCGTTGGCCGTTCCATCTACACGCCCGTGCTCGAACCCCATGGCGGCTTCCGATCCGATCTCACCGTGATGCGATGGGCCGAGGACCGCTACCGCATCGTCACCGGCGCGTTCGACGGCGGCCGCGACGAGTACTGGTTCCGGAGCAACCTGCCCGACGACGGCTCCGTCGCCTTCGAGAACCGCACCGATGCCATGACCACGATCGGTGTGTGGGGTCCCGACGCCGAAGCGTTGCTCCAGCCCCTCACCGAGAC
>JBBKVY010000050.1:0-7298 GCA_037968675.1 Acidimicrobiales bacterium | reverse complement strand
CCACGACCATTCCCGTCGCCACCGGCGAACGACTGACGACGAGAGTTGAGTTCCACGACGCGTTGCGGGCGGGGGTCCGCATCGTGCAACCCGATGTCGGACGGTCGGGTGGCGTGTGGGAGACGAAGAAGATCGCTGTGCTGGCCGAGCTGTTCAACGCCCAGATCGCGCCCCACATCTACTGCGGACCGGTCGCCCACGCCGCCGCGGCCCACGTCGGCTTCAGCAGTCCGAACTTCCTCCTGCTGGAGACGATCCAGACCGCGTTCCACGACGACATCCTGGTCACGCCGCTCGAATGGGAGGACGGCTACCTGCTCGCGCCGACCGAGCCAGGCCTCGGGATCGAGCTCGACACCGCCGCGGTGCTGGCCCAGCCCTACGAGACGGGCGGTCCGCTCCACCTCGAGATGACGCAGACGCCGCTCCCGTCCGACAACACCGATCTCTGACGTCGCGTGTCAGTCTGGGCGTTGGATCGCAGACGGATGGGAGTGGCGATGAACCCGAAGGTCGATGCCTACATCGAGCGCTCGGAGAAGTGGCCGGCAGAGATGGCCGAGCTGCGGCCGATCCTGCGGAAGTGCGGGTTGACCGAGGAGATCAAGTGGGGCAAGCCCTGCTACAGCCACGACGGCGGCAACATCGTCATCCTCCAGGAGATGAACGACTTCCTGGCCCTCATGTTCTTCAAGGGTGCGTTACTCGACGACCCGGAGGGCGTGCTCGAGGAGCAGGGGCCGAACTCACGATCAGCCCGGCGCATGTGCTTCACCTCGGTCGACGACGTTGCGCGGCTGGCCGCCACGGTCGCGACGTACATCGACGCGGCCATCGACGTCGAGAACGCAGGCCTCGAGGTGGGCCCGGCACCCGCGCCCGTCCTGGTCGACGAGCTCCAGCGTCGCCTCGACCAGGATCCGGCGTTCCGCGCGGCGTTCGAGGCGCTCACCCCCGGGCGGCAACGGGAGTACAACCTCCACTTCTCCGACGCCAAGCGAGCCGAGACCCGTGAGGGACGGATCGACAAGTACGCCCCGAAGATCCTGGACGGCAAGGGTTTTCGCGACTGACGACGAGCGCTCGTCGGTCGTCTGGCTGCCGGCCGAAGTGGTCAGCGGTTGAGCAATGCCTCGATCTTCTCGAGCAGCCGAGGCAGCTCGATGGGCTTCGTGTCGAAGTCGTCGCATCCGGCCTCCAACGCTCGCTCACGGTCGCCCGCCATCGAATGGGCGGTCAAGGCCAGAATCGGGATCGACTCGGTGGCCTCGTCGGCCTTGAGGCTCGCCGTCGCGTCCCATCCGCTGAGGATGGGCAGGCTCATGTCCATCAGGATCAGATCCGGGGCCTCCGACCGAGCCAGGTCGACACCCTGCGCGCCGTCGACGGCGATCAACACCTCGAACCCTCGTTTGGTCAATCGCCGCGACAACATGTCGCGATTCAGCTCGTTGTCCTCCACCAACAGAAGTCGTGCCATCTACGTTCGCCGTCCTGCTTCCGATTGCGTTGATGCGTCGCGTGTCGCGTCCAGGTGGGCGGCGCGCCGAACTTCCAGGAGCAGGTCGCTCATCGAGTAGCTGCTCTTGGTGAGGATGTGCCGGACGCCGCCTGACAGTCGTGTCCGCTCGGTCTCGGTGACGTCCATCGACGTGATCACGATGACGGGGATCTCGCGCCACTCCGGCCGTTCGTGCAGTGCCGCCACGAACTCGAAGCCGTCCATCTCGGGCATCATCAGGTCGAGAAGGATCAGCGCCGGGACGTCGCGTTCGACCTCGCGAAGTGCGATGCGGCCGTTCTCGGCGTCGACCACCTTCCAGCCATCTCGACGCAGACCACGGCCGACGATGTCGCGAGCCGCAGCATCGTCGTCGACGACCAAAACGGTTCCGTGCGGCGCGAGGTGCAGTCGGAGTAGCGCCGTGCTCAAGCGTTCCCAGTCGACCGGCTTCGTCAGGTACTCCGATGCTCCGAGGGCGTACCCCAGTCGCTGGTCGTCGGTCACGGTCATGAGGATGACGGGAATGTGTTCGACTTCGGGGTCGGCCTTGAGCCCGCGAAGCACCTCCCAACCATCCATGCCGGGCATGACCACGTCGAGCGTGATGACGTCGGGTCGAGCGATCCGCGCTGCCCGCAACGCAGCTGCGCCCGTGGTCTCGCTGATGACGTTGAAACCTTCTCGGCTCAGGAATCGCTCCAACAGGTCGAGCGCGCTCGGATCGTCATCCACGACCAGCACGGTCGGCCCGTCGTGCGTCGGACGGGCAACGGGTGTCGTCGGTGGCGCTGCCCCGAGGTCGGGCAGCCGGATCTCGAACGTCGAGCCGACGCCCGGTTCGCTGGTGCAGTCGATCGACCCGTCGAGCAACTCGCAGAACTGCTTCGTGATCGCCAGTCCCAGGCCGGTGCCGCCGTAATCGCGGGCAGTCGTCTCTTCGGCCTGACTGAAGGACTCGAACACCGTGTCGATCTGTTCAGCCGTCATGCCGATGCCGGTGTCGGTGATGCGGAAGACCACCTCCGCAGACCCGTTGTCCACCGCACGACGTTCCGCCGTGAGTGTGATCATTCCGTGCTCGGTGAACTTGGCTGCGTTGCTCAGGACGTTGAGGAGTCCTTGGCGCACGCGGGTCACGTCGGACCGCATGGTGCCGATATCCGGGTCAACGCTGAACTCGATGCGGTTCTCTCTCCTCGCGGCGAGGGGGACGAACGTCCCCTCGATGTCCCGCACGAAGCCGGCGATGTCGAAGTCCGCGAGATTGATCTCCATCTTCCCGGCCTCGATCTTGGAGAGATCGAGCACGTCATTGATCAACCCGAGCAGCTGGCGACCCGAGGTGACGATGCGGTCGAGATCGGGCCGGTAGTCGTCGTGCTCATTGTCGGTGACCTCCTCTTGCAGCATCTCGCCGTAGCCGATGATCGCGTTGAGTGGCGTCCGCAGCTCGTGGCTCATGTTGGCCAGGAAGTCACTTTTGGCCCGACTCGCATCGAGCGCACCGTCGCGAGCCTCACCGAGTTCGAGGGTGCGTTCGGCGACCTTGCGCTCGAGCGACTGCTCCGAATCGCGGAGCGCCTCGTTGGCCCGTTGCGTGTCGGCCAGGGTGTCACGGAGTCGTCCGTTCGACAGACGCATCGAGACCATGCTCAAGATCGCCCCGGCCATCGCGCCGACGCTCACGATCGCGGTGATCAGCTCCTCCGGCGCCTTCTCGAACGGCAACAGGGGGTCGAACAGGGTGAAGACCGCACCGATCGCGAGGATCGTCGATGCGACGATCGTCAGTCGCTTGAGGTGAGCCGAGTCGACGAACGGCAGGGCGAGCACGACCGAGAAGAAGCAGAACACACAGACGAGAACCCACGCGTCAGGCGCCAGGACGGCGATGGTCAGCGTCGGTACCCAGATGGCGATCGCCAGCGCATTGACCCCCGCACGAACACGATTCTCCTTGGCGTAGTGGACGGCGAAGCGCTGGACCACGACGGTCGGCGCGAGCGTGAGCGCCAGGACGAGGACCACGGTGTCGGGATAGGCCCAGTACAGACCGAGCAGCACCGGGATGGCGAGGGGTGCGCCGAACTCGTTGTAGGAGATGAGTTGACGCAACAACGCTGCGTCAGACGTCGATTCCTCCACTCGTCCCACAGCGCGTCCCCGGTCTGCCGACTCGTCAGCTGATCCCCGATGCGCAATCTATGCTCTACCGATGAGCGGGGCTGGAGGGTCGGGGAAAACGGCGCGCTCGACGCTGCGCAAGCTGCAGCACGATCTGCGCACGCCGATCAGCCAGATCATCGGCTACAGCGAGATGGTGAAGGAGGATCTGGAGGAACGCGACCTGCACGATCTGATCCCCGATCTCGAGCACGTTCGTTCCGCTGCCCACACCTTGCTCGCCCTGGTCGACGGCGTGTTCCGCGCCACCGACCAGAACTCGACGGAGCGGGCGGCCGCGACCGCAACCGGCAACAGTTCAGACGCGAGGGTGCCCGTCTCTCGGGCAGTCGAGGGCGCGAGATTGCTGCTGGTCGACGACGAACCCTCCAACCGAGAGCTGTTGGGTCGACAACTCGAACGTGCCGGCTACGTGGTCACCGACGCTGCGAGTGGCGCCGCCGCACTGGCGATGATCGAGAACGAGCGATTCGACCTGGTCCTGCTCGACGTGATGATGCCCGAGATGACCGGGCTCGAGACCTTGGCCGCGATCCGTCTCGTGCATTCGATGAGCGAGCTCCCGGTCGTGATGGCGACTGCTCTGGCCGGTGCCGACGATGTCGTGGCCGCGCTCGCCGCCGGCGCGAATGACCACGTCACCAAACCCTTCGACATGGCCGTCGTGTCAGCGCGTGTTCGGACCCAACTCGATCTGCGGGCCGCTGCGGCCGAGGTCGAGCATCTCGCAGAACAACTCGAGATTCGCAACGCCTTCCTGCGCCAGACATTCGGCCGCTACATCTCCGACGACGTGGTGGCCAGCCTGCTCCAGAACGACGAGGGGCTCGAGATCCGCGGCGAGAGGCGCACGGTCAGCATCTTGATGGCCGACCTCCGCGGGTTCACGTCACTGACCGAGTCACTCGGACCCGAGGACATCGTCTCGATCCTCAACTCCTACCTCTCGACCATGGCCGAGATCATTCAGGACCACCAGGGTTCCGTCGACGAGTTCCTGGGCGACGCGATCCTCGCCCACTTCGGAGCGATCACGACGCGAGACGACGATGCCGAGCGATGCGTCGCCTGTGCAATCGCGATGCAGCAGGCCATCGCCAAGGTGAATCGCATCTCCGCTGGGCGGGGCTTGCCCAGCGTCGAGATGGGCATCGGCATCGCGACCGGCGAGGTGGTCGTGGGCAACCTCGGCTCCGAGGTTCGATCGAAGCACACCGCCATCGGCAGCGCCGTGAATCTCGCGGCCCGAATCGAAGGCCAGAGCCTCGGCGGCGAGGTCCTCGTGTCGCAGGCGACCCACGACGCACTGACCCACCTCCTCGAGATCGTCGAGGTGCGCGAGATCTGGCCCAAGGGATTCGACAGGCCGCAGCAGATCCACCGCGTTGCCAGCATGGGTGACGGCACCCCCGAGCGCGTCGTCCCGGTCCACGACCCCGGTCTGGTCGATCTGGCCGAACCGCTGCCGGTCATGTTCTCCGTGCTCGAGGGCAAGACGGTCGCCGCCGAGGTGCACCACGGCCAGATCGTCGCCCTGTCGAGCACCAACGCCCGACTTCTCACCGACGTCGAACTGGAGCGGCTCGTCGAACTGCGCCTGTGGTCCACGGAGGACGAGACCGTCGACGACGGGGTCGATCGAAGCGATGCTTCGTTCGCCAAGGTCGTCGACCTCGGCGTCGCCGCACCGAAGGGCGTGACGCTGCGCTTCACCCTCCGGTCGGAACAGTTCGCCGGGGGGCTCGGTCAAGGCTGACGACGCCATCGTCGGCGCGGGTACCTTCTCGGCATGCGCATCGACATCGGGAACGCCGTCCGGGCGTTCAGCACCGGCGGTCCACGGGACACCCCATGACGGCCACTGTCCTCGACACCGGCTGGCGGACCGATCTGCTCGACGCGCACCGTTCGGTGATCGATCGCATCGGCCAGCCGGGCACGTGGTGGACGGCGGCGGAGCGGGTGGCGATCGCAGCCGAGCATCGGCAGGCGCTGGACCACGCCGACCTCCCGCCGTGGGAGGCGCCATCAGGCATCGAAGGCATGATCGCCCCCGATCATCCGCTCCCGCCGGCAGCGGTCGACGCGGTGTGGCGACTCACCAACCACCCGGGGACCCTGACCGAGGACTGGTACCGGACGATCATCGCCGGCTTCGACCCGGCCGACTCCTACGTCGAACTGGTCGGGATCGTTGCGGCGATGAACTCGCTCGACCGCTTCGCGGCGGCGATGGAGCTCGACCTGATCCCACTCCCCGACGCCACGTCCGGCGAACCCAGCCGGGAACCGGTCGACGGGGTGTCGGTGTCCACCCACTGGGTGCCCACGGTCGGAGGCGGCGGGCCCAACGTGGTCGACGCGCTGAGCGCGGTGCCGGACGCACTGGATCTGGTGCAACTCCTCTCGGCCGCCCAGTACGTGCCACCGGACGCGTTGCTGGGCGATCTGTCGTGGTCGCGCGGCACCCTGGACCGGGGGCAGATCGAGCTGGTGGCCGCAGCCACGTCGCTCGTGAACGAGTGCTTCTACTGAACGACGTCTCATGCGCTGCTGCTCGGTCTGAGCAGCCTCGAATCGGGTGCGGACATCGACCCCCAGGCATTGGCCACCGGTGCCCGCGTCACCGATGGCGATGCGCTCGTGCGCTTCGTGACCGAGGTCGCTGACGGTGGCGAGGCAGCGGACGGCGCACGATCGCGTCTGGAGGATCGGATCGGCGCAGACGCCACTGTCGATGCCGCGGCCGTGCTGGCGAACTTCTTCATGATGACCCGAGTGGCCGACGGCACCGGCACCCCGCTCGACGCCGGCAGTGTCGCCATCTCCGAGGACCTGCGCGCCGGCCTCGGCCTCGACGACCTCGCGTCGAGGCGTCTGGTTCCCGTCACCGACGGGTGACCGTTGCCTCTGACCGTGACTTCGAGGATCCGTTAGCCTCGGGCCGACGAACCTTCGGAACCACCTGGACGCCGACGACGTCTGCGCCAGACCCCGCAGAGAACACGGGACGGGCACCATGGACCGATCGAGTGCGTCACCCCGCCTGATCGAGAACGGCGATGTCTCGGCCGTGGCAGCGGCACTCGCCCGGTCGTTCCACGACGATCCGATCATGGCGTACCTCATCCCGGAGCGCGACCGTCTGTTGCGGATTGCCCGCTTCTTCACCGTCGACCTCACGGTGCTCCAGGTCCGGGGCGAGGTGCACGTGACACCTGGACTGGAGGGTGGTGCGCTCTGGGCTGCCCCCGGCCGGTGGAAGATGCCCATGAGCGAGATCGCGCGCCACGTCGTGCCGACGACACGCACGTTCGGGACCCGGTTCCCCCGAGCGCTCAAGGCCCTCTCGGTCATCGAGGCCCGTCATCCCGAAGAGCCCCACTGGTACCTGGCCGTGCTGGGGACCGACCCGGTCCATCAGGGAAAGGGCATCGGCTCGGCCCTGCTCGCTCCCGTGCTGGACCGCTGCGACGATGAAGGCGTCGGTGCCTACCTCGAGTCGTCGAAGGAGTCGAACGTCCCCTTCTACCGTCGGCACGGATTCGACGTCACGGAGGAGATCGTCCTACCGGACGGCCCCACGGCCTGGGGCATGTGGCGGGATCCC
>JBBKVY010000049.1:0-3193 GCA_037968675.1 Acidimicrobiales bacterium | reverse complement strand
TGCCAACATGTCCGTGCCGTCTCACCCGCACGGGTGGTTCGCACACTCGGCAACGTCGGACCGCTTGCGTTGTCGCAGATCCGAGAGACGATCGCCGTCATCATTGACCTGCCCTGAGTCCCTCGGTCTCCTCACCTCGTCGGCGACGCAATCGCTCGACTTCGCCGCTCGTAATCACGATCTTCCAATCCGACTACGCGCCGCAGTGCGAGGCCCAAGCGTGGCGCAGCACTATCCCGTTCGGCCGGGACTCTGCCTCAGGAGGGGGATTGCACGCCCAGTAGCGCGGAGACCCGATTGACATCGGGTGTGCCGTCGAGCTTGGCCAGCTCGAAGCCTCATCGAGCTCGTTCGTAGGAGACATAGCCCATGGACTCTGTGCTCGTGATCGTGCTCTTCGGCATATTTGGACTCGGTCTCGTTTTGGCGTTCCAAGGCATCGTCGGTAAGGACATTTAGACCGAGGGCGCCCTTTTCGGTCGGCCATTCGATCTCGAGAACCCGGGCATCTCGCACCCGCCCGAGCGGCATCCCTGGCGGTTGGTGCTGATTGGGCTCACCTTGATGACCAGTGCGATCGGCCTGGGAATCATCCTCTAGCTAGCCAGGCTTGTCGAATACTCCCTGGATGAACACCGTGCGCCCGGCGTCGGTGTTGCGCCCGGAGTTACTCATCTTGACGGCTGCCTGTTCTCCCAGCACGAGATGCATTCCAAGCGGAGGAGGGGCGCTGGAGCCGCTCGCACCCGACGCTTGCGCCTTCGCCTGCTGTGCTTTGCGCGCCGCCACGATGTCGGCGGTAATGTCGCGCCAGGTGCGCTCCAGGAGACCTGCACCGCGGATCAACCCGCGGAGGGATTCCGCATCGGCCAGATGGCTCTGGTTGGGGCGGCTCGCCCATGGGACCGGAAGCTCGATCGGCTCGCCGTTCCCCGCGCAGATTTCCTGGCAGACGAACAGCCCGCCCGGCCTGAGTACCCGGGCGATTCCGGAATACAGGCGGCGCTTGTCCCGGATGTTCATCTGCATTTGTATCGTCCACACCACGTCGAAGCTGGACGCGGCGAACGGAAGATCCAGGGCATCACCCGCCTGAAAGCGGGTGCGATCGGACAACCGCGTCATCCGAGAAAGGGCGTTGGCCACCCCGCAGAATTCAGGCGAGAGATCGATGCCTGTCACGTCGCAACCCAAAGTTGCGGCGAGGTAACGCGCCGGGCCGCCCAACCCGCTGCCCACGTCGAGCACTCGCGATCCTGGCGGAATCTTTGCAAGCTCCACCAATGTGCGCGTGGCCGAACGTCCCGCGGAGTGAAACTCGTCGGCCGGCGCGAGATCTTCGTGCGTGACCGAGTCCAGGTCCTTGCCGAGAGCTTGCAACCCCGCCACGATTCGCGGCAGAAGTCCGCCCGGCTCGTAGTGACGAAGCATTTCCTCGTGCGACTCGCCCATGGACGCAAATCCTGCGCGGATTTCGGGGAGCCGTCAAGTAAGCGCTTGCTCCCACCACCCCGTCACCTGCCCTCCTCCGGCAGGAGGGGATTTTCTTAAGCGGCGGCGCGGGAGGGCCAGTTCCAGTGGTCACTGCACGGTGAGGGCAGTGTAGAGGTCGGTGGGTGATTGGTTGTCGAGGCCGCGGCGGCGGACGTACACCCCGAGCTACCCCACCCGTCGCCGCCACACGAACCCTTGGCAGAACCAGAAGGTGCCGGACGGTCCGTCCCAGCAACGCTAATCGTCGCCGAGCAGCAGCTTCCGATACCTGGACTTCAGGTCCTCCTCTGTGGCTCCCAGCGCGTATGCCGGTGACCGCAGCGACCGAACCCTGGCGACGGCGATGATGACGACCGCTCGAACTCTCGCCCGCGCCTCGACTGTGCCACGATCCTCGTAGAAGCTCACGCCGCGCTCGAACACTGATCCGCCACGGTGGACGACTGCGGTTCCAGCGAATCGGTAGCCCCGTCGGATGAGCGGGTCGACGACATTGATCTCCACGGACGGATTCCTTTCCAGGTTCGCCGACGTGTTCGGCGAAGCGATGTCGACGAATACCAGGTGGTCGTCGTCCCATGCCGCAAGGGTTCCCTTCGGCGACAGATTCGGAGTGCCGTCGGCGTTGATCGTTGCGACGAAGCCGAGGCCAGCGTCGACCATTTGGCGCATCTCGTCAGTGAGCACGACGACCGCCCACACGTCGACCGTATGATGCGTCGTTCCGAAACGTCCGGAAAGGGCGCATTGAGCCCCGAGCCCGGATGATGTCGTCGCCCATCGGGGCCGGGAAAGAGCGGATGTCGGCTTCCACATTCTCATCATCGCGCTAATCGCCGGCAGCGGGAGCGGCTCGCCCAGCGCATCTCGGATCCGACCGAACGTCTGCATGATCTGATCGGGTCTGCTCGATCGGATGTGCCGTTCCTGAGCGGTCTGTCGACGTTGTTTGGTCTGTAGATATGAGCGGCCTACTCGTCGAATGTCAGTGATTCCGACAGGCTTCGATGCGATTCGATGTCCTCTCGCAGTTGCTCGATCTTCCGCTGTGCGAGAGCGATCACGTCGGCTCCTGCGATGAACCGGCGAGGTGGTGTTTCCTCATTCACGATGTCGATCAGCGCTGACGCCAACTTCGCCGGATCACCCGCCTGCTGACCATCTTGCGCTGACCACCACGCCCGCTGGGCTGCGCTGCGCTGTGCGTAGTCGTCGATCGTGATGTCGGGCCAGACCAGCGACTCGGGACTTGCGAGTCCCGTCCGGAAGAAACCCGGGTTCGTGCAGTGCCACGAAATCGCGTCGTCAGAGTGATCGGAGATGCGGCCGTGAACTTGCTGGCACGAGGAGGCAGTCGCGCGACACGCTGGTCACCGTGTCCCGCGCCCGTCCCCCTTTCGAGATCGTCGGGCGCCTGGTCGTCGTCGAGGAACCGAAGGACGGCGCCGAGGCGCCGGGCAGAGGTTGGGGTCGACTGCGTGTGGCGCCTCGACAGCGCGGACCGGACGATCACGTCGCACTGCGCGATCGTGACGGTCTCGTAGGGTGGGCGCGGCGCACCGGTGGAGTCCGGTCATCCCAGCTCGCGAGTGGATTGGCAGCCGCGGTGGGCGAGCCAGGCGCGTGCTCGGCCCAGGCGAGCATCGTCACGGAACCGGTGCCAGCGCGTGTACTCGCCGTCGTGGCGGCTGAGTTCGGT
>JBBKVY010000048.1:0-2999 GCA_037968675.1 Acidimicrobiales bacterium | reverse complement strand
ATCCCCTCGAGGGAACCCTGCGAGATGATCACCGAAACTTTGGTGATCGGGTCGGGGGTGATCGGGTCGGGCTTGGTGGTGGTGTCGGCCATGATTCTTGTCCGTTCTCCTAGATGCAGCCGCGGGGCTTGGGGATACCGGCGATCTTGGCTGCGCTCTTGGCCGGTCCCTTCGGGAAGAGTTGGTAGAGCTCCTTGACGGAGACACCGGAGGTCTTGCCGAGCAGCCGGACGGTGGGCCCGGTGCCCTTCTCTGCGTACTCGGTGCGCATGAACCTGACGACCGTCCAGTGGTCGGCGCCGAGTTCGTCGATGCCCTCAGCGGCAGCCAGCTCAGGTGCCATGGCCTCGGTCCATTGGTTTGGGTCGGTGAAGAAGCCTTCGTCATTGCGGTCGACGGCGACATCGGCAACGGTGGTGGTCGGCATGAGTCAGACCTTCTTCTGTGGGATGGGCGAGTGCTTGCCCGCGGCGGGCATGTCCGAGCCGAGGCCAGGCAGGTCGCGGCCCGGGAGCAGGCTGTGCCAGTAGACGGACTGGAACAGCAGCTTGCCGAGATGGTTGAGCCGTGACTCCTTCAACAGCGGCAGACCGACCTTGGCCGGGTAGTGGCCCGGGAGCGGTTCAGTGTCGTAGTTGAAGTCGATGAGCAGGGCCTTGTGGAAGCCGGTCTCGATGAAGCAGTTGGCATGGCCGTCGAAGCCGGGTTCGAGAGGTTCCCCGGCGAGGAACCGCTCGACGTTGCCCACGAGGGTCTCGCCCTCGAAATGGGTGACCGAACCGGCCTTGGATGCGGGCACGTTGGCGGCGTCGCCGATGACGAAGATGTTCGGGGCGGCCTTGGCCTGGAGCGTGTGCTCGTCGGTCGGCACGAAGTCGAGTGCGTCCCCGAGACCAGGTGAGCGACCGACATAGCTGGCGCCGCCGTGGAGGGGAATGACGACGGCGAGGTCGAACGGGATCTCGCGTCCGTCGTAGCCGACGAGCCGTCCGCCAGCCCCGTCGACCTCTCCGGCGTTGAACTCGGTGGCCAATTCGATGCCCCGCTCGGCCAGCATTCCACCGAGCATTCCGGCCGCGATGGGCTTGGTGAACGCCGCGTCGAGCGGGGTGGCGTAGGTGATCTGCACCTGGTCACGGATCCCGCGTTCGGTGAAGTACCAGTCGGCCAGGAAGCAGAACTCGAGCGGGGCGACCGGGCACTTGATCGGCATGTCGACGACGTTCACCACGAGCCGACCTCGGTCGAACGTGGCAAGCGCCGCGCCGAGGGCGGCGGCGCCCTCGGGCGTGTAGAAGGTGAAGACGTTCTCCATCCACCCCGGTCCAATGAGGCCCTCGGTCTCCTCGGGCACGAGGCGCGCGCCGGTGGCGACGACGAGCACGTCATAGGACAAGGTCGCACCGCTGGCGAGGTGCACCTCATTGGCCTCGATGTCGACCCGGTCGATGCCGGACTCGACGAACTCGATCCCGGCGTGGAGCTGCCGACCCCGGGGCCGGACGATGTCCTCGGAGTGGGTGAGACCGAACGGGACGAACAGGAGCCCCGGTTGGTAGACGTGACTGTTGTCCTGGTCGACGACGACGATGTCGGCGTCGTCCGCACCGTAGAGGCGCCGCAGCCGGTTGGCGGTCAAGGTGCCGCCCGTGCCGCCGCCGAGAATCACGATCCGTGAGGTCATGGCTGCATCGTGCGCACACGGAGACGCACTCGAGTTAGGGCCGAAGGTCCTCGCGCCTCGGGCACAAGGCCCACGGGATGCTTGGTCGCCTCGTGCATCCGCGGCATCCACAACGGTGGGATTGGGTCCCTTTGCGAGCCCTGCAGTGACCTCGGGCCCTGGTTCGGCTGTCTGCCGATCGTTCATCGTCTGATACATGGCCCCCGTCCACAGATCCGCTCACCGACCGCCTCGGCATCGGAGGTTCGAAGTGACCAGATAGGTCTACGGTTTCGACGATCTCGACGACGCCACGCTGCCGACCTCGCCGCCGTAGAGGCGTTGGTGAGTGAGCTGTCAGAGACCGCAGCGATGGTGCGACGCGTCGAACGGCTGCGCGAGTCGAACCCGATGCTCGGATTGCGAGGCGTGCGGCTCGGGCTCAAGATGCCCGACCTGACCCGCATGCAGACCAGGGCCATCATCGAGGCTGCCCTCGATGTCACCGCCGACGGACTCGACCCCCGACCCGAGATCATGGTCCCGGTCGTCAGCCACGCCAACGAACTGTCACGGACCCGGGCACTCATCGAGGAGACCGCAACCGCGGCGATGACCGCAGCGGGCCGGACCATCGAGTACCAGGTCGGCACGATGATCGAGGTCCCCCGCGCCGCCCTGACCGCGGACTCCATCGCCGAGCACGCCGACTTCCTGTCGTTCGGCACCAACGACCTGACCCAGACGACGTTCGCGCTCAGCCGAGACGACGCCGAGTCGTCTTTCCTGCTCGACGACCTGGCCGACCGAATCCTGCCCGACAACCCCTTCGCCACCATCGACGCCGACGGAGTGGGCCGACTCATGCGACTCGCACTGGCGGGCGCGCGGTCCACCGACCCCGACATCTCCACCGGCGTCTGCGGCGAACACGGCGGCGACCCCCGCTCGATCGCCCTGTGCCACGACATGGGCATCGACTACGTCAGCTGCTCCGCGTACCGCATCCCCGTGGCCCGACTCGCCGCCGCCCAAGCCTCCCTTGCCGACTGAGACGGCAGGGCCGGTGCTCGAATCGACCCGCTGCATCGTTACTGCCCGAGACGGCGACCGCTGATCTCGTCGACACGGATACGCACCCAGTCGCCTCGTTCTGCCGCGCCGAGCCAAGGATCGACACCCACGGCCTCGAACTCCTGGATGGCATCGGCCTCGTAGACGGTCTCCGCCACCCCTCGGGCCAGAACACTCCATCCGGACCGAGACGCCGAGTCCCACTCGTCGACTTCGAAGGCCACGGCGTGTGCCATCTTCGCCGCCTCCAGTTTCGTCCCGA
>JBBKVY010000047.1:0-18350 GCA_037968675.1 Acidimicrobiales bacterium | reverse complement strand
GCCTGCCCCCAGTCCCACCCCCGACCCCGAGGTACCGCGTCGTCGGCGGCGCGCTGCGCGCCGCTCGCGGTCAGCGCTCGTCCGACGAGCGCGCGCGCAACGAACCGACCGGCGTTGGTGTCCACGAGGCCGATGTCGTGCTCGTGGGCGAACACGAGCACGGCCCTCGCCGTGTACGGCCCGATGCCGGGAAGCGACTGGAGCTGATCGATGGTGGTGGGAAGTCGACCGTCGAAGTGATCGACGCACTCGCGCGCCGCACGATGGAGGTGGACGGCACGCCGGTTGTAGCCGAGACCCGACCATGCCTCCACGACCTCAGCGCAGGGAGCGTCGGCGCAGGCCTGCACGGTGGGGAATCGGTCGAGGAACACGACCCATCGATCGACGACGCGGGCGACCTGGGTCTGTTGGAGCATCGTCTCGGAGACCAGGATGGCCCAGGGATCCCTGCTCCGCCGCCACGGGAGATCGCGTCCGCGTGTCTGCCACCAGTCGAGGAGCAGGCGTTGCCGTGCTGCCGTGTCCGATTCGTCAAGGTCTCGCTGCAACTGCCGATACCTCATGTGGAGCTTGTCGCCAGGCTTCGGGCTGCCCGGGAGGCGTGGCCCAAACAGAGGATTCCACACGCAAGGATCGCGGGGTCATCGAGCAGATGCAGACGGAAGTGGGTGACCACACGACATCGACGAATGTCGCCCATGTGTTCCGGATCCGTTCGCGCGTGATCGCCGGCTTCGCCATGGTCATTCCGTTCCTCACCGATCTCGGCGCCAACCGGTTGTTCGTCGTCGGGACCATCGCGCTGGTCGTGCTTCCTTACAACCTGGTCCTCGAGCGGATCACCCGGCGTTCGGGTGCTGTTCCGGGGTACGTCCCCTGGGCCGATCAGGTCATGTGCATCGGCGTCGCGTCCATCGTGGCGGAGCTGTGGGCTCCGGTGCTGATGGTGATGACGGCGACGCTGGCGCTCGCCGCAACGCTGTTCGACGGTCGACGAGTCATCGGTCCAGCCGTCACCGGGGTCGTCCTCGCGGGCATCGTCGGCTACCAGACCCAGCCGACGGTGACGTTCGTGGCCGGCACCGTCGCGTTTGCTGGAGCTGCGGCCATGTCCGCCCTCGGCATCTCGAGGGTCACGGCCAACCGACGTGCGCTGGAACACGAGAACCGGGAACTCGTCGGGAACATCGACGCGATCGTGTGGCTGGCCGACACGGCCGACGCGCACCACCAGTCGATCAGCCCGGCGGCCGAGCGGATCCTCGGCTACCCCTCGGTCAATCTGCGGGAGGTGGCCTTCTGGATGGACCATGTCGATCCTGCCGACGTCGTCGCGCTCCGGGATGCCAGGCAGCGAGCGCTCCAGACGGGTCAGCGGCAGAGCTGCGACTACCGGATGACTGACGGTCAGGGCGAGACCATCTGGCTCCACGAGGTCGTCTCCTGTGAGTCGAACGTCCCCGCCCGACCACGCCGGCTCCGGGGGGTCATCGTCGACGTCACGGCGCGACGTGCTGCCGAGGCCGAGCGGGCCGTGTTCAGCGAGGTCGTCGAGACCCTGGACACCGCGATCCTCGTCGCTCGACCCGATCCCAACCATCGGGGGGCCCTCGTGGTCGCTGCGGCCAACCCCGCGGCCGCGCGCGTGACGGGCAGCTCGGCAAAGCGTCTCATCGGCACACTGCTCCAGCACTCGTTCCACGTCGTCGACGACGACATCGCCGAGCGGTGCATCGAAGTGGCCCGCGGTGGCCCGGCCTTCACCGTGGATCGGATCACGGGAATCGGCATCGACCGGCAGCGCAGCCACTCGCTCCGGGCATTTCCACTCCCCGGCGGCGCCGTGGGTCTGTCGCTCGACGACATCACCGAGGCGACGATGGTCGCGTCAGCCCTCCGTCGTCAAGCGCTGCACGACGGCCTCACGGGCCTGCCGAATCGGACCCTGCTCCGCGACCGCCTCTTGTACGCGCTCTCCGATGCCCGACGGAGGAACGAGCGCGTCGCCCTCATCATGCTCGACCTCAACCACTTCAAGGACGTGAACGACGCGCTCGGCCACCAGTACGGCGACCGCCTCCTCGTGGCGTTCTCGCGCCGCCTCCAGCATCTGCTGCGAGAGTGCGACACGATCGCTCGCCTCGGGGGCGACGAATTCGCGCTGCTCCTCACCGACGCCACGACCGCCGGCGCTGGTCGAGTGGTGCGCAAGGTGAGCGAAGCGATGCAGGAGCCCTTCGAGATCGAGGGCATCACCGTGCAGACGACCGCGAGCCTCGGTGTGGCCCTGTTCCCCGACCACGCCGACAACGCCGACCTGCTCACGCAACGGGCGGACGTCGCGATGTACAACGCCAAACGGAGCGGTGGCGGATGGGCCGTCTACTCGCCCCAACAAGACCAGTCCTCGGTCGAGCGGCTCACGCTCCTGTCCGAGCTCCACCACGAGTTGGATGGCGAGACGCCCCAGAACATCGCGCTCCACTACCAGCCCATCCTCGACCTCCACGACGACCGGATCAACGGGGCCGAGGCGCTGTTGCGGTGGAACCACGCCGACTTCGGATGGATCAATCCGGAGTTGCTCGTCGAACTGGCCGAACTGTCGGGCCTCATCCAGCCGCTCGCCCGCTTCGTGGCCCAGGAGGCGATGCACACGGCGGCGGAGTGGCTCGCTGCCGGCTTCGAGATCCGCGTGGCGATCAACCTCTCCGCCCGGAACCTCTACGACCGTCACCTCGTGCCGTGGCTCGAGGCGACCATGCGCGAGGTCGGCCTACCTCCTCGACTGATGAAGTGTGAGCTCACCGAGTCACAGGTGATGGACGATCCCGTCCTCGCCATGACCGTCATCTCCGAGTTGCGGGAGATCGGCGTCCACACGGCGATCGACGACTTCGGCACCGGCTATTCGTCGCTGGCGTACCTCCGCCGACTCCCGGTCGACGAGATCAAGATCGACAAGTCGTTCGTGACCACGATGCTCGCCGACACCACCGACATGACCATCGTGCGTACCGTGATCGACCTCGCGCACAACCTGGGCATGGCGGTCCTGGCCGAGGGAGTCGAGGACAAGGCGACGCTGTCCACGCTCCGCGAGTTCGGGTGCGACCGGATCCAGGGATACGTGGTCGGCAAACCCGTCCCCCCCGGGGAGATCCTGCAATTGCTCGGTGCAACCGACGTCCGGACCGGCTGACCGGCACCGGGTCCCACTTCGTCGGCCCGAACCGGCCATCGGTACGATTTCGGGCCATGAACGCGCCAGACCTCCACGCCGCTGCCGCCGCCATCGACACCGCCCGAGGGGTGTTGGCCTCGGCGACGGCGCGACTCGTCGACCTCGGGGATCTCGACGCGAACCAGGTGCTCGCCTACGACCTCGCCCACGCGACCGCGGCGATCGAGATGTCGGCGACGCTGCTCGACTACGGAGCGAAGGGCGACACCGAAGCCCGGATCGCATGCGCCTTCGCCGCTGATGCCGTCGGTGAACTGGCCGCCCGGCTCTTCGGTCGCGAGGCGGAGTGGGGCGTGACCGCTGATGCGCTCGACGGCACACGCGCGTTCGTCGGCGTCTACCGATCGACCGAGTTCCTGCTGTCGATAGACGGCGATGGTCCTCGCCATCTCGACGACGACTTCGAGATGGTGCAGGACACGTTCCGTCGCTTCGCCGACGAGCAGATCAGGCCGCATGCCGAGCACGTGCACCGCACCAACGGCGACGTGCCCGAAGACGTCATCTCCGGCCTGGCCGAGCTCGGCGCGTTCGGGCTGTCGATCCCCGAGGAGTTCGGTGGTTTCGCGGCTGGCGGCGAGTCCGACTACATCGGCATGGTCGTCGCCACCGAGGAACTGTCCCGAGGCTCGTTGGGCATCGGCGGCTCGTTGATCACCCGTCCCGAGATCATGACGCGGGCCGTCGAGAAGGGCGGGACGCAGGAGCAGAAGGAACACTGGCTCCCAAAGCTCGCCACCACCGAGGTGATGTGTGCCGTCGCAGTGACCGAGCCCGACTTCGGTTCCGACGTCGCAGGCGTCAAAACCACGGCCACGCGCGACACGCTCGACGACGGCACCGAGGGCTGGCGCATCAACGGCGTCAAGACCTGGTGCACGTTCGGTGCTCGTGCCGATGTCCTGCTGCTGCTCGCCCGCACCGACCCCGACCGTTCGCTCGGTCACAAGGGTCTGTCGATGTTCATCGTCCCCAAGCCCAGGGGCGATGGCCACGGCTTCGAGTTCACCGACGACCACGGCGGGAAGATGGAGGGTCGACCGATCGACACCATCGGCTACCGCGGGATGCACTCCTACGAGATCGCCCTCGACGACTGGTTCGTCCCCCACGACCACCTCATCGGCGGCGACGATGGCCTCGGCCGAGGCTTCTACCTCCAGATGGAGGGGTTCGAGAACGGCCGCCTCCAGACGGCTGCGCGCGCCGTCGGCGTGATGCAGGCTGCCTACGAGGAGGCGGTCCAGTACGGCCAGGACCGGTCGGTGTTCGGCACGCCCGTCGGCGATTATCAACTCACTCGGGCCAAGCTGGCCAGGATGGCCGTGATCATCCAGGCCAGCCGCCAGTTCTCGTACGCCGTCGCCACGATGATGGCCAAGGGCGAGGGCGCCATGGAGGCCACGCTCGTGAAGGCCTATGTCTGCAAGGCGGCCGAGTGGGTCACCCGCGAAGCCCTGCAGATCCACGGTGGCTACGGCTACGCCGAGGAGTACCCGGTCAGCCGCTACTGGGTCGACGCTCGGGTGCTCTCGATCTTCGAGGGTGCCGACGAGACGCTGTGCCTCAAGGTCATCGCCCGCAAACTGGTGGCCGGGGCCCGCTGAGCCTGCGGAGCAACTCGGCCGGTCGGTGTGTCGAGCGATCGCCCGTGCGGTGTGCCAGCCTCCTGACGATGAGTGACGACGACGCCGATTCGCGTGCACCGGATCTTCCGGTCGACGAGGTCGCGGGCCTCGCTCGCCTCGCAGGTGCCGTGGTCGACCAGCTGACCATCCCGGTGCGCGACACGCACCAGGCCATCGCCGGCCGGGTGTTCCGATCGCTGGGCCCGGGGGCGGCGCCGATCCGCGCGACCCACGACACGATCTCCGGAGTCGTGTACGCAGCGGTGCGGAGCGGGAGCCGCCTCCTGGGAGCCGGCGTCGGCACCGCCATCGCCGCCGTGAACGGGTCGCGGACCCGGCGTACGGTGTCGGCCAGTCCTCGGGGCGCGCTGGGTCTGGCGTTCGCGAACGGCCTCCTCGGCGACTGGATGGAAGGTCGGGCCGACGACCTCGTCGTCGCCACAACCCTCACCCACGGGGGTCGACCCGTGACCACCGATGGCGACGACGCGGCGGATCTCGACGACGCCACCGACCGGATCGTCGTGTTCGTCCACGGCCTGGCCGAGACCGCTGGTTCGTGGGCCTGGTGGTCGACAGGTGACGACGGCAGCCACGTCCCCACCTACGGCGAGCGCCTCGCCGGCGCCGGTTGGACGCCGCTGGAGATGGGGTACAACTCCGGCCGTCCGGTCGGCGACAGCGGGGACGACCTCGCGACACTGCTGGACCGCCTGGTCACCACGTGGCCCGTCAAGATCTCCGAGGTCGCCCTCGTGGGTCATTCGATGGGCGGCTTGGTCATCTCGGCTGCTGCGTACCGAGGCATCGCCGACGATCATTCGTGGGTCGAACGCACGTCGCATGTGGTCACGCTGGGGACACCGCATGACGGTTCGTGGCTGGCGAAGGGGGCGGCACACGCCGTGCGGGTGCTCGACACGGTGCCCGAGACCCGAGGCCTCGGCGGGATCATCGAACTGCGCAGCGCGGGGATCCGCGATCTCACGCACGGCTGGCGACCGGAACCGGACCCCGGCACACCCGACGGCCAGATCGTCGAGCTGGCCAGCGCGCTGCCCCGGGCCCGCCATGCGTACGTGGCCGCAACGCTCGGGGGTTCTGATGGCCACACGCTCGGCCGCGTCCTCGGTGACGGCCTCGTCCATCTGGCCAGCTCGACCGCACCGGGTCGCGCCGGAGGCCCGAACATCGTCGTCCGTCACCACCCGGGCGTGGGCCACCTTCGCCTGCTCCATCACCCGGCCGTCGGCGACGACCTCGTCGAGTGGCTGGGACCCCGGTGGACACCGGACCACACGAGGTGATCACCGCCGGTCGGTCGTCAGGATCGTCTCGATGCGACGGAGCGCCATCGCGCACACGGCGAGGTAGGGCGGCGCCCAGACGGGGACACCGAAGCTGACTCGGACACCGGCGTCGACCGGCTCGATCTCGTGGGAGGTGGCGGGGACCCCACCCACGGACCACGACCAGCGGCGACCCTCGTCGACATCGGACACCTCGAACCGGAGCGACAGCCCGACGACCGTGCGGACCCGTCCGGTCGCGCCGGTCTCGAAGCGGGCGGGTGGATCGAGGGCGGCGCCGGTGAGCGACGGCCCCCAGTCGGGCCAGCGCTCGAGATCGGTCAGCAGGTCCCACGCGGCCCGGGGCTCGGCGTCGATGGTGCGACTCGTCCAGAGCTGCATCGTCACCCGCGTGCCGGTCGGGTCGTGCCGTGGTCGAGGTCGAGGAAGAACCCGCTGGCTGCCTGTTGTACGGCGATGCCCCAGGTCGGGTAGGCGTGGGTCGCGGTGGCGATGACCGCGGGAGGGAGACGCAGGCGCATGGCGAGGCTGATCTCGTGGATGAGCTCGCCTGCGTGCGGCGCGGCGATCGTGGCACCAACGAACTGACCTCCGGCACGCATGCCGAGGACCCTCCCCGGTGCCGCGATGAGCTTGATGAAGCCCTCGGTGCGACCCTCGGTGATCGCTCGGTCGAGTGCGGACATCGGGAGTTCGACGACCGACGCCGCCTCGCCGTGCACCTCAAACGCCTCGGCCTCGGTCATCCCCACCCGGGCGATCTCCGGGTCGGTGAAGGTGACGAACGGGGTGACGTCGGCTGAGAACCGGCGCCATCCGCCGGTGCCCAACGCGTTGCCGGCGGCGACGAGCCCCTGGGCATGCGCAGCGTGGGTGAAGGGGAACCTCCCGGTCACGTCGCCGACCGCATAGATCCCCGGTGCAGACGTGGCCATGTGGTCGTCGGTCTCGATGTGACCCGTGCCGTCGACGCGGACACCGGCATTGGCCAGTTCGAGACCGTCGGTCACGGGACGGCGTCCGATGGCGACCAGGACAGCCGACGCCTCGACTGCATCGCCGGTGTCGGTGTGGATCGTCAGCGACGATCCGGCGCGCTCGACCTTCTGCACGCGCCCGCCGACGCGCAGATCGACGCCGTCGTCGACCAGGGCCCCGTTCACGAGGCGGGCCGTCTCCGGTTCCTCGCGACCGAGGATCTGGTCCATCGCCTCGAACACCGTGATCTCGACGCCGAGACGTGCCATCGCCTGCGCCAACTCGATGCCGATCGGACCACCGCCGAGGATCGCCAGCGACTCCGGGAGCGCGTCGACGTCCCAGAGGTTCTCACTGGTCAGCGGATCGGACTCTCGAAGACCGTCGATCGGCGGGATGACCGGAACCGCGCCGGTGGCCACCACCATCTTGTCGGCCCGATGTCGCCTACCGTCGACCTCGATCACGTCGCGCGTGAGGAACCGGGCTCGACCCTCGATGACGGTTGCGCCCCGCCGGCGGAAGGTGTCTGCGTCCTCCATCGCGGCGATGCGCGACACCGACGCGCGGACCGCGGCGAGGGCGTCCTCGCGCGAGCGGCCGCGGGCCGCGGCCGCGATCAGCGTCTTCGACGGGACGCACCCGGTGAAGGTGCAGTCGCCGCCCATCGGGCCGTCCTGGACCACGAGCGTGTCGGCGTCGCGGCGGAGGGCACCGTCGGCGGCGGCGATGCCACCGGGACCGCCGCCGATCACGATCAGGTCATGTCGTTCCATCTTGTGAGAACCCCTGCCCTCCATCGACGATTCCTCCTGCCCTGCATCTCCCGGTGGCGCTCGCCTACCGTGCTGGCCATGCCTGCGACGACACCGCCCAAAGGTCGGCCGACCACCGGCCGACGCGATCGTACGCTCGCCAGTCGGCGGCAGCATTCGCGGAGCACCACCAAGAAGTTCATCTGGGCCGTGCTCGCCCTCTCGGTGCTGGCGGCGGTCATCGTGCTCGGCTCGGGGAGCGGCGGTGGCGGTGGCGCCATCCCCGGCCAACATTCGAACATCGTGGTCCCGGCGCTCCTGACGGTCAGGCTGTCGAAGCTCGCCGAGGGACTGAATCCTCGATCGTGAGTCCTCGCAGGTAGAACCAGTAGGTCCGCCAGCGGACGTCACCGATCGGCCGCAACATCGACAGCAGCGACCGGTACATCTGCCACGTCCTCCGGAGACCCTCGACGCGACCGAACTTGTCGCGCTTGGTCCGGTGGTAGACGCCGGTCATCGTCCGGGCCGACGTGCGGAAGCCGCCTTCGCAGATCACCTCGTTGAGACGGACCTCGATCGTGTAGGCGTCGAGCTTCTGCTCGGGCACGGCATCCCACACCCACCGCGGCACGATGCGTTCGCCCGAGAGCGGCGGACAGTGGAGCACCACGGAATTGAGCCATCCGTAGTCGAATGCCCCGAGGCTCATCTCGGCCCGTCCATCGAGCACGGGTTCGCAGACCGCGTCGAGATGGCGGCTCTGGAGGTCCGTGCAGTCGGCGTCGACGAAGAGGATGTGGGTCGCATCGGTCGACGCGACGCCCAACCGCATCGCGTGGGCCTTCGACCCTCCGCGGCCGTCGCGTCGGAACACCTCGGCCCCCGCCGCCGCGGCGACCTCTCCCGTTCCATCGCTCGACCCGTCGTCGACGACGATCACCCGACGGACGTGGACACAGCCAACGGCCGCGGCGATGTTCGCCGCCACGGTCGCCACTTCATCACGGGCGGGCATCACGACATCGACGACCGCCATGGCAACTCAGTACGTGCCGCCGAGTTTCGAGTGATCCCAACTGACGGCTCGCTCGACGTTGACACGAACTGCGAACCGTTTCTCGCCCGCGGCATGGACGAACGGACGGGTCTCGTCGGTCACCGGTCCGGTGTAGCGACCGGCCACCATCTCGCCGAGCGACAGGATCTCGTCGCGCTCGGTGACGAGATCCGCCGTGCCGACCAGCTCGACGCCCCGGAGTTCTTCGTACTGATCGCCGGTCTCGACCAGGCAGGTGATGCGCGGGTCACGTTCGATGTTCTTGATCTTCTGGGCCTTGTTGTAGGTCCAGAACACCGGGCTCGTGCCGTCCATGGCGTACCACATGGCCACGAGGTGGATGCTGCCGTCGTGGTTGTACGTCGCGACGGTCATGGTGTGCCGACCGTCGAGGTACTCGGCCATCTCGGTGTCGGTCATCTTGATCTGGTCGCGTCGACTCATCGGGTTCCGTCCGTTCGGTGCCGGGGTCTCACAGCGTCTGCTTCAGCAGCTCGGGCACCACCGGCACGTCGGTGCGACGGAGCATCGCGTCGACCGGCTCCTTGCCCTTGGGACCCACGACATGGTCGACGAGCGAGAGCGGGACGATCTCCTCGTCGAGCTCCCACGGCTCAGCGGCCTGGTCATGGCGATCGACCAGTGCGTCCCACAGTCGTCCGGGCAGGAGGCGACCTTCGCCGGCGACCAGCCACACCTCGGCGTCGGTGGTCGCCGCCACGGCGGCGGCCGCCAACGATCCGGCAACCGCGACGAATCCGTCGGGGCCGACGGCCGATGCCTCGAGGGCGACGACATTGGACCACTGGACGGCGCCGCCGATGTTCGCGGGTGGCACCTCGTCGGTCGGCGAGTCGGCGTGCTCGAGCCGGCGGACCAGGCCGGCGCCTTCACCGAAGGCGTCGATCACCAGCGAGCGGATGTCACCCCGTCGGACGAGTGCTTCACCGATCTGCTCCGGCCAGCCGATGGCCAACACCGTCGAGTCGTCGGGGAGTTCGTAGGCGAACGCCGCCGCTGTCGGGTCGCTCTGGAGCGTGGTCACACACCGCACCGACTCGGCTCGCGGGTCGTTGCTGGCCAGGACCTTCGAGGCCAGCCACCACATCGGCCCGGACGTCGGATGTCGGTCGACGATGCGACGACAGGCGGTGACGAGTCCCGACGGGTCGTCCGAGAACCCGGCGAGTGCCCGTGCTGCCTCTTCGGCGAGGGCACTGTGGTCGGCCCCGCCGGAGCGGGCGACGTAGCGAAGCCGCTCGATCGGGTGCATCAGACCCCGGGCTTGAAGATCATGAGGTAGAGCATCACGACCATCAAGACGGTGGCGATCGGCCCGCCCCTGGCGACGAGGTCACGGCCGTTCATGTCGCCGGACGCCACCTGCTTCTCCCCCTTGAGGATCATGGCGCTGACGACGCCACCGATCGCCAACCACACGACGAACGCGAGGGAGACCCACGTCTGGGAGAACTCCCAGACGTCGAACATGACGATCATGATGATCCCGGTGATGAAGAGCAGCCCGAGCGAGCCGAGCGACACACGCGAGGTGTAGTTGCTGGCGAACTTGGCCCACGTCTGGATGGTGGCGTCGTCGGCGTTCTTGGCGAGGTGCGACTCGAGGAGCGGGTTGATCGCGGCGGGGGCGAACGCCACCAGGAACGACAGGATGTGGATGAGCAGGACGATCTGGTAGCTCGCATCCTGGGGGGTCGCAGCGAACAACACGGGCGTACCTCGGGGTCGTGGAGCGGATCTGCTCCCGCGGAACCTACCTCGCTAACCTGCCGCCCGTGCCCACCGATCCCAGCGGAGACATCACCCTCACGCACCTGTCCGGTGCCGAGCTTCCGCTCGACCACTGGCTGACCACATTCCACCTCGCGGTCGCCGTACTCGACCCCTTCGAGTACGAGAGTGCGTGGTTGCTCGACACCGCGGGGCGCATCCTGACGACCTTCACCGGTGCCGACGCACGGGTCGGATTCATCGTCACCGCGAGCCCCGCAGACGCCAAGGAGTTCCTCGGCCCCTGGGCCGAGCAGCTCTTCGCCCTGTGCGATCCCGACAAGGCGTTGGTGAAGTCGATCGGACTCGAGACGCTGCCGGCGTTCGTCCACCTCGGCCTCGATGCCAGCCTGCTCGGCTCGGCCGAGGGCTGGGACCCGGCCGCCTGGCACGCGGTCTCCGAGAACCTCGCCAGAGCCATGAGCTGGAAGGGCCCTGACATCCCGGCGCCGGGCGACCCGAAACCCTACGTGGGAGCTCCCGCGACCTGATCCTGCATGGCGCACCGGGGTCCTGGGTACAGAGGCATTCATGTCGAACATCGCCCCGGACGGCCCGATTCCCGAAGAGCAGCAGCCCGGCCGCCAGCCCACGCACCAGGCCGACAAACCGGACATGGACGCCTTCGCCGAACGGCTCGGCGTGGTCAAGGACGGTGACGAGCCCGACGGTGCACCGTCGGTGACCGCCGATGAGCCGGCCTCGCCGACCATCGCCCACATCCGGAGCCGCCAGCGCACCGTGGCGATGGTGGTGACGGTCGTCGCGATCGGCCTCACCATCGCAGGCGTCCGACGCCTCCGGCGCCGCTGACCCAGGCGCGATACTCGGGGCGTGTCCGACCCAGAGATCGCCTTCGAATACACCCCCCTCCTCCCCCTCTCCGGGGACGAGACGCCGTACCGAAAGCTCGACATCGGTGGCGTCGAGACGGTCGAGATGGGAGGTCAGCAGTTCCTGCGCGTCGAGCCGGCCACCATCACGGGGCTGACCGCGGCAGCGATGTTCGACATCGCCCACTACCTGCGACCCGGCCACCTCCAACAACTCCGGAACATCCTCGACGACCCCGAGGCCTCGAGCAACGACAAGTTCGTCGCCCTCGACCTCCTCAAGAACGCCAACGTGGCCGCCGGTGGGATCCTGCCGATGTGCCAGGACACCGGGACCGCCATCGTCAAGGCCAAGAAGGGTGAGGGCGTCCTGACCGGCCCGGACGCGCCGCCGGGCGGCGACGAGGAGTCGATCGCTCGGGGCATCTGGCAGACCTACCAGACCGCCAACCTGCGCTATTCCCAGATGGCCCCGCTGTCGATGTGGGAGGAGACCAACACCAAGACCAACCTCCCGGCCGAGATCAAGATCCATGCCACGCCCACCCGTAGCGGCAGCCCGGCGTACGAGTTCCTCTTCATGGCCAAGGGCGGCGGCTCGGCCAACAAGAGCTACCTGTACCAGGAGACCAAGGCACTGCTGACCCCGGACAAGCTCCTCGCCTTCCTCGACGACAAGTTGCGGACCCTCGGCACCGCCGCCTGCCCGCCGTACCACCTCGCCGTGGTCATCGGCGGCACGTCGGCCGAGCTGGCGCTGGAGACGGCGAAGATGGCGAGCACCCGCGCCTACGACTCGCTCCCCGAACAAGGCTCCGCGCTCGGCCACGCCTACCGCGACGTCGAGTTCGAAGCCGAGGTCCTGAAGCTGAGCCAGGAGTTCGGCATCGGCGCACAGTTCGGCGGCAAGTACTTCTGCCACGACGTGCGCGTCATCCGGATGCCTCGCCACGGTGCGTCGCTGCCGGTCGCCGTCGCCGTGTCGTGCTCTGCCGACCGGCAGGCCAGGGGCAAGATCACCGCCGACGGGGTCTACCTCGAACAGCTCGAGATGAACCCGGCCCGATTCCTTCCCGACGTGACCGGCGACGACATCTCGTCCGACCCGGCGACCGGCCCGGTGCAGATCGACCTGAACCAACCGATGGACCAGATCTGCGAGGCGCTCTCGAAGCTCCCGGTGAAGACCCGCCTCTCGCTCACCGGTCCGCTCGTCGTGGCCCGCGACATCGCCCATGCCAAGATCCAGGAACGGCTCGATGCCGGCGAGGCGATGCCGCAGTACCTGCAGGACCACCCCGTGTACTACGCCGGTCCGGCCAAGACGCCCGAGGGCTACGCATCCGGCTCGTTCGGGCCGACCACGGCGGGCCGCATGGACAGCTACGTCGACGCATTCCAGGCCGCCGGCGGCTCGATGGTCATGCTCGCCAAGGGCAACCGGAGCCAGCAGGTCACCGATGCCTGCAAGCGTCACGGCGGCTTCTACCTGGGATCGATCGGCGGTCCAGCAGCACGACTCGCCCAGGACAACATCACGCAGGTCGACGTGCTCGAGTACGCGGAACTCGGGATGGAGGCGATCTGGAAGATCGAGGTCGAGGACTTCCCTGCGTTCGTCATCGTGGACGACAAGGGCAATGACTTCTTCGCCTCGGTCAGCCGACCGATCGACCTGAAGACGAAGCAGATGAAGACCGGTCGAGGCTGACGGCCGGCGACCGGCGCGTGCCCGCCGCCGTCCTCGTCGTCCTCGCGGCGGCACTGTGGGGGACAACGGGGACCGCGCAGGCGCTCGGACCCGACGACATCGACCCACTGGTCGTCGGTTGGGTCCGACTGGCTGTCGGCGGACTGGGACTCTTCACGCTGGCGCGCGTGCGTCGCGTCGAACGCACTCCCCTCTCCCGCGGCTGGACCTGGGTCGCGGTCGGCGCCATCGCTGCGTACCAACTCACGTTCTTCGGAGGCGTCCGACTCGCAGGCGTCGCACTCGGGACCGCCGTGGGCATCGGGTCGGCACCGATCTGGGGCGGCTTGGTCGACTGGCGCTTCACCGGCTGGCGGCCGACATCGCGATGGCTCGTGGCGGTCGCGATCGCGATCTGCGGCGCCGCGCTGGTGGCAGGTGACCCGGGCGACGCCGAGCGGCCGGTCCTCGGACTCGCGCTGGCCGTGGGCGCTGGTGCGAGCTACGCCCTCTACGCCTACGCACTCCAGCAACTCGCCCGACAGGGCGACGCCGACCACGTCGCCTCGACGATCTTCTCCCGTGCCGCCGTCCTCCTGCTTCCCGTGCTCTTGATCGGCGACGTCGGAGACCTGTTCACGGGGAGCGGTGTCGTCATGTCCCTGCACCTCGGCATCATCGCCACCACGCTGTCGTACGCGCTGTTCACACGCGGCGTGCGCGACACACCGGTGGCCACCGCAACGCTGCTCTCGCTGGCCGAACCGCTGACTGCAGTCATCCTCGGCGTCACGGTCGTCGACGAGACGCTCACCATGACGGCGGCAACCGGCGTCGTGTTGCTGCTCGTCGGCGTCACGATCGGCGCGACAGCTCGGGACGGGCGGTCGGGCGTGCGGTCTAGGTTGCGAGCATGAACATCGGCATCTTCGGGGGCATCGCAGGGACGGGTTCGATCGACGACGTCGTCGACGACGTCCGAACCGCACACGAGCAGGGGTTTCTCAGCTACTGGGTTCCGCAGATCTTCGGTTGGGATGCGCTGACGTTGCTCGCCGTGGTCGGCCGCGAGACGGCCCCGCAGGGAGGAGAGACCGGCATCGAACTCGGGACGTCGGTCGTGCCGACCTATCCACGACATCCGGCGATGCTCGCCGCGCAGGCCCTCACCACCCAAGCCGCCGCCGGTGGTCGCTTCACGCTCGGAATCGGCCTCTCCCACCAACCGGTGATCGAGCATATGTTCGGCATGAGCTTCGACAAGCCGGTTCGTCACCTGCGCGAGTACCTCGACATCCTGATGCCGCTGCTCAACGGGGAGAACGTGTCGGCCAACGGTGAAACGCTGTCCGCGAATCTCGGCCTCGACATTCCCGACCCGCAGCCCGTCCCCGTGATGGTCGCCGCACTCGGGCCGCAGATGCTCAAGCTCGCCGGCGGTCGGACAGCGGGCACGATCACGTGGATGACCGGCCATGCGACCATCGCCGCCCACACCAAGCCTGCGCTCGACGACGCTGCGTCCACTGCCGGCAACCCGACGGCTCGGATCGTCTGTGGCCTGCCCGTGTGCGTGACGTCGGACGTCGACGGAACAAGGGAGCGGGCGTCGCAGGTGTACGCGATCTATGGCCAGCTCCCCAGCTACCGGGCCATGCTCGACCGCGAGGGCGCCGAGGGTCCCGCCGACATCGCGATCATCGGCGACGAGGACCACGTCATCGAACGCATCCGGGCGCTCGACGCCGCCGGCGTGACCGACTTCGCCGCCAGCGAGTTCGGAACGTCGGCAGACGACCAGACCAGGACCCGCGATGTCCTCCGGTCGCTTCTCTGAGGGTCGTGCTCCGGTGAAGGTCGTTGTCCGGTGAAGGTCAGGGTCGGGTACGGGCTCGGGACCCGCTCCGTCACCAACGATGCCGAGCGGTACTCCCTGCTCGTCGACACGCTCGAAGCACTGCGCTTCGACTCGCTGTGGCTGTCGGAGAAGATCACCGACGCCTGCCCCGACCCGATCGTGGCCATGGCGTTCGCGGCGGCCCGGACGACGAGGCTGAAGTTCGGCACCAGCGTGCTGGTCCTGCCGGGGCGGAACCCGATGCTGCTCGCCAAGGAGCTGGCCACACTCGATCGACTGTCCGACGGTCGTCTCCTCCCCGCCTTCGGTCTCGGCCAGGTCGATCCCGGGGAACAGCAGGCGTTCGGCGTCGATCGCAAGGAACGGGCGAGACGTTTCGACGAGATGCTCCCGCTCCTGCGCCGGTTCTGGACCGAGGACTCGGTCGACCACGACGGCGACTTCTTCACCTACGAAGCGGCACGCGTGCGCCCGAAGCCGGTGCAGGACCCCATCGAGATCTGGTTCGGTGGCATCGCTCCGTCGGAGCTCCGTCGGACCGGGCGCCTGGGCGACGGATGGCTTCCGAGCTTCTGCACGCCCGACGACGTCCGGTCGGGCCGCATCGAGATCGAACGAGTGGCCGCGGAACACGGGCGAGCGATCGACCCCGAGCACTTCGGCGCCCTCGTCCCGTACGGCGTGGACGGTGTGCCCGAGCCGGTGGCGGCCTTTCTCGCGAAGCGGCGACCCGACGTGAACCCGACCGACGTCGTCGCCGGCGACCTCTACTCCCTGAAGATCCAATTGGAGCGATTCGTGGAGGCCGGCGCATCGAAGTTCGTCGTGGTGCCCCTCGTCGAGCCCGACCGGTGGGACGACCATCTCGCCGACGTCACCGACGTCGTCATGCCACTCCAGAATTGATGGGGTTATGGTCCGGACCATGAAGTTCGGAATCATCTTCGCCAACACCGGCCCCTTCAGCGACGGTCCCGCCGCAGCTGCGATGGCGCAGGCCGCCGAGCAGGCCGGATTCGAGTCCCTGTGGACGGTCGAGCACGTCGTCGTCCCGTCCGGCTACGAGTCGACCTACCCCTACGACCCCAGCGGCAAGATGCCGGGGCCGGAAGAGTCACCGATCCCCGATCCACTCGTGTGGCTCAGCTACATCGCCGGCGCCACGTCGACGATCCGTCTCGCGACGGGGATCCTGATCGTCCCGCAACGGAACCCCGTCGTGTTGGCCAAGGAGGTCGCCACCCTCGACCACCTCAGTGGCGGACGCGTCGAGCTCGGGGTCGGGGTCGGCTGGCTCGAGGAGGAGTTCGACGCCATCGGCGTCCCCTTCGGCGAACGGGGCAAGCGGACCGACGACCACATCGCCGCGATGCGAGCGTTGTGGTCGGGCGACAAGGCATCGCACCACAGCGACTTCACCGACTTCGACGACTGCATCTCGCTCCCGAACCCGGTCGGCGGCGCAGTCCCGATCCACGTCGGTGGGCACACCGACATCGCCGCCCGTCGCGCGGGACGTCTCGGCGACGGCTTCTTCCCGGGGAAGGGCTCGCTCGAGGAGCTGGCACGGGCGTACGACATCGCCCGCGACACGGCGAAGGAGCACGGTCGTGACGCGGATGCGATCGAGTTCACCGCCGGCGGCATGACCATCGGCGGAGGCGCCGTCGACGCGATCAAGGCCTTGGCCGACATCGGCGTCGACCGCGTGATGGTCCCGGCCTTCGCGTTCTGGGGGGACACCCCGGCCGACCTCGCCACGTACGGCGACGAGGTGATCGGGCAGTTCTGACCTAGACCTGCGGGGGCACTGCGCCGGCCGACGATGCACAGCTGTCGAGCCGGACGCGACCTTCGTCGGTCGTCGTGATCTGCCCGATTCCCGTCTCCTCGGACCACGTGCTGAGCGCGTCCTCCAGCTCGCCGGTGTCGTCGTCGCTGTCACCGACGAAGTCGATACGAACGCAGGCGAGGTCACCCTCGGTCCACACGACTGCCCAGTCGCCGCCCCAGCCGTCGACGGCGCGCACTGCGTCGGTCTGGTTCACCGGGGCACCGTCCGAGGTGAACAGCCCGAACAGGAACAGTGCACCGACCACGAAATCGTCGACGACATCGCCGTCGGCCGGTGGCACGGGCACGTCGATCCGCGGCTCACGTTCGAGATAGAGGTCGGGGAACAGGAACTGCTCGGAGGTGTCCGGCGGATCGGTGATCGCCGCGTCGACCCCCCGCTCGCCCCCGGTGTTCACCAACTGGCCCACGAAGACCTCGCCCAGCTGGTAGGGGGCGCCGATCTGGAACAGCAAGATCTCGGGGAAGGCATTGACGTCGACACCGGCGGCGAATGCGTCCTCCTCGGCCGAGGCCTGCTCGCGGAAGTCGGCCGCCTGCTCACCCATCCACTGGTTCTCGATCCGGCGGGCATTGCCTTCGACCGCAGCGCTGAATCCGGTCGAGATCTCGTCCTTGCGCTCCTCGTACTCCGGGCGGTTCAACTCGAACTGTTGGTCATCGAGTGCGTGCACGAGCTCGTGGACGATGGTCTGCTGCACGTAGGGCGTGGGCGTCGTGCCGCGTACGACGAGCTCGTCGGTCTCCGGGTCGTAGAAGCCCAGGACGCCCGACGAGTAGATGGCACGCAGCTCGTCGAGGAGTGACGTGTCACCGTCGAGGAGGCCCAACGCTCGGTAGAACAGCTCGGCGTCGGCGATCTCGTCGACATCGTCCTCGAAGTCCTCGAGGAGGCGGGCCTCGAAGGCCGCGTCGTCCACCAGCTCGACCGCGACCTCGGAGATCCAGTCGAGACCCCTCGCTTCCGCGACGTAGGCCTCGAGCTCGTCGATCACCGCGAGGAACTCCTCGGGCGACACCGGCTCGGGCGTGGTCGTCGGCACGGCGGGCACGGTCCCACCCGACGATGTCGGAGGCGTCGCATCCGCCGGGTCGTCGTCACCGGAGACGGCGAACGCGACGGTTCCAGCGATCAGGGCCATGGCCGCGACCACGGCGCCCACGATGAGCCCGGTCCGACGGCGTGGTACGTCGTCGGGGGGAGCACCTGGCACGTCGTATCCCGATGCCGAGGCGCCGGGAACGACCCACGGCAACGAGGAGTCCGGCGCCGGATCGTCGGCCGGCCGCGTCGGTGGGCCGGTGGGTGGCCCGGCGGGCATCGGGCCTTCGCCACGGCCGGGAGG
>JBBKVY010000046.1:0-6031 GCA_037968675.1 Acidimicrobiales bacterium | reverse complement strand
CTGGGGGTCAGTCAATGTCCACAGTGGTGCACGGCGTCGCGTAGACGTCAGCCGTTTCAACCCTCAGCACCCATCGAATGATCACCGTCGCACCCGAGAACGGAGCAAGGTCCGCCGCGCTGAAACCTGCTGAGGCGTGACCGTTCCCGCGCTTGTCCGTGCTCAGAACCGCGGTCTGCATGAAGTCCTCGAAGTCGTCATCTCCACAGAACTGGATCACCACCCCGTAGTCGGTGGACGGCTGGGCCCGGACGACCTGGTAACGCTCCAGGGCACCGTTGACAGGCCCATTGGGGTGGATGTTGACCACCTGGCCATGGAACGCAGGGTCGGACCCGCCCGCGAAGGACAACCGCTCCGAGTGATACACGCCGTCTGCTGCCGCAGCGCCAGCCGTCGCGAAGACGGCGATCGCCACAAGAACCGAGACTCGCCTGAGCACTTTCATCATTCGCTCCCCCTGTCGGCTTCCCACGTCTCAGCATCACACAGGGTGAGTCCCATCACTTGGTGTAGATCGGCCGGCTCGGCGTGGGGATCCCCATGACGTAGTTGGCCACCGTGCGATTCTCAGAAGAGTCGAACCAACTGAGAAGGAGCCGCACGATGGCCACCAGTGATTCTGCACTGTCCGCGCTCGCCGTACATCTCGGCGAGACCGATTCCACGTTGTCGACCGCGTTGGTCGAGATCGTGACCACCGCTGTCCAGGAACTTGTCGAGGCCGAACTGTCGGCGTTCATCGGCGCCGAGCCGGGCGAGCGGACCGAGACGCGCTCGAACCAACGCAACGGGCACCGACCCAAGGTCGTGTCGACCCCGGCGGGGGATCTGGAGTTGAAGATCCCCAAGCTCCGCCAGGGGTCGTTCTTCCCCGAGCTGTTGGAACCACGCCGGCGGATCGACAAGGCGTTGTGGGCGGTGATCATGACCGCCTACATCACCGGCACCTCGACGCGGAAGGTCGATGACCTGGTGAAGGCGTTGGGCTGCGACTCGGGCATCTCGAAGTCGACGGTCTCTCGGATCTGCAAGCAGATCGACACCGACGTCGCCCTGCTCCGCAACCGCAGATTGGATCATCAAGCGTTCGTGTACGTGTGGCTCGACGCGACCTACGTCCACGTCCGCGACAGCGGCCAGGTTGTCTCCAAGGCGGTCGTGATCGCCACCGGCCTGCGAGCCGACGGGCACCGCGAAGTGCTCGGTGTTGATGTGGGCGACTCGGAGAACGAGACGTTCTGGACCGAGTTCCTCCGCGACCTACGCGAGCGCGGACTCGACGGCGTCCAACTCGTCATCTCCGACGCCCACGCCGGGTTGAAGGCCGCGATCCGCCGGGTCCTGCAAGGCTCCGCGTGGCAACGCTGCCGCGTGCACGCCATGCGCAATCTCATGTCGGTCGCCCATCACCAGCACCGCCAGATCATCGCCGCGTTGATCCGCACGATCTTTGCTCAACCCGACGCCACCTCGGCATCGACGCAGTTGCACTCCGTCGTCGACCAACTCCACGACATCGCACCCGGCGTCGCCGAACGCCTCGAGGCCATGGAAACGGACCTGTTGGCCTACGCAGCGTTCCCGGCTGCGCACTGGTCCAAGATCTGGTCGAACAACCCCATCGAGAGGTTGAACCGTGAGCTCAAACGGCGCACCGATGTCGTCCAGATCTTCCCCAACCCCGAGTCCGTGATCCGCCTCGTCGGCGCGCTCTTGGTCGAGATGAACGACGAGATGATCGCCGCCGACCGCCGCTACATCGCCGAAGCCTCCGTCGCCGCACTCCTCGAACCCGACCGGGAGGTATCGTCGCTGCCCGCAGCACCCCGAACCTGACAACCGAATCGCACGGCAGACCTACACCACGTCACGGGACGTGATCCACACAAGGCAGAACGCTTCACAATGGGGACCAGGGTCCGTCCGCAGATCGCGGGCCGCGCCCCGAACGGGGCTTGTGCCAGGCGGACGTTCACATTGCCGACCGAAGGACGCAGAGGACATCGACCTCGCGTACGTGTCGCACCTGCGGTGATGCCGAATCTTCGGCGGTTCCGCAACCCGTGTTCTCGACCGAACGCTCGGGGCTGTCGTTCTACTGCCCCACATCACCGCGGCCAACCCGCGCTATCAGGCACATAGCCGGGGCGTCGCGCCGCCGATTGCTTGACGCAGTGCGGATTGGTCCGCCTAGCTTGCGGCCCCGGCGATGATCGATGCGGTCTCAGCGATCCTCGACAAGAACGGTGAATGATCGGTGTCGAGCGACACCACTGTTCCCGCCCTTCGCTCCATGCGGCGCTGGGCTTCAGCGTTGATCGCTCCGTCTCGCTCGCACACCACATATGTCGTTGGGATGCGCCTCCACGGATCACCCAGACAGGGGTGCATGGTCGAGTTCGGATCCATCGGCCGCAGCGTGGCGATCGCGGCCTCGGCCAACGGCTCCGGGCACTCGGCGTAGAACGCGGCGGCAGCACCCGCCGGATCGATGTAGCTGCGTCCATCGTCAGAGGTCCGCAGCGCGTCGAACAACGGCGGCGGCTCGAGGTCCATCAGGCTGTCGAGCACGCGCTCGTCCTTGTCGAGCAGAAACGCACACAGATAGACGAGGTGGCCAACGTCGTCTCGACCGTCCGTGGCGCCCGACATCACAAGACCGCCATAGCTGTGACCGACGACGACCTTCGACCCCTCGATGACGTCGAGCGCTGCGCGGACGGCAGCCACGTCGTCCTCGTGCCCAGTGAGCGGGAGCTCGACAGCATGGTGTTCCAGACCGGCCTTGTTCAACTCCGCCGCGACGTGCTCCCAGCACGATGAGTCATGTCAGGCCCCATGAATCAGTACAACGCTCCCCATGTCCGGAGAGTACGCCACAAGCCCGCACCTGCCGGGTATCGCGGTCGGTTCGCTAGCGCGAATGGTTGATCGGTGCTGTACCGGCTCAAAGGGCCGCTCTGGCCGACCCGCTGAGAAACGGCACGTATGGGCGGCGGGCGCATGGGCTAGCCGATCGCTTCGCGGTAGACGTTGCACTCGACTTGATAAGCGTGCTTGTAGATGGATATCGATTGCTCGATCCCGTAGTCGGGGACGACCCATCGGGGGTCGACCTGACTGTCTTCCTTGGAGGCCTCCCTCGAGGCAGCGATCAGATCGCGTGTCTGATCCCGACCTGCCCCCTCGATCTCCGGACAGGCTTCGACCATCCCGAAGGGCCCTCGAGCCTCGATCTCATCGAAGACCGCCGCACGGAACCCTGGAACCCAGGTACCGACACCGGACGGCTCAGCCGAGAACGGGCCGAGCCCCTGATCCCAAAGGAACCATGCAGCTTCCAGACAAGGATTCTGACGGGTGCACTGCAGACCTCCCACTACCGGCTCGTCCCGCTGCCCGGTCACGAATTTCTCAAGCGAGTTCAGCTGAACGCTTTGTCGACGCTCTCCCGTCTGGTCAATGCTCACGCCGATGGTCAATGTGGCGTTGGCGATGACCACGATCAGTACGGCGATACCCAACGCTGGCCGCATCCGACCCAGCTCAGGCCAGTGTTGGCCAATGATGACGAGAGCACCGACACCCACGAGCGTCAGGTATGAGACGTATCTGGTTACTTGTAGAGCCTCGGCGCCCGCCAACCAGAAGCGACTCTTGAGGACTCCGGCGCTCCACACGCCACTGGCGATTATCAGCATCGAGGGGAAGTGATCCTCCGGGGTGATGCCAGACCGTCGCAGAGCAATCACCACCCCCGCGAGGACGACTCCGCTGAGCATCAACCCGAACCAGGCGTTGTCCCAGCTGAAGAACCCGAGACCTGACGGAGGTCGTTCGACGAACCCGATGAGCGACCCGGATGCCGCATCGAGAGCAGCACGCACAAATCCTGCGGGGTCGCTGCGCACGGTCCCAAAAAACACAGTCAGGGACTGTCCACCGTGGTCGCGCGTGCCGGTGAGGAGCGCTCCAAGAATAAGCAGGTGAACCGGAAAGGCAATCAGGTGAACGATGCCGCGGCGCCAGACGGCTCGGCGTGCGATCATCAGCAGAGTGAGGTAACACAGACCTGCGACGACGGCGGCAACCCCGATGGCATCGCCGAACACAATTGTCAATGGCATGAAGACAAGCGCGAAAAGCAGTCGGGGTTGCTCGACCTGCTTGCCATAGAAGTAGAGATACGCCACGGCGACGAGGACGTAGAGCATCTGGAACTGGAGCAGGGACCAGGAGTAGTTGGTGTAGCTCGTGCTCACGAAGAGCAGCGCCGACACCGCACCGGTCACGGCCCAACGTCGGTCGGAGGGAAGGGGCGCGAGATGGCGGAAGATGAGCGCAAGGACCCCTACGAGCGCAAGGACCCCAACTACGGAGTCGACAGTAGTGTCGAGATCGAGCACTCGGGCGTTCACCAGGAACACTGCGAGTGTCGGGATGTGACTATGCGACAGGCTTGCGTATTCGCTGGTTACCGCCCCAAAGAGTGACAGCTCCCCCTGATCCAGTGGGACCAAGACATTCTGGACCCAATACCACTGGTCGCCACGTAGTGAGTCTCGATCGAACCGGACCGTGTTGTACACATACGTAGCGAAATAGAACGCCGTCGCAGTCATCCCCACGCCGCGCAACCATTGCTGTCCGGATCCACGCCAGCGCTTTACCATGTTCTACCCCCGCTCAATGGCCCGACGATAGCCATCCGCAAGCGACGCCGGCCACCGCACCTACTGAGACTCCTAGGGACGTCAAGTGAGTCTTTCTCGAGGTAGAGCGTTGAAAATGTCTCGTGCGACGTAGCGCTTCAGGCAGCTGATCGCTTCCTTCTTGGTGAGGCCCTCGGCGAGGCGGCGATCGAAGTACATACGGCTGCGCTCGTCGTAGACCAGGCGGGTCATGACGATGCGCCAGAGCGCGGAGTTCGCTTGGCGATCGCCGTGTCGGTTGAGGCGGTGTCGTCGTTGCTTGCCAGAGCTGGCATCGAGCGGGGCCACGCCGCAGAAGTGAGCGAACGTCGATTCGTTGCGAAGACGTTCGGGGTTGTCGCCGGCCGAGACCAGGATCGTGGAAGCAGTCTCGATCCCGACGCCTGTGAGCTCGATCAGCTCGGGGGCGGTGTCGTGGACGAGCTGGCTGATGTGGACGTCGAGGCCGGCGATCTCGTCGGTGAGATCAGCGATCCGACGGGCCAGGCTCCGCAGGGTGAACTTGGTCATCGCCTCCGGGTCACAGCGGCCGGTGTGACGGAACTTCGAGCAGCGGGCGACGAGCTGGCGGCCAGTCATGTGGCGAAGCTCGGCTCGAAGGTCGTCGGGTGCGGTGGAGATCAGGCTGCGCATCTGGTTGAACGCCTGCGCCTTGGCCTTGCGAGCCGAGTTCCGGGCGACACGCACCACACGCAGCGATTCCACGGCACCGTCTCTTGTCTTGGCCAACCCGGTTGCGTCACCGCCTTGGGCGGCACGGGCGGCGGAGATCGCGTCCTGCGGGTCGGACTTTCCGCGCAGACGGCGACGTTGCCGGTTGGGGCGATCGACCTCGACGACACGGATGTCGTTGGCGTGCAGCACCCGGGTCAGTCCGGCGCCGTAGCTGCCGGTGCCCTCGACGCCGGCGAGTTCGATCTCCCCGAACTGCCGGGCCCAGTCGAGGAGCTTGTCGTAGCCGGACGGAGTGGTCTCGAACGCCTCCACCTCCAACAACGAGCCGCGCTCATCGAGCGCCGCGGCGACGTGGGTGTCGAGGTGGGTGTCGACACCGATCGTGATTCGTGATGCCATCGTGTTCATGACGGTCACTTCAGGGCGGACAGAGTCCCCACGGCTACCTGGGAGACACCGCTCGACCCGTACACGGGTGACGCCCACTTCCGCTTGCCGTCCGGACACATCCGGTGCTGTGCGCGTTGCTACTTGCCAGAAGTCCCGGTCCGCGGTATCGCTGGTTCGGTCGTCGGCGGTCTTGCTCAGGATGTGATCTGGGCGCTCCGTCTGCGGGCAAGGACGGGGGTCTCACCAATGGG
>JBBKVY010000045.1:0-4615 GCA_037968675.1 Acidimicrobiales bacterium | reverse complement strand
CTATCGGCGCGTATTCGGAGGCACGTCCACGACGATCTCGGGAGTCAGCTTGGCCGTCGCGTAGCCGACGACGTGGGTCAGTCGACGTGCAGAGCGGATCGACCGACCTTCTGGATGGCGAGCCCAACAAGAAGTCCCACGGCGACGTTCGCCAAGGCCAGGAACGTCCCGCCGAGGAGCTCACCGACAGCGAGGCCGAAGGCAACGGACCCGAGGACAGCGACGGCGGCGGTGATGGTGGCTCGTCGTCCCCAACCAAGCGGAACGAGACCGAGGATCAGACCCAGCAGCATCATCGTTGGAATCATGGCTACCTCCCGCGGTGTCCGCGATCCTACCGATGACCGCTCGGGCCATGGCATGCGTACCGGGCGGCCCGCACAGATCGCCCGCACCGAATCGCGCTCCACGATCGGACGCAGATCCCAACCGATCGGCGCATCTCCGGTGGTGATCGCTGCGCCCGATGCGCAGCGGACCCGGCCGCGCGGTCGCTTCGGTGCGCGTGGTTCGACTTTGGCGCGGGAACCCTCGGTCAGTCTCGAGGACCGTCGAGTCCGTACATCGCGGCGTCCTCGAGAATCGGTCCTCGCATCTGGTCGCCCCAGCTGGGGTCGTCCGCGATCGCTCTGAAGATCGCGATCGTTTCCTCGAAGGCATTCATTCCCTCTGGACTGCGGTCAGCCGAGCGGAGCAGCCATCGGTGCTCTGTGCGTCCGTCCTCGAGCTGGTTGAACTCGTAGGTCTCCATGCCCGCGACGAAGATGAAGGAGTCGGCTCCTTGGTCTTCGATCGGTGACAGCCGGCAGGTGAAGTACTCATAGGGCCGCCAGTCGAGATACTCCCTGAGCGCATCGCCGCCGCTCCCGTGCGCGCAGTGGCTCGCGGCTCCGGTCGACAAGCGACCCTCCGTGTTCGGGAAGAACTCGATCCCGGTCTCCAGCGCAGCGGTCTGACGTAGGCGCTTGCCCGGCTCGACGAAGTACTGCCAGCACACTGCTGGAGGGGCGTCGACCACAAAGCTGAAGATGGCGTCGGCGTCATGGTCGGTGAGGCGAACCACCTGCGCTTCACGTCGACGGTCGGCCACGGCGCCGAGGTCTTGCACGAAACCCCCGACGTTCCCGAACGACTCGTAGGACTCGTAGTGAGCGGGCAACGCGACACTGACCGCCGTTCCGTGAAGGCACGCGTCGGTGAAGAAAGCGTAGGACGGTGGGCCGCCCTGCTCGATCACCGTGTTCTTCAGCAGGCGATGGGCGAGGATCACGGCTGGGCCAGCGAGATCGACACGCCCCTCGTCGTCACGGTCGACGATGAACGTGCCATGGTGGGCGACGAACTTGAGATCGAGGTTCTCGATGGCGAGGCACGCGTCACACGTGCACGTGGTCGACCGCACCATGTTGAGCAGCCGATTCGCGAAGTCGTAGTAGCAGGATTCGACGAGTTCGAGGAGCAGTTCACCACTGGGAAACGCCTCGTGCGGGGCGAAGCACAGCACAGCGTCCCCCTCGATCTTCACGAAGTGCGTCGGTGGCGCGAGAGCCCCTCGAACGAGCGTCGTAAGCTCCTTGACGATCGCGTATGAGTGCTCCAACTCGGTTTCTGTCAGGAACGTCGTGTACCCCGAGATGTCGGCGAGGAGTAGGTAGCCCTCAGTCACGCCTTCATTAGGCTCGTCCATCGAAGCCCGCCCCGTTCCCTCGTGCACCGTGGACGGTACCAAGCCACCGACACCGAGGCCGTTGGGCCAAAACGTCTTCCAGGTGCGAGAGGGAAGCGGACCTCCCTGCCTGCTCGCGCAGGCCCTTGCCGCCGCGGGGCGCACAGATCATCCACACCGAATGACAACGCCCCGGGTCCCAACAGGTCCGCGCTATCGGCGCTTCGGGAGCGGGCGGTCGGGGGCGCCTCGGACCGAGCTTCGGGGACGGTGCTGCCGTCGTGGCAGAGTTCCCCAGCCGGCGTTCGGGGGCGGTCGAGTCGCGCAAGTGAGATCATTCCTCCGTGGCGTCCTCGACCGCGCAGTCCGTCGCCCTGGCTCGGTCACAGCTCACTCGCCTCGGTGTCCTCGATGATCCCTGGGCCGCCTCCATGCTCCGGCTGCCGTGGAAACTCGCCGACCAGGCGCTGCGACTTCCAGTCCTGCGGTCGCAGGTGAGGGGAGCGACGTTCTCGTACCTGGCTGCCCGGACCCTGTTCTTCGACGAGGAGGTGAAGCATGCTCTCGACGATGGCGTCGGTCGGGTCGTCATCGTGGGCGCCGGTTACGACAGCCGAGCCTGGCGCCTCGCCCGCCCGTCGGTCGAGTTCATCGAGGTCGACCATCCTGCGACACAGGCGGACAAGCAGCGGCGGGCGCCCGACGGAGGGCCTCGATACGTGCCGCTTGACCTGGCTGCGGACCCGTTCCCCGCAGAGCTGACCGATTCGGAGCCGACGGTCTGGGTGGTGGAGGGCGTCACCATGTACCTCACCCGAGAACAAGTCGCCGACCTCCTCGGCCACCTGGCAGCACCAGGGTGTCTGCTCGTCGTGAACTTCGGGATTGGCGGCGGGTCAAGCTCAGCGAAGCGTGCCGTCCGCTCCTCCGCATCCGCTGGTGGCGAGGACTTCCGGTACGAGCCGACCATGACCGACGCACGCGATCTGCTGGCCGAGACGGGATGGATCCCGGCCACTGCTGTCACGGGTCGACAACTCGCCGAGCGGTTCTTGAGCGGCACAGCCATGTCCATCGACCTAACCGACGACGCCTTCGCCATCACCGCCAGCACCGCCAGCACCGCCAGCACGACTGGCAATCGCTGACCAACAGCGGCGGTGCTGGCATCCGAACTTGAGGTACGGGGCAGCGCGTCGGCCGAGGCCGCGAATCCGTCGTCACCGCCGGTCGTTCGGGTACCGACGCCAGGGGTCGACCAGCGCACTCGCGAATGACGCACTGCCGGCGCTCTGTGGGCACGCCTGTACTCGGCGCGTCGGCCTGACCGCCTATGGGGCAACGTAGAGGCATGTCGTCAACAGTCGAGCCCGGCGCACGTGACTGACGGCATCGTCGGCGACGACCGCGCTGCTGTCGTATGGGCGGTCTTCGCCGTGCAGACGGCCGCGGGGAAGCTCGTCACGGAACGAATGAGCCGCGACGAGGAGCCCACGGTGACCGATGAACTCCTCGTCGCCATCCGTGCGGAGTGGGAGGCGGCCGGCCGGCCCATCGTCCGGCCCCACACACACCGCGACGAGGTGACCTTCACCGATAGCACCACGGTCGTCGGCGTCAGGTTCCTCGTCGACGACCCGTACAAGCGCGACCAGGCACCAGATTTCGGGCTCTACCTCGATCAGCGCTGGGCCCCGCCATGGGATCACGCCCATCTCCCGTGGGTCGACTTCGGTGTGCCCGATGCCACCGAACTGCGCGTCTCGCTCGAGGACGTGCTGGCCCGCTCGCGCCGCGGCGAGCACGTCGAGGTGGGTTGTCTCGGAGGGCACGGGCGCACGGGAACCGCTCTGGCGTGCCTCGCCGTGCTGACCGGGACGCCACCGGGCGAGGCTGTTCCGTGGGTACGCGCCGCGTACTGCGAGAAGGCGGTCGAGACTGATGAGCAGCATGCGTTCGTCGCCGCGTTCCATCAGGAACCCGACAGCGACCGATAGCCGGGGGCCGACATCGAGGCGGTTGGACGCCGCCGCCCTTTCCCCAATGCGCCGGTAAAGGCCTCGAGATATCCGTCGCTCCGAACACGGACTGCGCAAGCCACCGCAGCCGTCACCTATCGGCGCGTACACGACGCGCCCCGAGGACGAGGTCATCCCTGGGGTGTGGTCGAGAGCCGGGTCGGTCCGGTCAGGGATGCAGAGAAGTGCTGCTGTACGGGCAGCGGCTCGGAGTACACGGCCATCCGTTCGACCTGGAACGGTTCGTCAATTCGAAGGGCTCGAATCTCGCTCTCCTGCGCCTTGGTGAGCTCCACCCCACTGATGGTGCAGTGCGGGTTGTAAGGGTGGGGTGAGTCATAGAACTGGATGCCGCAGGCCAGCAGACAGGCGTGCATCTCGTCGAACGGACCACGGTTCTCGGGAGCCAGGTAGAAGAGGTCTGTCCCCGGGAACCGTCGCACTTCGGCGAAGCGTGCCTCGAACGGCGAGACGGCTGCTGCGACTTCGGTCAGAATCTCGAACGCCTCTTCGTCGTTCTGATCTGGGTGGATCGGCCCGACTCCGCTTGAGCCGGCGATGCCGATCTCGACCGGGTATTCCGCTCGCATCGGCGAGAACCGGTGCCGGGCTTTCGTCACGGCCCTCGCAACTGGTTCTGGGACGTCAAGCACGACGTAGATCAGGCGGTTCGGATCCATGGGCCCTCCTTCGGTCCTGTGGCACCAGATCGTCGTCTGCCGCCTGGCACCAGACGAAG
Organism: Acidimicrobiales bacterium; assembly: GCA_037968675.1. Lineage (GTDB taxonomy): Bacteria > Actinomycetota > Acidimicrobiia > Acidimicrobiales > Salinilacustritrichaceae > Salinilacustrithrix. The sequence goes on along the minus strand of JBBKVY010000045.1, from coordinate 192 downwards.
TGAGTTCCGAGTCGAACTACGTCGGTCACTATCGCACGCTCCGATCACGCGATATTGAGGAGCCCCAGACGCTGGAGAACGGCGCATCTGGGTGTAGCGCCGTACCGTTCTGGGCGAAGGTGTCGGCTCGATGGTGTTGCCTCCAGCCGGCTTGTGCACCGCGAGCAGGTGCTCATTCTCGAAACAGACCCA
>JBBKVY010000044.1:0-9739 GCA_037968675.1 Acidimicrobiales bacterium | reverse complement strand
TCACCGGTCATCGAGGGCCACCTCCCGCTTGTTGCCGAAGATGCCCTGCTGGCGGAAGATCATCAGCGCGCTGAGCAGGCTGCCGGCGAGGATGAAGCGGACCTGGCCGGCCTGTACGCCGTCCATGATCGATTCTGGGATGACGTCGTTGGCGATCGCCTCGCGGAGGAAGACGTCGGTGAACTGGATCATGCCCCAGAAGATCATCGAGCCCACGACCGGTCCGAACACGCGCCCGGCACCGCCGAGGATCAGCGCGGTGAAGGCGAAGAACGTCGTCGGCGTGAAGAACTGGTCGGGTTGTACCGACTGCTGCTCGAGCGTGAGCATGATGCCACCGAGCGCGCCGAACATGCCGCCGAGGATCAGGCTCTGCATCTTGTAGAAGGTGACGTTCTTTCCGAGGCTGCGCACCGCCTCCTCGTCCTCACGGATCGCCTTCAGTACTCGGCCCCAGGGGCTGCTGACCAGGAGATAGGTCAGGAGCATGCACAGGGCGACGACACTCCAGCCGGTGACGATGAACCACAGCTCGCGTGCCGAGAAGCTGACGATGCCGATGTCGAGGCCGTCGTTGATGGGATTGATGTCGTAGAAACCCTTGCCGATGCCGTTGAGACCCCCCGACCCGCCGGTCACATCCCGATAGGTCGTCGCTTTGGCCACTCGTCGGATGATCTCGGCCGCCGCGATGGTCACGATGGCGAGATAGTCGGCTCGTAGGCGCAGCGTCGGCAGGCCCAGCAGCAGTGCGAGGAGCACCGACAGGAACAATCCGAAGAGGCCGCCGGCGAAGATGTTCCAGCCCCACGACGTGATGGCGATGCCGGTGCCATAGGCACCCGCCGCCATGAACCCGGCCTGACCGAAGTTGAGCAGGCCGGTGTAGCCGTAGTGGATGTTGAGACCGATGGCCGCCAGTGCGAAGACGACGGCGTTCTTGGTGAGGAGGGCTTCCAGCGTCGACTCGAGGATGATGCTCCAATTCACGTCAACCCACCCGTTCCCTCTGGCCGAGGAGGCCCTGGGGCCGGATCAGGAGGATGAAGATCAGCAGCGCGAGCGCGGCGACGTTCTTCAACTCGGACGGGATGAACAACGTCGACACCTGGACGGTGAATCCCACGACGAGGCTGCCGAGCAACGCGCCGTAGGCCGTGCCGAGGCCGCCGAGGGTCACGCCGGCGAACATCAACAAGAGGAGCTGGAACCCGCCCTGCCAGTTCACCTGTTCGGTGAGACCGAGGAAGACGCCGCCGACGGCCGCGAGTGCACCGCCGACCGACCAGACCACCAGGATCACCCGGTCGACGTCGATGCCGGACGACTCGGCCAGGTCCTTGTTGTCGGCCACGGCCCTGGTGGCCTTGCCGATGCGGGTCCGCTCGAGCGCGAGGGCCACGAGGATCAACAACACCGTGCAGACCACGACAGTCCAGATGTCCTTGCGGACCAGCGTGATGCCGAAGAACTCGAGGGTGTCGGTCTGGATCGCGAACTGTTCGAAGGGTCGTGTGCGGCCGCCGAACTGATACAGGAAGACGTACCGGATCGTGAGCGACACGCCGATCGAGACGACGAGCATCGCGATGAGGCTGGTACCGCGAGCGCGCAACGGGCGCCAGAACCCGATGTCGATGGCGCCGCCCAGCACACCCGTGACCACCACGGCGATCGGCGCCGCGACGAGCAGGGTGATCCCCACGGTGGCATTGAAGAAATAGGCGACCAGCGCTCCGAGGGTGACGAGTTCGCCGTGGGCGAAGTTCACGAGGCCGGTTGTGCCGTAGATCAGGCTGAGCCCGACCGCCGACATGGCGATGATGAGACCGAACTTGAAGCCCTCGAACGCGAGCTGTGGGAACCGGTCGAGCCTGCTGGCGTCGTCGCTGCCGCCGCCGCCGCCCTCGCCCTCGACGATCGAGAACAGCAGTCGCCGCTGCTGGTCCTCGACGAGCGAGAGCGTGAACTCCGACCGATCGGGATCGTCGAGCGAGACCCCACCGGGGAGTGTTTCCTGGTCGAGGGTGACGACATAGTCGCCGGGGCCGGGGAGCTCGATGACGAACGACCCCTCCTCGTCGGTGGTCGCCGTGCCGACCTCGTCGCCGTCGGGCGTCGTGGCCGTGAGCACTGCGCCCTCGACCGGGATCTCGGCGCCCTCGCTGTCGTCGTAGTCGAGCGTGCCGGTCACCGATTCGCCCTCGACCTGTGCGCCGGAAGCGGACGGGGCCCCGACGATCAACGTCAGGACCATGGCGAGAAACAACGGGGCAAGCAGCCAGCGATGCTTGTGGCGGTCGGTCACGATCGGGCGATCATAGGCATACGTGTGACGTTCGTCATGGACGAACCACGAAGTACGGGCAAATTCTTTGCCCGAACACTCGCGCTGCGGTCGGTCAGGCGAGGGCGACGGAGGCCAGGACCTCGTCGAGCGTTCCGGTCATACCGGTCACGAATCGCCCGAACTCTGCGTACACCGCCGACGCTTCGTCGTAGCGCATCGTGTACACCACCTCCTTGAGGTCGTCGGGGTGCTGTGCGAACAGGGTGACCCCCCATTCGAAGTCGTCGATCCCGGTCGAGCCGGTGATGACCTGGAGGATCCGGCCGGCAAAGGTCCGCCCGGACTTGCCGTGCGCCATCATCAGCGAGTGCCGGTCGTCGTAGGGCAGCGTGAACCAGTTCTGGTCCACGTTCCGCCGCTTCGACATCGGGTAGAAGCAGAATGCGGGCTTGCCCTCCGGCGGGAGCTGCGGATGGAGGCGAGCCTGTTTCATCTCGTCGGGAACACCCTTGGCGTACTCGGAGATCTCGGTGAGCGAGACGTAGCTGTCGACCAACTCGAGGCCCGCGCCGGTCAACTCCGTCTGGAGTCGGCGGAGTCGCCACTGATCCTCGCCGAGGACCATGAAGCCGAGGTCGGCCTTGTGCCCGAGCACGGACACCGGCACCACCTGGTAGCCGTCGGTCTCGGCCGACGTGACCGCCGCGCTGATCTCCTCGGCATCGGCGAGTGGGCCGACGGCGAAGAACAGGTGGAGGACCGATTCGCCGTCCTTGGGGATCGACGGCGAGGTCACGAGGCCATCACCTTCGACAGGGTCTCGCCCAGCAGGCTCACGCGGCCGGGGATGTGGCCGTTGGCGAGCGAGTTCATCGTGAAGCCGTCGATGCCGAGGGCCAGCCAACCGCTGAATTGCTCGGCGATCTCGTCTGGACTCCCATGGGTCAGCAGTGAGCGGACGCCGTCTGCCTCCTCGTCCGACATCGACGACACGTCGAAACCCCGGCGGCGCAGGTACTCGTCGACTTCAGCGACTGCTTGTTCGTGGGTGGGGGCGATGCAGACGTTGCGCTGCATCGAGACCGTGATCTCGCTGCGGTCGCGACCGAGGCGTTCGCAGTGCGCAGCCAGGGCGTCGAGCTTGCGCGGGACCTCCTCCGGGCCGGCGGTGAGGTTCGACTCGTCGGCGTACTGGGCGACCATGCGCAGCGTCTTCTTCTCACCGGACCCACCGATCATCACCGGGATCTTCCCCACTGGCAGCGGTTGGTTGATGGCGTCCTTCACCGCGTAGCGGTCGCCGTCGAGGGTGGGTCGCTCGCCCCGCAGCATCGGGAGGATGATGTTCAACGCCTCCTCGAGCTTCTCGAATCGATCGGTGAACGTGCCGAACTCGATGCCGAACGCGTCGTGTTCCTCCTCGAACCAGCCGGCGCCGATGCCGAGTTGGGCGCGACCGCCGCTCACGATGTCGAGCGCCGTCACCGTCTTCGCGAGCACGGCGGGATGGCGGTACGTGTTCCCGGTCACGAGCGACGACAGCCGGACGTTCGACGTGTGCTGGGCGAGAGCCGACAACAGCGTGTAGCACTCGAGCATGTAGTCCTCGGGTGGACCGATCATCGGCAGTTGGTAGAAGTGGTCCATCACCATGACGGTGTCGAATCCCGAGGTGTCGGCCTCCTTCGCCTGCTGGACGACGACGTCGAAGACGCCGGCCGGCCCGACGGTCCCGTCCCCATCGGGGTAGGTGAAGCTGGGGATCTGGTAGCCGAGGCGGGTCATGGCCCCGACGCTAACGGGATCTTGCGTCGCTTCTTGTTGTGGGGTTGCCACAACAGCCGCAAGATTCAGTTGGGGGTGATGGTCACCGTGGCGTTGTAGTCGGGGACCTGCGACGTGGGTTCCCGGTGGCCTGGGCCGGCGGGCAGGAGGACGTTGCCCTCGGGCCAGTGGACCTGCAGGCTCCCGCGAGCGAGGCGCGTGCAGTGGAGGTGGCCGTCGTAGACGCCGGTCTCGGACGTGAGCCGCACAGGCGCGCCATCCGCGAGACCGATGGTGGCGGCGTCGTCGTGGTCGATGTAGATCGCGTCGCGACGGGCGCCGGTCAGCGGGTCGACCTCGGCGTGGACCATCGAGTTGAACTGCTTTCCCCGGCGGGTGGCGACGGTGAACGTCCCCTCGGGAAGACGCCCGATCGACGGTTCGAGCGCGGTGAACCTGGCGCGCCCCGACGGCGTGGGGAAGTGACCGTCGGCGCAGAGATGGCGACCGCCGTATTGCACCTGGTCGCCGGTGTCGCGTAGGTCCTGGATGCCTTCGTAGGCGGGGACAACGGTGGCGATCTCGGCGCGGAGGTCTCGATTGGTCGGCCACGAGAAGAGAGGACGCAGCTCGGGACGCACGCGGGAGGCGACGTCGGCGAAGAGTCGCCATTCGCTGCGGGCCTCGCCCACCCGGCGCGGGATCTCGGGGGAGAATGCGATCCGTCGTTCTGTGGTGGTCGAGGTGCCCCCGCCTTCCTGCTCGTAGCGAGTGAGGACCGGCAGGAGGATCACGTCGTCTCCTGGTTCGAGCATCTGCGACGACACCACGATGTCGGCGTGGACGCGCAGCGGGATCCTCGCCATCGCCGCGTCGATGCGTGGCGGGTCGGGCAGCACCTCGCGGAAGTTCCCTCCCGAGGTCCAGAGCACGTCGATCTCGCCCCGCTCGGCGGCGTCGAGCATCTCGGGCGCGGTCAGGCCGGGCGCGGCGGGGACCTCGAAGCCCCAGAGGTCCTCCATCTCGGCGGCGGTACCGCCGTCGATCGACCGTCCGCCCGGGAACGCGGTGGCGTAGGCCCCCATCTCGGCCCCGCCCTGCACGCCGGAATGGCCGCGGATCGGCATGAGGCCGGCGCCGTCGCGGCCGACGTTGCCCCGGGCGAGCGCGAGGTTGACGATGGCCTGGACACCGGAGACCGCGTCGGCGTGTTGGGTGATGCCCATCGACCACGTGAGGATCGCGGCGGAGGCGGAGGCGTACTCGCGTGCGAAGGCCTCGACGATCGACGGCTCGACGCCGGCCGCCGCACACAGTTCGTCGTGCGACTGCGCGGCCAGCGACGCCACCACTTCGTCCCACCGCTCGGTGTGGTCGGCGATGAACATCGTGTCGACGGCATCCCACTCGATGAGCTTCTGGAGGACGGCGTTGGCGAGGGCCACGTCGCCGCCCGGTCGGACCGGCACGTGGAGGTCGCAGAACTTCGTCCCGAAGAGGAACGACTCGACCGTCGAGGGCACCCAGTAACGGTCGAGGCCAGGCTCGAGGTAGGGGTTCACGACCACCACCCGGAGGCCCTTCTTGCGCGCCAGGTACAGGTGCTTCATGAACACCGGTTGGTTGTTGGCCGGGTTCGAGCCCCACAGCACGAGCAGGTCCGACTCGAGGACGTCTGTGAGGGAACAGGTCGTCGCGGCGACGCCGACGGTCTCCTTGAGCCCACTCGTGGACGGGGCATGGCAGACCCGGGCGGCAGAGTCGATGTTGTTGGTCCCGATGGCCCGCACTGCCTTGGCAGCTGCGTAGTACACCTCGTTGGTCAACCCGCGGCTCGTCAAGTACACCGCGCTCCGGTCGCGACCGGCGTCGCGCAGGCCGGTGGCCAGCGCCCCCAACGCCTCCTCCCAGCCGATCGGGCGGAAGCCGGCCTCTCCCCGCCGGCGACGCATCGGCACGCCGAGACGTCCCATGGACCGGAGCTCGTCGCCCGACTTGCGACGCAGGGATTCGACGTCGCTCAGCAGGACAGGATCCATCGGGTCGGCGGTGTTGAGCTCGAGCAACCGCAACCGCGTGGTGCACAGGTGGATGCCGTCCATCGTCCAGTCGTGCAGACCGGCGACCCCGAGTGCGCAACCGTCGCACACGCCCTTGGTCAGCACGTCCCACGCGTACTTCGGGTGGGTGCTGTTGGCGAGGGCTGTTCGCAGCATCTCCTTCTCGTGCCGGGGTTTCTGGAGCCCGATGCCGTTGATCCGCGTGACCGAGACCCAATGCTCCGGTCGCCAGTCCCGGAACTGCTCTTCGAGGCTCATGCCAGTGCTCCGTCGTAGACGCGGGCGTGGCCGTCGGTGGCCCAACCGACCAGGGTGATCCGGGCGATGCGAGCGGCCTCCACCGCCAGAGACGTGGGAGCACCCTTGGCCACCACCAACGTCACTCCCCCGGCCCACGCCTTCTGCACGATCTCGAACCCGACCCGTCCACTGACCGCCAGCCCGAGATCCGACGCCGGGACGGCGCCCGCGAGCAGACGCTCGCCGATCACCTTGTCGACGGCATTGTGGCGTCCCACGTCCTCGCGCAACACGACGACGTCGCCCGATCGGTCGAACAACGCAGCCGCGTGCACTGCGCCCGTGGCCTCGAAGATCGGCGCGTCACTCAGCAGACGCTCGGGGGCGCCGAGCACGAGGGAGGTGGGGAACGGCGCGCTGACCGGCAGTGGACGGAGTCGGGTTCGGAGCTCGTCGACCGCGGTCGTTCCGCACAAGCCACAGGCCGACGACGTGACCCCCAGTCGGGGCACGGGCACCGGCGCCGCGCCTCCGGTGCTCACCGTGACGACGTTGAACTCGGACTCGACGACCGAGCCGGGCCCATCGCCTCGGCAGTACTTCACCGATCGGATCATCGCCCCACCGAGCAGGTCGTCACTCAGACAGAATCCGGCTGCGAGTTCGAAGTCGTGACCGGGGGTCCGCATGGTCGTGCCGACCAGGTGCCCGTCGAGGCGGATCTCCAGCGGCTCCTCGACCGCGACCTCGTCCGGACCGCGCGACGAACCCGATCGAGCGATCTGGGTCGTGAGAATGCGGTTGGTGCGGCCACGGCTCATGGGTCCCCGCAGCCTAACGAGGGTCGGGGACGGCAGGACTCGGGCCCGTCGGCAGCGCACGACCCGGCAACGCCGCGAATGCGCAGCAGCGTCCGCGGGCTCGCCACAATGGCGTGGTGGATGAACCTGCGCCACTGACACCTCGACGTGCCGTCGTCCGTGGGCTCGCGAGACGGTGTCCGATGTGCGGCACGCGCGGCATGTTCGACGGCTGGTTCGCGCTGCGCGATCGGTGCCCGACCTGCAACTACCCCACCACCCGCGTCGACGACCAGTGGATCGGTGCACTGGGCATCAACATCATGGTGACGTTCTCCGTCCTGATCTTCGTGATCGCCGCCGGCTTCACCGTGACCTATCCAGACCCCCCGGTCGCGATGCTGACGGCGATCACCGTCACCGTCGCCGTCGTCGTCCCGATCGGCTTCTATCCGATCTCGAGGTCGCTGTGGTCGGGCATCGACCTCGCCATGCGCCCACCGGAACCCGACGACGACATCGACCCCCGCTACCTCCCACCGACGGGACGTCAGGGTGACTGAGGGTCGCGCGTCACGTGCGCGGCGTCGTTGAAGCGAGCGATTCCCCACCGTCCCTGACGCCAGTCGGCGATCGTGTCGTCGAGCACGAACTCGGTCATCGACGTGTTGGTCGCCACCAGCCACGCCACATCGGCGTCGACGGGGATCTGGAGGTGGTGCATCATCGCGTGGGCAATCACCCCGCCGTGACAGGCGATGACGACGGTCTCGCCGACATGGGCCGTCGCGATCCGATCGAGCGACGTTCCGACGCGATCCCGCATGCTGGCCCACGACTCGGCGTTGGCGATCTTGTGCCAGTTGGGATCCCAGCCGGTTCCGAACCGCGTCGGCCAACGCTGCTCGATCTCGGTCCAGGTGAGGCCGTCGGCGTCGCCGGGGTGCAGTTCGCAGACCCCGCAGTCGATCCTCGGCTCGTCGTGCCCGATGGCCGGACCGATGATCGATGCCGTCTCGACCGCCCGTGACATCTCCGAGGCGTAGAGCGCGTCGACCGCCCCCAACTCGCCGGACGCAAGCCGGTCGGCAAGGGCCTGCGCCTGGCTTCGTCCGAGATCGGACAACCCGGTGCAGGCGTCGTGGCCGGCGAGGAACCCGCCGGCTTGGGCTGCGGACTCGCCGTGGCGGACGAGCACGAGTCGGGTGGCGGCCATCGCCGTCGATCCTACGGGCCGACATGGAGACGCGGAACGGGCGCCCCGGAGGGCGCCCGTTCTCGGAACTGCGTGGCGGCTGACTCCTAGAAGTCGTCCATCCCACCCATGCCGTGGTCGTGGCCGTCGCCCTCGGGCTTGTCGGCGATGACTGCTTCGGTGGTGAGGAACAACGCCGCGATCGAGGCTGCGTTCTGCAGCGCCGAGCGGGTCACCTTGGCGGCGTCGATGATGCCGGCCTTGGTGAGGTCCTCGTAGACACCGGTGGCCGCGTTGAGGCCTTCGGTGGCCGAGTCGAGCGAGAGCACCCGGTCGACCACGACGCCGCCTTCGAGGCCGGCGTTGCGAGCGATCTGCTTGAGGGGCTCGGCCAGCGCGTAGGCGACGATGCGTGCACCCGTGGCCTCGTCACCCGTCAGGGTCTTCTGCAGGTCGTCGACCTTGCCCCTGCTCCGGAGCAGCGTCGTGCCGCCACCGGCGACAACGCCCTCTTCGATGGCCGCCTTGGTGGTGCTGACGGCGTCCTCGATGCGGTGCTTCTTCTCCTTGAGCTCGACCTCGGTGGCCGCGCCGACCTTGAGGACGGCGACGCCGCCGCTCAGCTTGGCGAGACGCTCTTGCAGCTTCTCGCGGTCGTAGTCGGAGTCGGTGTTCTCGATCTCGTTCTTGATCTGGCTGATTCGACCCTGGAGATCGTCGTCCGAGCCGCCACCGTCGACGATGGTGGTCTCGTCCTTGGTCACGACGATCTTGGCGGCGGTACCGAGCAGGTCGAGCGTGGTGTTCTCGAGCTTGAGGCCGATCTCCTCGGAGATCACCTGGCCACCGGTGAGGACGGCCATGTCCTGGAGCATCGACTTGCGTCGGTCGCCGAATCCGGGGGCCTTGATGGCCGCCGCCTTGATGGTGCCGCGGATGCGGTTGACCACGAGGGTGGCGAGCGCTTCGCCCTCGATGTCCTCGGCGATGATCGCGAGCGGCTTGCCCGACTGCATGACCTTCTCGAGCACCGGAACGAGGTCTCGAACGGCGGTGATCTTCGAGCTCACGAGCAGCACGTAGGCGTCGTCGAGGACGGCTTCCATGCGATCGGAGTCGGTGACGAAGTAGGGCGAGATGTAGCCCTTGTCGAAGCGCATGCCCTCGACGAGGTCCATGTCCATGCCGAAGGTCTGGCTCTCCTCGACGGTGATGACGCCGTCCTTGCCGACCTTGTCGATGGCCTCGGAGATCATCGTGCCGATCTCGCTGTCGGCCGACGAGATGCCGGCGACCTGGGCGATCTGCTCCTTGCCCTCGACCTCGACCGCGAGCTCGCGGATCGAGTCGACTGCGGCGTCGACTGCGGCCTCGATGCCCTTCTTGAGCG
>JBBKVY010000043.1:0-3975 GCA_037968675.1 Acidimicrobiales bacterium | reverse complement strand
ACCGGAACCGGTGTCGCACGACTACCGGAACCGGTGTCGCACAACAACCGGACCCGCGCCGAACAGTGGAACCCGACTACCGGAGCCGCAATGTCAAGCATCTACCGGGACAGCACAGTAGGCGAGTGCAGTGCGGTCTCCGTCAAGTGACGGTCGCAGGTTCACGAGTCAGGCCCCACTCCGAGAAGTGGGGCCCGACCTGCGTTTTCGATGGTGGCGGGGGCAGGATTTGAACCTGCGACCTTCGGGTTATGAGCCCGTTGGTCGACGTTTCGTCCTGTCCCAACCCGTACCAGATCGTGCCCTTGAGCTGGGGTTTCTCGGCTGATCGTACCCCGCCCGTGCCGTTGCGTACACCCCCGTACCAGGCCGCACGGTAGAAATCGCGGTAGAAGCGCTGAGGTTGCCAGCCCGGTCTGCCGGGACGGCGAACAGGCCATCGGTGGGAGGCATCCAACCCTCGGTGACTCGGTTCGGAGCGCATCGAAACGGCTGGGAGACCGACCTTCGAGTTGGCGTCAGGCGGGCCGGGCGGTGATCCAGCCGAACTCGGAGGCGATGCGGACTCCGAGGCCGGGCTCGCAGAGCGGGGCGATCACGCTGTCGAGCTCCCTGCAGAAGTTGTCGTACCCCACGGCATCGATCGCTGGAACGGAGGGCCCGGCGGCCGCGAGCGCTCGAACGGCCGTGGCCACGTCGGGCCATTCGTTAACCACGTCGGTGGTTCCATGCTCCAGGACCCGGAACTCGGTGGATTGCAGCATGCGCTCGGCGACGTCCTGGGTCTCGCCCATCTCGGTGGTCGCGAGCTGATGGCTCGGGGGCGAAAGCTCGATGATCTTGAGGAAGTAGGGCATGAGCCCCAGACGGTCGTACGCGCCCCAGAAGGTCATGCCGAACCTGCCATCGGGGATCAGCACCCGTCGAACCTCCTCGAGCGCCGCTTCGCACCCGTTCCAGATCCCGTTGAAGCTCGTCGCCGCGTCGAAGGAGCCGTCCTTGAACGGGAGCGCAAACATGTCCCCGACCCGGAAGTCGCCGTCAGGGGTGCGAGCGCGTGCGATGTCGATGAGGGATGCCGATGCATCGAGACCGGCCACCACTGCTCCACGGCGACGCGCCGTGTTCGCCGCCATGCCGGCCCCACAGGCGACATCACAGAGGCGCGTACCGTGCCGGACGTCGAGCTGGTCGAAGATCACGTCGTTGGCGGGCCGAGCGTACGGTTCGAACAAGTAGGCCCATTCCGGTGCGCGCGCTCCCCAACCAGCGCCGGCAAGCGTGCGGGTCTCCTCATCTGCTCCCCGTCTCGAGGTACTGCCCGTCGGGATGTCGGTCATCGGGACCTCCTTGGAGTCGAACGAGGACGATCGGTCGTGGACGCAGCGCCGCCGTGGGCTCCCTCAGGTCGGGCGACCAGCGAAGGCCACCAGCCGGTCGATCAGCCTGGCATTGGCGTCGGCCTGACGCTCGGGACCGAAGCCGGCGTCGGCTCGCATGTCGGTGGAGATCGCGCTTCTGGCGAACGCATCGAGGTCGGCGACGAGGGCGTCGGGCGGGTTCCATGGCTGCCCAGTCGAGGTGGCCAGATCCCAGCCGTGGACGATGCCGTCGAAGGCGACCAGATGGGCGAACACGGCGCCGGGCATCTCGCCGATGCCGGTCTGTGATTCTTCGAAGGCAGCGAACAGGTCGCCGTTCAGCTCGACCTGCAACGGTGAGGCCACGTCGAGGTCGGCTACCAGTTGCTTGAGGTTGTCGAGGTCTTCGGCATCGAGTTCGTCGATCACTCGATACTGCAGCCGAATGAGCGCGACCCGTCCGTCGGGTGACACCGAACCGTCAGCCGTGGCAGCTTCCGGTCCGTTCAGCAACACCGCGGATGGATCACTTGCACCGAGCACGTTCGGCAGTCGCACCGCGCTGGCGCGCACATTGGCCAACGCGGTCTGTGCTTGCTTGGAGGTGAAGAAGCTCGAGCCGTCGTGGGGCGTGAGGACGATCTGCGCGGTGGGTCCGGCAGCGTCGGAACCGGTCGAAGTCAGCAGGCCGAGCGCGGCGGTGGAATCGAGACCTGGTGCTTCGAAGGAGTCCTCGAGGTCTCGACCGAACGAAACGGACGCTCCGACTACGACGAGCGCGACGAGGGTCCATGTCCCGATCACGGTCCACGGGCGGCGGGCTGCGAATCGTCCCAATCTGTACAGGGCATGTGACATGGCGGTTCCTCTTCTCGAATATGCGACCTCGGAGGGGATCTCCCGGTGTCGTCTGGCTGTGTTCAAAGCCTGATCGAGGCGGGTTGAACGACAGCCGAGGCGTGGCCGGGTGCCGGTTGTGCCGTCGGAGCCCGACTCGACCCGGACGCAACCGGCGCACCGGTCTGTCACGAGCGCAGGGCACGAGCATCGCAGTCGTGTGGGAGTATCAATGAGTGATGTCCGAAATGGTGCGCTAATGCAGATCTGTTTGTTTGGCGGCGTCACAGCCTTCGACGACGACGGAAAGGCCGTGGATCTGGGCGCGCAGAAGTGCCAGGCCGTACTCGCTGCGTTGGCGCTATCAGCCGGAGAGGCGGTCCCGGTCGGCCGGATCGTTGACCGGGTGTGGGGTGAGGATCCGCCACGGACAGCAGAAAAAACGCTGCAGTCCTACGTCACGCGGCTGCGCAAGGGGCTCGGTGCTGAGACGATCGTTCGAGTCGGCGCCGCCTATCGGCTGGCGGCTGAGCCCGATCATGTCGACGTCGTGCGCTTCCAGCGTCTGCTCCGCGCCGACGACATCGACGGTGCGCTCGAGGCCTGGACGGGCATACCACTCGCTGGTGTGAATGCACCTGGACTAAACGCGGTCGTGGAGGGACTCCTTGAGCAGTGGCTGGGAGCGGTCGAGATCGATCTCGGTCGTCTGATCGAGACTGATCCGGGCGCCGCAGTCGGTCCACTCACGGAGATGAGCGCCAGCTACCCGTTCCGAGAAGGATTGTGGGCGTTGTTGATGACAGCGCTGTATCGGGGCGGGCGTCAAGCCGATGCGCTAGCGGCGTTCCGAACGGCACGGGGCCGCCTTGTAGAACAACTCGGCGTTGAGCCCGGTCCGCGACTGCGTGAACTCGAAGCCCAGATCCTCGGCCACGACGACCAACTCGCCTCTTTCCCCCCGCCCGGCAGGCTGGCGACCGATGTCCCGACGGGCATGGTGACGTTCGGATTCTGTGATGTCGAGGACTCGGTGAGCTTGTGGGCGTTGCACCGCTCGGAGATGTCGGTGGCAATGGCCCGACACGATGAAATCATCCGGGCTGTCACCAGCGAGCATGAGGGCTACATCTTCTCCACCGGTGGCGACCTGTTCGGTGTTGCATTCCGGCGAGTCAGCAATGCTGTTGCGTGGGCCAAGGGCCTCCAGACGATGATCGAGTGCGAACCGTGGCCGTCGGGGGTGCAGCTGCGGGTTCGGGTCGGACTGCACATCGGTGAGTCGGACGAACGAGGCGGCGACTACTTCGGACCGGTGGTCAACGTCGCAGCCCGGCTCGCCGCCGCGGGGCACGGTGGCCAGGTCCTCGCAAGCGGCGCCATCGCGGCGCTGATCGACGACACGACGACTTCCGACCTCGGAGCATTCTGGCTCAAGGGGTTGCTCACCGAACAGCGAATCTTTCAACTCGACGACGGCACCCACCCACGCTTGCACACCAACCGAGCCCACACGGGCAACCTGCCGCGCAGAATCGATCGATTGATCGGCCGGAGCAACGAACTTGACGCCATCTCTGAGGCCCTGGACAACTCCGCTGTCGTGACGCTGCTCGGTCCGGGAGGCATCGGCAAGACCCGGCTCGCAATCGGAGCTGCCATCGCGCTGCATCTCCAACCACCGAACGAGGCGTGGCTGGTCGAACTCGCCAACGTAGCGTCGTCGGCAGACGTCCCACAGGCGGTGGCCGAGGCGCTTCACGTGCGGGAGAACTCG
>JBBKVY010000042.1:0-2951 GCA_037968675.1 Acidimicrobiales bacterium | reverse complement strand
CATCGTTCGTTCGAGTTCTTCGCCCAGGCGGCGTCGCGCGTTGTGGAGATGCGTGGTCGCGGTCGACTCGGAACAGCGGAGGATCCGTCCGATGTCGGCCACGGAGAGATCCTCGAGGTAGTACAGCGCGACTGCGGCGCGTTGCCTGCTCGGCAGCGAGGCGACTGCAGCCCAGACGGGGTGGTCGACATCGGGCCCAGGGACCGTCACGTCTTCGTTCCTCCGCCCGCCGACGAATCGGCGCTCGACGGATCGCCGTCGCCGCTCCGAGATCGCCAGGTTGATGGTCACCCTGCGGAGCCACGCACCCGGCCGATCCATCTGACCGACCTGTGGCCAACGACGGTGCGCCCGCGTCATCGCCTCGGCTGCCAGGTCCTCGGCGACCGCCGGGTTCCCCGAAACCGCCTCGGCGAGCACGACCATCTTCGGGAACTCTGCGAGAAAGAAGGTACGGAACGGCGGTGGCAACACCTCGGTGTGATCCCGCTCCGCCATGTCGATGATCACTCCTTGTCGGCTCATGCTCTACACACGTCTGATCCGGGGACGCTGTCCATTACAGATCGGCGACAGTCTCCTGCCCTGCGGTGCAGTTTCGCCGCGGTCCGACGACACGAATCGTCAGGTGGCGGACGAGCGTGGGTCCCGGACGGCGGTCCCGGTCATGGTTCAACGGTCCAGAGCAGTCTCGTCGTGCGGGTCAGAGCCACGTAGAGCCGGGTGACTCCGAGCGGCGATTCGGCGGCGATCGCCGCCGGGTCGAAGACGACGACACCGTCGAACTCGAGTCCCTTGGTCTCCGTCGCCGTCAGCACCGCATCGTGGTCGGGACGTGCGTGTGCCTCGGGGACGACCGCGACGACCGTGCCGGCCGGCCCGATCTCCGCTCGAGCCCCGCGGAGAAGGTCGTCGAGGTCGGCGAGTGTCCCGGTGCGGATCTCGGGCTGCACGCCCGACGAACGGACGGAGGCTGGCGAGGACACGGTCCTTCCCCGGCGGGCGACCTGCTCGGCCGCGAAGGCCATCACCTCGGACGGTGTCCGGTAATTGATCGTCAGCTCGATGAGCTCGCTGTCGGCGGCGCCGACAGCGGTGGTGACCGTGGACCAGTGGTCCAACGACCACGGCTGACTCGCCTGATCGAGATCGCCGACGATGGTCATCGAATGCGTCGGGCAACGGCGAGCGATGGCGCGCCACTGCATCGCCGAGATGTCCTGCGCCTCATCGACCACGACGTGAGCGAACCGGCGGTCGGCGACCCGGGTCGCAGCAACCTCGACGTCGGCGAACCGGTCCGACAGTTCCTCGATGATGGCGGAGAGGAAGTGGGCGGCGTCGTCGCCGATGACCTCGTAGGCGGGCCGCGTCTCGTTGCGGTGGCAGCTGAAGTTGGTGCAGGTGAGCGTGAGCGTCCCGTCCTCGGTGCGCCCGTACGTCATCTCCAGTTGGCACGCCGGGCAGTCGGCGGTCCGGTTCTCGAGCGCCGCCTGCATCTCCTCGGCGAGGGCGGCCTCCACGAGCTGGAAGGACGTCGCGGCGAGCCCGGCTGCCCGCGACCCGGTGCCTCCCTCGTCGTCCTCCTCGCGTCCCAGCAGCTCGGTGAGTTCATCCAGGAGCGTGACGTCGGCGTCGGTCCAACCGGCAGCGGCGGGCCGTGGCAGGAGGGCAGCTTCGGCGTCGCTGAGGACGCCCTTGGTCGCGTGACGGATCCGGACCTCCGACCCCAACAGCCGGCGGAGCGCCTCGGGGGCAGACAGCGGTGGCCAGATCCGATCGCAGAACTCGCGCACGGCGTCACGATCCAACGCAGGCCAGTACTGAGGGACCGACTCGACGCTGAGACGACCGGCCGCGACATCAGCACGAACGCGGTGGGCGAAGTCGGCGGCGAGCAGCTCGTGGACGCCGGCACGTACGAAGGGGACACGCTCGTTGTGCGATCCAGGCTCCCTCCGAGCGAGCGCGACGAGCGTGCGCACGGCGCCCGGATCAATCTTGAGGACGTAGCGACCACAGCCGAACTCCGTCCGAGCCCTCACGGGTTGCTCGAACCCGAGCACCGCCCGAGCCAGCACCTGCGCCATGCGGACGTCGCCCTTGAGGCGGGCGGCGTCGTCCGCATCGTGGCCGGTCACGGACACGTCGGGGCCGAGGTCCGTCGAAGTTGCCATGACGACGTGGTCCTCGCCGAGCGACGGCACGACCTCGCTCACGTAGCGAAGGAACGTGCGGTTCGGTCCGACGAACAGCACCGACGCCTGGTCGCCTCGGCTGGACAGCTCGTAGAGGAGGTACGCCGCTCGGTGCAGTGCCACAGCGGTCTTGCCCGTGCCCGGACCTCCCTGCACGATGGTCAATCCCCGGGCCGGGCGGCGGATGATCCGGTCCTGGTCGGCCTGGATGGTGCCGACGATGTCCGCCATCCGGCCCGTGCGCGGTGCCTGCAACACCGCCAGCAGCGCGGCTTCGCCAACGAGGTGCAACTCGCTCTGGTCGAGCGCGGCCCGGTCAATCGCCTCGTCGTCGAGTCCGACCAGATCCCCACCTCGCCAGCGGAAGTGCCGCCGTCGGCGCACGCCCATCGGATCACCAGGCCGGGAGCGGTAGAAGGCAGCGGCCGCTGGTGCTCGCCAGTCGACGATCATCGGCTCGCCCCGTTCGTCGGAGAGGGAGAGGCGGCCGATGTAGAGCGTGCAGTCCTGCTGTCCCGCCAGGTCGCCGTCGATCCGACCGACGCAGAGGCGATCAGGCGTGAGGTCGAGCGTGGTCGACCGGTAGGCCGAGTGGGCCACGGCAACGTCGCGAGCGAACAGCACATCGGGCTCCAGCTCTCCGGCATCGGCCCCGCCGCCAGCGTGCTCGGCCACAAGCATCGCTCGGTCGCGCAGCGCCACCACCCGGTCGTGCGCGGCATCGATGTAACGCCGCTCGCTCCGAAGTTCGTC
>JBBKVY010000041.1:0-3070 GCA_037968675.1 Acidimicrobiales bacterium | reverse complement strand
CGCCACGAACTCCGCTGGTGGGATGGCAACTCCTGGTCCGATCATGTTTCGGATGCCGGCCAAGCTGCTACAGATTCAGTAGGAAGCTGACCCGCAAGATCGCGATCTTCACCACGGTGCGTGTGTCGACTCCAGTCCCGCCCGAGGTGCCGCTAGAGGACGCGCAAGCGCCCCGGCCATGCGACCAGGGCGGTCAGGTGTCCAGTTCGGGCTAGGGCGGTCTCGGGATAGGTCCCCCCATAGGTCCCCTCCCTCCACCGCAGCAGTCGAGCCGGTCCTGGAAACGGCTCTGACCTGCGTTTTCGTCGCTCCGGGGGTGGGGCTCGAACCCACGACCCACTGATTAACAGTCAGTTGCTCTGCCAACTGAGCTACCCCGGAAGGAATCGCCGACGATAGCAACCGGCGGGCACCCCGCCGAAGACCATCACTCGTCGTCGGCCGGGGTTCGAATCAACTCGATCGGATCGAGCGGCAGGTCCCCGGTCGCCGGACCCCGAGAACGACTCGGGTAGTGAGCGCGAGCGAACGGCTCAGCCGTCGAGATAGTCGCGCAGCTTCTGGGAGCGGTGCGGGTGGCGGAGCTTGGCGAGCGTCTTGGACTCGATCTGGCGGATCCGCTCTCGCGTGACGCCGAATTCCTGGCCGACCTGTTCGAGCGTGCGGGCCTGGCCGTCCATGAGCCCGAAGCGAAGGCGCATGACGTCGCGTTCACGCTCATTGAGTTCCTCGAGTGCCTCGAGTACGGCCTGGTTGAGCAGCATGCGGGCCGCTGCGTCAGCGGGAGCGTCGGCGTTGGTGTCCTTGATGAAGTCGGCGAGGTTGGAGTCGTCCTCCTCCCCAACCGGCGAGTCGAGTGAGAGCGGGTCGAGCGAGATGCGTTGGATCTCGCGTACGCGCTCCGCCGTGAGGTCGGCCCGCTCTGCCAACTCCTCGACCGTGGGCTCACGCTCGAGCTCCATGAGCATGGTGCGCTGGATCCGGTGGACCTTGTTGATCGACTCGACCATGTGGACCGGGATCCGGATGGTGCGGGCCTGGTCGGCGATGGCGCGGGTGATGGCCTGACGGATCCACCATGTGGCGTAGGTCGAGAACTTGAAACCCTTCGTGTAGTCGAACTTCTGCACCGCCCGCATCAGGCCGAGATTGCCCTCCTGGATGAGATCGAGGAGCTGCATGCCCCGACCGACATAGCGCTTGGCGATCGACACGACGAGGCGGAGGTTGGCCTGGATCAGTTCGCTCGTGGCGAGATCACCGTCGCGCACCCAGCGCTGCATCTTGCGGCGCTCCTGGAACGGGAGGGTGTCGAGCTCGTCGCCCGCCGCCAGATCGGCGAGACGCCCCTTGGCCATCTCCCCCTTCTCGATCCGCTTGGCGATCGACACCTCCTCGGAGCCGTTCAGCAGCGGCACACGACCGATTTCCCGCAGGTACATGCGGACCGAGTCGCTGCTGCCGCCGGCACCGGTCTTCACGGTCTTGAGCGTGCGGGCCGCGGCACGACGCTTGCGGGCGCGCGTGACCTCGTCGGCTGACGTCAACTCCTCGTCAGGAGGCGCGCCGTCCTCGACGCCCTCGTCGAGCGTGACCCCGGCTCGCGTGCACGCGTCCTTGAGGGCCGTGAGCACGTCGGGCGTCAGCTCGACCCGCAGCTTCATCATCGCCACGTCGAGATGAACCGACCCGTAGTGACGCGCGTCCTCCACGAGCTGTTCGATCAGCTCGGTCGGAACCCCCGTGTCCTCGGCGAGTTGGGTCATACGTCCCCCTGTTGGGAGACGAACGTTAGCAATTCCCTGGCGACGACATCTCTGCGATCTGAAGTCGCCAGTCCGAGCTGAGCGATCAGGTGGCCCAACGGTGCGAGCCGGGCCAAGTCATTCGGATCTGCTGCCTTGATCCTCGACTGCTCACGGCGCCCGGCCGCATGGATCAGCAGGATCAAGGGATCCATCGGGTCCTCGTTCGGTTCCTCGACGGCGAGCTTGGACAAGAGCGCAGCCACGTCCGGTGGCGCCGAGTCGATCGCCTCGTGGATCGTCGCCGACTCGATCAGCGTGCGGTAGGCGTCGAGATGGATCCCTTCGTCGAACAGCGCCTCGTCCAGCCAGTCGATGACATCCCCGGGACGGTTCACCGCGAGGCGGAGCACCTCCAGGGCGGGCGAAGACCGGGTGTCGGCACTGGAGACTTCGCGACGCGAGTCGACGCCTGAGGGCCGAGGCCCGGGATCGTTGTCGTCGCCCGGTTCCTGCGGACCCGGATCACCGTCGTCGTCGCTACGTTTCCGTCGACGGGGCTCGTCTTCGGGCTCCCGACGCTTGACCTGACCGGATCGGAGGCGGTCTCGAAGGCGAGCGACGTCGACGCGGCACCGATCGGCCACCTGCATCAGGTACTGGTCTCGCACGAGGTCGTTCGGGTGCTCGACCACGACGGACAGCGCGTCCTCTGCGGCACGCGCCCGGTGCTCGGCCGTCGACATGTCGGCGGCGTCGAGGATGCGGTTGAGCCGGAACTCGAGGAACGGGCGAGCATCGGCCACCGCCTGCACCAGCCCCTCGGGGTCGTCATCGGCCATGTCGCCCGGGTCGACGCCCGGCGGCAGCGCAGCGACGACGACGTCGAGGTCGAACTTCGCTTCCCACTGGTAGAAGCGGTCGGCGGCCGCTTGGCCGGCCGTGTCGGCGTCGAAGGCGAGGACGATGCGGCGGGCGAACTTGCGCAGCATCTGGACGTGCTCGTCGGTGAGCGCCGTGCCGCAGGTGGCCACGGCGCGTGGGATACCGACCCGGAACATGGCCGTGACGTCGGTGTAGCCCTCGCACACGACGACCTCGTCGGCCTCGACGATGCCTGCCTTGGCGCGGTCGAGCGCGAACAGCACGCGTGACTTGTCGTACAACGGCGTCTGACGCGTGTTCATGTACTTCGCGCCCTCCTCACCCGGCATGATCCGGCCGCCGAACCCGAGCGCGTGTCCGTCGCTGTCGTGGATCGGGAACAGCAGCCGTCCGCGGAAGAAGTCATAGGGGCGGCCACGGCTGTTGATGCCGCCGAGACC
>JBBKVY010000040.1:0-11967 GCA_037968675.1 Acidimicrobiales bacterium | reverse complement strand
ATCCGTGACACCACGAAGACGACGTGTACGGGTGTGGAGATGTTCCGCAAGCTCCTGGATCAGGGGCAGGCGGGCGACAACATCGGCGCCCTGTTGCGTGGCATCGAGAAGGACGGCGTCGCTCGTGGGCAGGTGCTGTGCAAGCCGGGCAGCATCACGCCGCACACGACCTTCGAGGCCACCGTGTACGTGCTGACCAAGGACGAGGGCGGCCGTCACAAGCCGTTCTTCTCCAACTACCAGCCGCAGTTCTTCTTCCGCACCACCGACGTGACCGGCACCGTCGTCCTGCCCGAGGGCACCGAGATGTGCATGCCGGGCGACAACACCGACATGACCGTCGAACTCGGCGCTCCCATCGCCATGGACGAGGGTCTCCGGTTCGCGATCCGTGAGGGCGGCCGCACCGTCGGCGCCGGCCGGGTGACGAAGATCCTGAAGTAGCAGGATCGTTCTCCGAGGAGACCGCCCCTCGGGGCGGTCTCGTCGCGCACGGGCGTAGCATGAGGTAACCCAGTGCACCCCCGGGGGGTCGGAATGCCTGCGATGACGACCGAGATGCACGAGTTGGTGGCCCGAGCCCAGGAGGGCGACCGGGCTGCGTTCGACGAACTTGTTCGCCGGACACATGCCGACACGTACACCTTGGCGTATCGCCTCTGTGGCAACGAGGAGGATGCGCGAGACGTGGTGCAGGACGCCTACCTGAGGGCCTACAAGGGCCTGAAGCGATTCCGGGGTGACGCGCAGTTCACCACGTGGATGTATCGCATCACCGCGAACTGCGCGAACACGCTCATGGGCAAGCGCCAGAAGCACCGCCACGACGAACTCCCCGACACGGTCGAGGACACCGATCTCGCTCGCGATCCTGCCGCGCAGGCCGATGCCATGGCGCTCCGGAGTGACCTGGCCGGCGCACTCGCCGAGTTGTCGCCGAAGCTCCGTGCGGTCGTGCTGTTGCGCGACGTCTACGAGATGCCCCACGAGGACATCGCCGCCGAACTCGGCATCAGCGAGACCGCCGCCAAGGTGCGTCTGCATCGAGCCCGGCTCGAGTTGAAGGAGCGCCTGTTCCCGCGCCGTGGGGAGGTCGACCGTGCCAGCTGACACCGGTGTCCACTGCCACGCCGTCGCCGAGGAGCTCAGCGCCGTCGCCGAGGATCATGCGCCGCTCTCCAACGCGACCCGCTCGCATGTCGAGGCCTGTCTGCGTTGCCAGGCCGACCTCGTCCAGTACCGCAAGCTGCTGCGGAGCCTGCGGAGCCTGCGGACCGAGGTCCTCCAGCCAGCCCCCGGGCTGCTCCCCGAGATCCTCGCAGGACTCGAGCACGCCGGCGAGCGTCGTGCCATCCGTGCCGCGCTGCACGGACGCCGCGCCGCCTACATCGGGGGAATCGCCGCCGCCACCGCCGCCGGGGCCGCCGGGGCGATCGTGCTCGCCAGTCGGAGCAAGCGTCTCAAGCTGGTCGGATAGGCCCGTCGTATCTCGGCTGCTCGGCAACGCTCCGGACGCTGACCCAAATCGCCGATGGGTAACGGACACCGCTAGCGTCTACGGTTCCGGCAACCGCCGAGGGCAGTAGCTCAACTGGCAGAGCACCGGTCTCCAAAACCGGCGGTTGGGGGTTCGATTCCCTCCTGCCCTGCTCCTGACACGCGACACGGGGTCACACCCACATGGCAATGAACCGAGAACAGAAGCGCCTGCTCAAGAAGCAGGGTCAGCTGAACGAGGCTGGTGAGCCCGTCCGCGGCGCGCGCCAGACCAAGGCACCCCCAGCCAAGGCCGACCGCACCGGTCCCGTGCAGTTCGTCCGAGAGGTCCGAGGCGAACTCCGCAAGGTCGCCTGGCCCTCGCGTACCGAGGTCGCCAACTACTCCGTCGTCGTCCTCCTGGGCATCGTCCTGCTCACCGCGATCATCGCCGGTCTCGACTACGTGCTCGGCGAAGCAGTCCTGAGGCTGTTCGAACGATGAGCGACCTCCCGCCCACCCCCGACGCAGAGGAGCCAGCCGTGTCCGACACCGCTGCCGCCACCGACATCACCGACCAGCCCGCCGTCGAGGACGCTGCTCCGGCCGCGCCCTCGGGCCTCGAGTACGAGAAGGACCCCGATCCCGGCGTCGTCGACGCCGAGGACCTCGTCGAGCCAGAACCCGAACCGGTCATCAGCCCGTACGACCGTCCGGGCAAGTGGTACGTCGTACACACGCAGTCGGGCTACGAGAAGAAGGTCAAGTCCAACCTCGAAGCCCGCACCGCCTCCATGAACATGGAGGGCAGCATCTTCGAGGTGGCCATTCCCCTCGAGGACACCGTCGAGGTCAAGAACGGCAAGCGGGTCGTCGTCCAGAAGAAGATGTTCCCCGGCTACCTGCTGGTCCGGTGCCGTCTCGACGACGACTCCTGGTACGTCATCCGCAACACGCCGGGCGTCACGGGCTTCGTCGGTGCGGGCGCCAAGCCGTCGCCGCTGCGCCGCAAGGACGTCGAGAACTTCCTCGGCATCAAGGACGAGGACCGCGAGGTCGCCGCCGCCAAGATCAAGCCCCGCATGCAGTACGAGATGGGCGAGACGGTTCGGGTCAAGGACGGCCCGTTCGCCGACTTCTCCGGCGAGGTCATCGAACTCAACGCCGAACAGCTCAAGGTCAAGGTGCTCGTCAACATCTTCGGCCGAGAGACACCGGTGGAACTCGAGTTCAGCCAGGTCGCGAAACTGTAGGTCTCCCGCCAACTGTCTCCCGTCAACTGGCGGAACACCCCCCAGACCGACCACACTGGTCGGTCGCCCTGAAGAGGGCTCCCAGATCGCATCAGGAGTAGAAGTCCCATGGCCAAGAAGAAGGTCGCGGCTGTCGTCAAGATCCAGATCCCCGCGGGCCAGGCCAGTCCGGCCCCGCCCGTCGGTACCGCGCTCGGCCCCCACGGCGTGGCGATCATGGATTTCTGCAAGGCCTACAACGCCCAGACCGAGGCCCAGCGCGGCACGATCATCCCCGTCGACATCACGATCTTCGAGGACCGCACGTTCTCGTTCATCACCAAGACGCCGCCCACGCCGGTCCTGCTCCGTGCCGCCGCTGGCATCGACAAGGCCGCCCACACCCCGGGCACCGAGGAAGCCGGCACGGTCACCGACGCCCAGGTCACCGAGATCGCGCAGACCAAGATGCCCGACCTCAACGCCTACGACCTCGACGCCGCCAAGCTCCAGGTCGCCGGCACGGCTCGTTCCATGGGCATCAAGGTTCGCGGCTAGCCATTCGCACCTCTCGCCTCGGAGCACCTCGCCGGGGATGACGTCATCACTTCCGAGGGAGTCCCGAAAGGACGGAGCCATGGCTCGAGGAAAGCGATACACCGACGCACTCAAGCGCTACGACGAGGAGGCCGACCACGGCCCCGACGAAGCGCTGGAGCTCTGCAAGTCGATCGCCGGCGCCAAGTTCGACGAGACCGTGGACTTCATCGCCCGGCTCGGCGTCGACCCCCGAAAAGCCGACCAGATCGTGCGTGGAACCGTTGCGCTGCCTTCGGGTACCGGCAAGGACGTCAAGGTCGCCGTGTTCGCCCAGGGCGAGTTGGCCGAGGCCGCTCGCGCCGCTGGCGCCGACCACGTCGGTGGCGACGATCTGGCGGAACTGGTCGAGGGCGGCATGACCGACTTCGACGTCGCCATCGCCAGCCCCGACATGATGCCCACCGTGGGCAAGCTCGGCCGCGTGCTCGGCCCCCGTGGGCTCATGCCGAACCCCAAGACCGGCACCGTGACCACCGATGTGGCCAAGGCCGTCGAGGAGTTCAAGGGTGGCAAGGTCGAGTACCGCACCGACCGCTACGGCAACATCCACGTGCCCATCGGCAAGACCAGCTTCGAGCCGGATGCCCTGAAGGTCAACTTCTGGGCGATCGTCGATGAACTCCAGCGTGTTCGGCCGGCCTCGGCCAAGGGCCGCTACTTCCGACGGGTCGGTGTCAGCTCGACCATGGGCCCGGGCATCCGCATCGACCCCGCTCGCCTCAAGCGCGCCGAGGACGATTGACCCGAACACCGGGCTAGCGTCGCCCGCCGATGGGGGGTCGACGAATCCGAGCAGGGCTGGTCGTGGCGTCTGTCGTCGTGGCCGTCGTCATCGGCGGGCTCTGGGCGCGTTCGGACGAGGGCGACCTCGCCACCGCTCGATTGCCCGATCCCACAACGACCACCAAGAGGCCGTCGACGACGACCGCACCGATCGCGACCACGACGACCGCCTCCTCCTCGACGTCGACCGTTGTGCCGCCGACCACCACCGCCACGACGCTCCCAGCCGACCCGGTGACCGGCGCCGACGGCACAACGCTCCTGGTCTGGACCTCCGGCGGGCTCCCGCCTGGCTTCGCGTCCGACGTCGCGTCGATTCCCGGTGTCACTGCGAGCACGGTCGTCCACGGCGACATGATCCGGATGCTGGCGACCTCCGCGTCGGACGGCACGCCGGTCGACCGGGCCCCGGACGGATGGGCGATCCCGATCGACGCGTTCGCGGTCGACCCGTCGACCTACGCAGCCTTCCAGCCGTCCGCCGATGCCGCAGTCATCGGACGCCTCGCGCCGGGGGGAGCGGTGCTCACGCGGTCGTCGGCAGTGCTGCGGCGACTCGATGTGGGCGGTCTGCTCCGATTCGACCGAGGCGACGTCA
The DNA here is from genome assembly GCA_037968675.1 of Acidimicrobiales bacterium. Taxonomy (GTDB): domain Bacteria; phylum Actinomycetota; class Acidimicrobiia; order Acidimicrobiales; family Salinilacustritrichaceae; genus Salinilacustrithrix. The sequence continues at coordinate 7,278 of JBBKVY010000040.1, read as the reverse complement.
CCGTGAGCGGGATCGTGGCCGACGAATCCGGCGGCGGCGCGGAGGTGCTGGTCCACGGTGACGACGCAGACCGACTCGGCATCGACGACGAGCGGTTCCTCCTGGTCGCCGACACCGACCGGTCATCGACGATGACGGCGATCCGTCGACGGACCCCTCCGGGCGAGTTCCTCAGCCTGCGTGGGTCGGACCAGGCGCGATGGCTGCGCCACGGCGACCGGGTCGAGCCACAGGCCCGCGTGAAGCGGGTGTTCGGTGAGTTCACCTTTCGGGACACGTCAGGGCGCGATGTCCAGATCGACCCGGCGTGGGTGTCGGCCAACATCGTGACCACGTCGGTGCCGCTGCTCGGCCAGGTCACGTGCCACAAGGCGATCATCCCGTCGGTCCGCGCTGCCTTGGAGGCGTTGGAGCGCACCGGGCGGGGTGACACGGTGCAGGCGCAGAATTACGCCGGTTGCCAGTACGCGCGCCGGATCGCCCCGGGCGCCGGCCTGTCACGTCATTCGTGGGGCCTGGCCCTCGATCTGAACATCAGCACCGATCCGCGCGGCACGTTCGAGTCGCAGGACGACGCACTCGTCACGGCCATGACCTCGCGCGGGTTCTCGTGGGGTGGCGAGTGGGAGTATCCCGACCCCGGCCACTACGAATTCATCGCCGATCCCGACTGACCGCCGCCGGCCGATTGTCGGCACCGGACGAGAGTTCGCTACCATCGTCCGCTCCACAACCGAACTGCTCGCCGCAGACATCCGGTGCGATCTGATCGCTGAATGGACCAACCCGCTCGCCCGCGAGGGAGACGGCACGGTCCGCCCGACGAGGCGACACCTTCTGTGTCCGGCTCTGCCGGCTCTGCATGTGTGCGAGCCAAGAGATCCGACGAAGGAGGTGCCCCCAGACATGATCAACGACAAGACCCCGCGACCCGAGAAGATCGCAGTGGTCGACGAAGTGCGCGACCGGCTCGAAGGAACCAGCGCCACGATCCTGACCGAATATCGCGGTCTGACCGTCGACCAACTCGCACAGCTCCGCTCGGCGCTGCGCAACATCGGCGGCGACTTCAAGGTGTACAAGAACACCCTGGTGCGTTTCGCTGCCCGCGATCTGAACCTCGAGATCGAGGATCTGCTCACCGGCCCCACTGCACTTGCGTTCGTGACCGACAAGCCCGACGGGAGTCCCGGCGACGCCGTGGATGTCGCCAAAGTCCTCAAGGACTTCGGCAAGGACAATCCCGCACTCGTGCTCAAGGGCGGTGTCCTGGGCGAAGACCTGCTCTCCGCCGACGACACCAGGGCCCTCGCCGAGGTCGAGCCCCGTGAGGTCCTCCTCGCCAAGCTCGCCGGTGGCATGGCGGCCCCGATGCAGAAGATGGCCGGACTGCTCCAGGCCCTCCCCCGCAACATGGCCTACGGCCTCAAGGCCCTCATCGACCAGGGCGGCGCCCCCGGCGCCCCCACCGACGACGCCCCTGCCGACGCGGCGCCGACCGAGGAAGCACCCGCTCCCGACGAGGCACCAGCAACCGAGGCAGACGCACCCGCGACCACCGATTCCGAAGACAAGACCGACGAGGCGCCCGCACACGAGGCGTCCGACGAGAACCAGGAGTAAGCAATGCCCACCAAGGACGAGATCCTCGACGCCATCGCCAACATGACCGTGCTGGAGCTCAGTGAGCTCCTCTCGGACTTCGAAGACAAGTTCGGCGTCACCGCTGCTGCCCCCGTGGCCGTGGCGGCCGCCGCGGGCGGTGGCGACGACGCCGAAGCCGAAGAAGAGAAGACCGAGTTCGAGGTCGTGCTGACCAGCGCGGGCGAGAAGAAGATCGGTGTCATCAAGGAGGTGCGTGCCCTCACGAGCCTGGGTCTCAAGGAGGCCAAGGAGCTCGTTGACGGCGCGCCCAGCACTGTGCTCGAGAACGCCAGCAAGGAAGACGCCGACAAGGCCAAGGAGGCCATCGAAGGCGCCGGCGGATCCGTCGAGCTCAAGTAGAACGACCGCAGCAACACGACGAGGGCGCCACCGTGCGAGGTGGCGCCCTCGCCGTGTCCGTACACTCGATCCATGTTCTCCCGGATCTCCAACGCCTGGTCGCTCGCCAAGTCGTCATGGGCCGTCCTCCAGAAGGATCGGGAGCTGGCGTGGCTGCCGCTCATCGGCGGTGTTGCCGCGTTGCTGGTTGCTGTCGCGTTCTTCGGACCGGTGCTGGCGATGCTCGGCGGTGGAGGACAAGACAATGCTGTGCCGCCGGCGGGGTACGTCCTCGGCTTCCTCGGCTACGTGGCGGTCGCCACCGTGTTCACCCTGTCCAAGGCGGCCGTGATCCACGGGGCCAACATGCGCATGGAAGGCGGCGACCCCACAGTCGGCGGCTCGCTGCGCGGCTCGATGGGCCATTGGCCCGCAGTCGCCGGCTTCGCCGCCATCTCGGTCACCATCGGCCTGATCCTCCAGGCGGTCCGCGAGAACGGCGGCATCGTCGGCGCGCTCGTGTCCTGGATCGGCAACGTCGCCTGGGGCGTGCTCACCTACCTGGTCCTGCCGGTCATCGTCATCGAGGGCACCGGCACGGTCGAGGGGATCAAGGGCTCCTCGGCGTTGGTGAAGCGCACCTGGGGTGAACAGGTCACCGCCAACGTCGGCTTCGGCCTGCTGAACCTGGCGCTCGTCCTGCCCGCCATCGCGTTGGTGTTCGTCGGCTCCGCGCTCGGCACGGTCGGCGCGGTCGTCACCATCCCGATCGCCGTCCTGTGGTTCATCGCCGTCTCGGCTGTGGTCGCCACCCTCACCGGCATCTTCCAGACGGCGCTCTACCGTCAGGCCACCGGTCGAACGATCCCCTCCGAGTTCGACGCCATCCAGCTCCGCCAGTCCTTCGGCTGAGTTCCTGGCTCACTCGGCCTCGAGCCGGTCCAAATCCTTGACCTGATCGCCGGTTCGGCTTACCCTTTCGGCGATCTCTCTCGAACGCCCACACGCGTTGGACCACAGACGGGAGAGGGGAAATCGAGAGCAATCCCCGTGAATCCGGGCTTTCCGGGTTCGCGACGTCGGGTTGCTCTCACTTCCGCGACGCCCTAAGGTGGACCGGTCTTGTGCGCTCCGGGTCCTCACCATCTCACCACTGACGGATTCTTCCCGGATTTCGGCGCGCTCGCACACCCCCCGGTCACAGATCTCGACACCATCACTGCCCTCTGAGGAGGCCACCCGTGACGTCCGCTGCGTCCCGCGACCGCTATTCGTTCGCGAACCTCGACGAAATCCTTCCGATCCCGGATCTCATCGCCATCCAGCGTGAGTCCTTCAAGTGGTTCCTGGAGGAAGGCCTCGCCAACACCTTCCGGGACATGAGCCCGATCAAGGACTACAGCGAACAGCTGCAGCTCGAGCTCGAGTTCGATCCCTTCGACGAGGATCTCAAGCCCTATCCGAAGTTCTCCGTCGAGGAGTGCAAGGAAAAGGACATGACCTACGCCGCGCCGATCTTCGTGCGCGCCCGGTTCATGAACGCCGGCACCGGTGAGATCAAAGAGCAGACCGTCTTCATGGGCGACTTCCCGATGATGACCGAGCGCGGGACGTTCATCATCAACGGCACCGAGCGTGTCGTCGTCTCCCAGCTCGTCCGGAGTCCGGGCGTCATCTTCCAGCCAGGAGAGCGGTTCCGTCTCCGGAACCTCTCCAAGCACCAGCTGGTCACCGGCACCATCCACCCGTACCGCGGTGAGTGGATCGAGTTCGACGTCGAGCAGAAGCCCGGCAAGCCGGTCACCGCCGGCTGTCGCGTCGCCCGCAAGCGTCGTCTCTCCCTGTTCGTGCTCCTCCGTGCCCTGGGCTACGACGAGGAGAACGCGCCCGGTTTCATGGAGGCCTTCGTTCGCGAATTCGACTTCCTCGAGGACCAGTGGGAGAAGGAGCGCGAGGTCGCGCCCACCCAGGACGAGGCCCTGGTCGAGATCTACAAGCGTGCCCGCCCCGGCGAGCCCCCGTCGGTCGACTCGGCCCGTAACTATTTCCGCACCGCGTTCTTCGAGAACCGGCGCTACGACCTCAGTCGTGTCGGCCGATACAAGCTGAACCGCAAACTCGGCCCCGAACTGGGCAAGCTGGCCGACAAGTTCCCGATGATCGAGCTCGATCTCCCCGACGCCGACCAGCCGGTGCTGAGCCGGTGCGAGGTCCTCGCGTCGATGACGTACCTGCTGAACCTCGTGCAGGCCGAGCCCGGGTACCGCCTCGACGACCAGGACCACTTCGCCAACCGCCGCATCCGCAGCGTGGGCGAACTGATCCAGAACCAGGTCCGTATCGGCCTCTCGCGCATGGAGCGAGTCGTCCGCGAGCGGATGACCACCCAGGACGTCGAGGCCATCACGCCCCAGACGCTCATCAACATCCGCCCCGTCGTCGCGGCCATCAAGGAGTTCTTCGGGACCTCCCAGCTGTCGCAGTTCATGGACCAGGTCAACCCGCTCTCGGGCCTGACGCATCGCCGTCGCCTCTCTGCCCTCGGCCCGGGTGGTCTGTCCCGTGAGCGTGCTGGCTTCGAAGTGCGAGACGTGCACTTCTCCCACTACGGCCGTATGTGCCCGATCGAGACACCGGAGGGCCCGAACATCGGCCTGATCGGTGGACTCGCGACCTACGCCAAGGTCAACGAGTTCGGCTTCATCCAGTCGCCGTACCGCAAGGTGATCGAGGGCAAGGTGACCGACGAGATCAGCTACCTCACCGCAGATGAGGAAGAGGACTACGTCGTCGCCCAGGCCAACGCCAAGGTCAACCCCGACGGCACCTTCGTCAACGAGAAGGTCCTGGTCCGGAAGTCGCCGCAGGCGGCCACCCTGGGGGAGCTCAAGCTCATGCTCGAGCGCGACGTGTTCTTCGGTGCCACCACCGAGATCGCCACCGTGCCCGGTGCAGAGGTCCAGATGATGGACGTCTCGCCGAAGCAGATCATCTCGGTCGCCACCGCGTTGATCCCCTTCCTCGAGCACGACGACGCGAACCGTGCGCTCATGGGCGCCAACATGCAGCGACAGGCCGTGCCGTTGGTCCGGGCCGAGGCGCCCTACATCGGCACCGGCATCGAGAAGCGCTGTGCCGTCGACGCCGCCGACACGATCATCGCCGAAGACGACGGTGAGTGCCTCGAGTCCGACGGCGACCACATCACCGTCGAGTTCAAGAACGCCAAGGAAGGCAAGCCGGTCCGCAAGGTCTTCAAGTTGCTCAAGTTCGAGCGCTCGAACCAGGACACGTGCATCAACCAGCGGGCACGCGTGTCGCCCGGCGACAAGTTCAAGAAGGGCGATCTGATCGCCGACGGCCCCTCGACCGATCTGGGTGAGCTGGCGCTGGGCAAGAACCTGCTCGTCGCCTTCATGCCGTGGGAGGGCTACAACTTCGAGGACGCCATCATCTTGTCCGAGCGTCTCGTCCGTGACGACGTGCTCACCTCGATCCACATCCACGAGCACGAGATCGACGCCCGCGACACCAAGCTCGGCCCGGAAGAGATCACTCGGGACATCCCGAACCTGTCCGAGGACATCCTCCGCGACCTCGACGAGCGCGGCATCATCCGGATCGGCGCCGAGGTCGGCCCCGGTGACGTTCTCGTCGGCAAGGTCACGCCCAAGGGCGAGACCGAGCTGACACCGGAGGAGCGTCTGCTCCGCGCCATCTTCGGCGAGAAGGCTCGCGAGGTGCGCGACACCAGCCTCAAGGTCCCGCACGGTGAAGAGGGCAAGGTCATCGACATCAAGGTCGTGTCCCGCGACGACGGTCACGAGCTGCCACCGGGCGTCAACCAGATCGTCCGGGTGTACGTCGGGCAGAAGCGCAAGATCAGCGTGGGCGACAAACTCGCCGGCCGTCACGGCAACAAGGGCGTCATCAGCCGGATCCTCCCGGTCGAGGACATGCCCTTCATGGCCGACGGCACGCAGGTCGACATCATCCTCAACCCGCTCGGTGTCCCGTCCCGCATGAACGTGGGACAGGTCCTCGAGGCCCACCTCGGCTACGCCGCACGGTGGGGTTGGGAGACCGACGGCAACAACGTCGGCGCCGATCCGTCGTACAACTTCGAGACCACCACCCGAACCAACACGGAGCCGTCGGTCTACGTGGCCACGCCGGTGTTCGACGGCGCCAAGTGGGACGAGGTCGAAGACGCCGGACGGCACGAGACCATCCAGAAGATCCTCGAGAACATCCACCCGGAGACCCCCGAGGGCACCCGGATGATCGGCCGCGACGGCAAGCAGACCCTCTTCAACGGTCGCACCGGTGAGCCGTACGACAACCCGATCACGACCGGCTACGTGTACATCCTGAAGCTCCACCACCTGGTGGACGACAAGATCCACGCCCGTTCGACCGGCCCGTACTCGATGATCACCCAGCAGCCGCTCGGCGGGAAGGCCCAGTTCGGTGGCCAGCGCTTCGGCGAGATGGAGGTGTGGGCGCTCGAGGCCTACGGCTCCGCGTACTGCCTGCAGGAACTGCTGACCATCAAGTCCGACGACGTCCTCGGCCGCGTGAAGGTCTACGAGGCCATCGTCAAGGGCGAGAACATCCCCGAGCCCGGCATCCCCGAGTCCTTCAAGGTGCTCATCAAGGAGATGCAGGCGCTGTGCCTCAACGTGGAGGTCCTGGCCAAGAGTGGCGAGGAGATCGAGATGCGAGAACTCGACGAAGACCTCTACAGGACGACCGAGGAACTCGGTATCGACCTGTCACGCCCCGAGAAGGGCACCGATGAAGAAGACGAACGCCGCCGGCAGAGGATCTGAACATGCTTGACGTCAACAACTTCGATCAGCTCCGCATCGGGCTGGCCACCGCGGAATCCATCCGCATGTGGTCGAACGGTGAGGTCAAGAAGCCAGAGACCATCAACTACCGCACGCTCAAGCCCGAGAAGGACGGCCTCTTCTGCGAGAAGATCTTCGGCCCGACCAAGGACTTCGAGTGCGCGTGTGGCAAGTACAAGCGTGTCCGTTTCAAGGGCATCATCTGTGAGCGCTGCGGCGTCGAGGTCACCCGTTCCAAGGTCCGGCGCGAGCGCATGGGCCACATCGAACTGGCCGCTCCCGTCGTCCACATCTGGTACCTCCGCGGCACGCGTTCGTGGCTGGCGTACCTCCTGTCGGGCACCGAAGCCCGTGAGGAGCTGAAGGCCAAGCAGCTCGAGAAGGTCATCTACTTCGCGGCCAACCTGGTCACCTGGGTCGACCACGACAAGCTCCACGAGGA
>JBBKVY010000039.1:0-3187 GCA_037968675.1 Acidimicrobiales bacterium | reverse complement strand
ATAGCCCGTCATCGCCGCCGACAGCGTCGGGTTCATCCGAGTGACGCACTGCAGCGTCATCGAGTCGTCGGCGAAGATCGGAATCGGCACGGTGCGGGCCAGGCCCCGGGCGGCGCAGTGGACGTGCAGGTGCTCATCGCTCGTCGGGATGGTGCCGTTGTCGAGCACGATCTCGTCCCGTTCGATCCGGCGCACGCGGCCCAGCCGGACGACGTGGTCGATCGTGCGAAGATCTGCCATCTCGGCGGTCGTCAGGGTGGCGCCCCTCGCCATGGTCGGCTGGACCGCCGGGTCGAGACGCATCATGAGCCCCGACCGTTCGAGGTGCAGAAAGGCCTCGTCGAGGGTCTCGGTGGATGCCAGCGCCTCCAACTCGTGGACGGCTCCTGCGAAGGTCTCCACGGCGCCGGTGCCGGGCTGGAAGTTGGCACGGTTCATGAACCAGGCGTCACGGGGCCGGATCCAGGTGATGGCATCGGGCGGGGTCCCCTGCCGCAGGAGCCAAGTGCAGGCGTCGGTCGCCGTCTTCCCGCCTCCGACGATCACCACACCGGCAGGCGGCCGGCCGATTCTCACGAGGTCGCCGACAGGGATGCAGCGGGCATCCTCGGCCACCGAGAACGGAGGAGGGTCCGTGGCGGGGACCGCCGATGCCAGGTAGGTGGCGTCCACGATTCGGCGGCGCACGGTCACCTCGGTCTCCTGACCCGTGAGGTTGGACCGGAACCGTTCGCCGCCCAGGTGCTCGCTCATGGGAAAGAAGCGGACTCGGCCCGAGGGCAGCAAGCGGTGGCGCATGACACCGTCGAAGTAGCCGCAGAGTTCGGCGGCACTCGCGAGTTCGTGAAACCCCCGGTTTGGGCCGTCGTCGTCGATGCGGTCGTGGCCGAGCGGTGTCGAGTCGACGCCATAGTTGGCCGACGGCTGATGCAGCTGCACGAAGGGATAGGCGTCCAGCCAGTGGCCACCCGGAGCGGCGCGCCGGTCCACCATGACCACGTCCACCTCAGGGTCCTCGACCAGGGCGTCGACGAAGGCCATCGCGACCGCCCCCGCCCCCACGACCAGGTAGTCGGTCTCCAGCTTGCTGACACCGGCGGAGCTCATGGGCTGAGGTGGCGAAGCTCGCCCAGGCCGCGGCCTGCCGCTCGAACGTCACAGCCCCTTGGGTCCTGGTTCGGCTCGGTTGCGTCCGACGCCATGGCCGGACGCTACTGCGGTTGGTGAGGTCCTGCGGTGGGCGACGAACATCCCCCTGCTCAGCGCGTGCCCGGGGCGGGATTCGAACCCGCACGCTCCCGGAGGAGCCGAGGGGTTTAAGCCCTCTGCGTCTGCCAGTTCCGCCACCCGGGCGCATCGGTCACGCTAGGCGGCGGGCATCGCGAGATCCCCTCCTATGGTTGGACGCCCACCGATCCCCACCAGGAGCGTCCATGAAGATCGCAATCGCCGGAGGGCACGGGACCATCGCCCGACACCTCGCTCGCCAACTGGTGTCGTCAGGACACACCGTGCTCTCGCTGATCCGAGACCCGGCGCAGTCGGACGACATCACCGACCTCGGAGCGGTTCCGACCGTGGTCGACCTGGAGTCGACGACCGCTGACGCGCTCGCCGCGGCGATCGAGGGAGCGGACACAGTCGTGTTCGCGGCCGGCGCCGGACCGGGCAGCGGCCACGCGCGCAAGGAGAGCGTCGACCATCAGGGCGCGGTGACGCTCCTCGCCGCGGCGGAGCGGATCGGCGCCGGGCACTACGTGATGATCAGCTCGATGGGAGCGGATCGCGACCACCCGGGCGACGAGGCCTTCGACGTGTACCTCCGCGCCAAGGGACAGGCAGACGACGCCGTCCGGGCCAGCCAGGTCAGCCACACCATCGTCCGACCGACGAGCCTCACCGACGACGAGCCGGTCGGCACCGTGCGACTCGACCCCGAGGCCGACGGCGACCCGATCAGCCGCGCCGACGTCGCCGGTGTGCTCGCGGAGATCATCGACCGTCGAGCCGGTCTCGAGCGGACGTTGCAACTCACCGCGGGCACCACGCCACTGGCGGACGCGGTGGCCTCGCTGGGCTAACCGGCCGTCCGCTGCGGCCTTGTCGTCGTCGTTGAGGATGCTGTCGTGGTCGGGGGCGTACTGGTCGTCGACGTGCCTGGGTCCCCGTCGTCCCCATCGTCTCGGGGCTCGGTACTCGTGGTGGTCGACTCGGGGTCGGGATCGGGATCGGGATCGACAACCGTCAGGTCTGCGGTCGGGCCGTAGGGGCGAGGGCCGCTACCGAAGTCGCAGCTGGCCGAGACCTCATACGGACCCGGCGCGGCATCGGTCGGGATGGTGAGCTCCGTCTGTCGGTCCGACTCGGTCGAGCCGCCGTCGGACGGGCTCTCGAGCTGCACCGAGTCGATCGAGGCCTGCCACCCGTTGATGCACACGTCGAATCCCGAGCCGGTCACGGTCACCCGGTCGCCGGGTTCGACCCGAGCAGGCGACACGTCGAGCGTGGCGTCGCCGGATGGATCGCCGAGCAGTTCCTGATCGGGCTCGGGGAACGGGGTCGGCTCGACATCCTCGAGCGCGACCACCATGAAGTCGTGCCAGATCTGGGCCGGGATCGATCCGCCGAAGACGGGTTCGCCGTCGACGGTGTCCATGGGGGTGTTGCCGTCGGCATTGCCCATCCAGACGATCGCGGTGTACTCGGGGGTGTAGCCGGCCAACCAGGCATCGGCGTTGCGTTGCGTGGTACCGGTCTTGGCCGCCATCGGGCGATCGAGCGCAGCCCGCGTCGCGGTGCCTCGCTTGGGAACCTCGGAGAGGACAGCGCTCACGGTGTCGGCGACGTTGGCCTCGATGGCACGCTCGGGCTCGGGCTCGTCGAGTTCGAAGAGGACGTCGCCGTCACGGGTCTCGACCTTCGTGTAACGGTACGGGTCGATGCGCTCGCCCGAACGCGAGAACGTGGAGTACACGGTTGCCAGCTCGAGGGGTGACACCTCCTCGGTGCCGAGGGCGATCGACGGCTGGGGGTCGAGCTCGCGATCGACCCCCATACGGCCGGCCACGTCGGCGACAGCCTCGGGACCCACCTGGGCGAGTGCCTGGGCATAGACGGTGTTCACCGAGTTGACCGTTCCCTCGAACAACGAGAGCGTGCCGTAACCGGCGCCGCCGGCGTTCTGCAC
>JBBKVY010000038.1:0-3117 GCA_037968675.1 Acidimicrobiales bacterium | reverse complement strand
CATTCCCGGCACTTCCGGAGGCGTCCGACGCGGACTACGTGGTCGCGATCCGCGACGACGCCGTGCTCCCGAGCAACTTCCTCGACCGGTTGATCGCCACCCAGAACGAACTCGGCGTGGACCGCATGCAGCCGACGCACACCAGTGGGCCGGCAGGCGGCCCCCCGATCACCGAGCGTCAACGGGGAACCGTGGCGCGCGATGTCGACGCGGCGACCACGCTTCCGGTCCTCAGCATCCGCAGGGGTCGAGGTGCCGACGGACCGGTGACCCTGGCGGACAACGTGACGATCGGCTTGCGGCGACCGATCGACAGCGACGCCGCCGCCGACCCCCCGGTCGTTCTGGGCGTGTGGCTCGCCTCCGACGAGGGACGACCGGTCCGCGTCGAACGACCGGAACCCGTTTCCCCACCACGGATCAGCGTCCTGATCGCGACCTACGAGCGGAGCGATCTGCTCCGCCAGTGCCTCGAGTCGTTCGCCCGACAATCTCTCGACCGGCGCGACTTCGAGGTGATCATCGTCGACGACGGGTCCGCCGTGGCACCGACCGGCGTGACAACGGAGTTCGAGGACCGGATGCAGATACACGCCATCCAGATCTCGCACTCGGGGCGCAGCGCGGCGAAGAATCACGCGATCCTGCTGGCGAGGGCTCCGATCGTCCTCTTCTTCGATGACGACGACCGCGCCGACCCTGACTACCTCGAACGGCACCTGTCGCGTCACGAGGCCAGACCGGACGAGACGATCGCCGTGCTCGGTCACACCGACTGGGCACCCGAGCTCGAACAGACGCCGCTCATGCGGTACATCACCGACGTCGATCGCCTGATGTTCGCCTACGAACGGCTCACCGACGGACAGGAGCTGGACTGGCGGGGCTTCTGGGAGGGCCGGATCTCCTGCAAGCGGTCGCTGCTCGTCCGCCACGGATTGCACGACCAACGATTGAACTACTCGATCGATGTCGAGATGGCGTGGCGACTGGCGCCCCTCGGACTCCGTGTCGTCTACGACGCCAAGGCGCGCAGCGTGATGGCCCGACCCCTCGACGTGGACGGATTCTGCAAGCGCACCGAGGCGAAGGGCAGGGCGCACGCCGTGATCGCATCGCTGCACGCACAGACCGACATCGCCCAGCGCCTATTGCCGAGCGACAGTGCCGAGCGATGGCAGGAGGGACGGATGAGCGAGACCACCATGCGACACCGCGTCGCCGAACTCGAGGATGCCGCCGCGTCCGACCAGTCGGTGCTCCCGCGGCTGCACAAGGCGTACCGGGAGCTCTTCCGTCTCCTGCACGCGAAGGGAGTGGCGAGCACGACGGAGGACGTCCCCACCATGCCGACCCGCCAGAGCACGATCGCGCCCGTCGTCGACGCTGACCCCGAACTCCACCACGACGGGTCGCCCCCGGACGCGGCGGAAGAGCCGCTGATCAGCATCAGCATCCCGGTCTGGAGCAGGTCGCCCGAGCTCGCGGAAATGGCCAGGGAGACCATCGACCGGATCTGGGAGGTCGCCCAACTCCCGACCGAGGTCGTCGTCGTCGACAACGGCTCGCCGTTCGAGGTGCCGCTCGCGGCACGGGTCCACCGTTACGACGAGAACCGTGGCGTGTCCACCGGATGGAACACCGGGATCCGGCTGTCCCGAGCGCCGGTGCTCGTCGTGCTCAACAGCGATTGCCGAGTGGAACCGGGCTGGGACGTGGCCCTCCACGAGGCGGTCGCCGGCGGTCGGCGAATCGCCTTTCCGTACACCGACCACTGCGACGGGCTCGGTTTCACCCGGCCCGACCAAGCGGGCACGGCGGGATGGTGCTTCATGATGACCACCGCCGTCCACGACGAGATCGGGCCGTTCGACGAGTGGTTCAGTCCGGCGTTCTGCGAAGACACCGACTACTGGCATCGGGCCTGGGACCTGGGTGTCGAGTTGTCTCCGGTCCCCGCAGCGCAGGTGGTGCACGCCCGCCGGACCAGCAGCCATCCCCGATCCGATCTGCTCCTCCAGGCGCATCGGTACAAGTACGGGTGGAAGCACAACGTCGATCCCGATCGCGCTCCCCCGTACTACGACCGGGAGATCGTCGACTTCGTCGGCGAGGCCCGCGCCCCGAAGCGACGGTGGCGAGATCGGTGACGCGCTCGTGACCCGATCCGAGGCGCCGATCTTCGTGCTCGGGCTTCCGCGCAGCGGAACGACGTTGGTCCAACGAGTCCTCAACTGCCACCCTCAGATCACGATCTGGGGCGAGCACGACGGTGCGTTGCGGTCGTTGCTCGATGATCGCGAGAACCCCGCGCCGTACGCCGGCCTGAGCGACGGCGCGCGGACCGACATCGACAACGGCTACGCCAAGCGGGCGTCGGTCATCGGGGCGCTCGACGATCCGTCGGCGTTCGAGCCGTGGGTGTCGCCGTTCAACGCAGCACAACTCGACGCGGCCATGCAGCACCTGACCACGGCCGGCATCACCGAGTTGTTCACCCGAGACCTTCCCGAGGAGGTCCGCTGGGGATTCAAGGAGACGAGGTACGCAGGAAGCGTGGTGCGAGGTCTGGCGACGGCCTATCCAGAGGCGCACTTCGTGCTCGTGACGCGTGCGTTCCTCCCGTGGGCCAGCAGCCTCGTCCGCGCACCATGGCGTCGCGACGTGACGCCATCCGAGGTCCGCACCGCCGTCGAACCGCCCGAAGGACTGCTCGCCCTCCGCAAGATGTGGAATCAGCGCACGCGGGTGTGGCTCGAATTCATCGATGTCGCGCCGGAGCGACGGATGCTCGTGAGCCAGGAGACTCTGGCGTCGCCAGGAGTCGTGCGACAGTTGTTCGAGCGAGTGGAGATGGCGGCGCCCCCGACACCGGTCGTCGACACCGTCCTCGCTGCCCGTGCCGGCTCCTCGGACGCGTCGACGTCGTGGACGGCCGACGACCGCTCCCACCTCGAGCGACTGCTCGCTGGACTCGACGGCGACGTTCCCCGTCACCTCCGGGATCGCGTCATCGAGACCAGGATCAGCTGACGAGGCTCACTGGTCGTCGAACACGATGAACTGGCGGGGACCCTCGGCCTCGCCGTAGCCGTTGTTGACCACGAACGCATCCCG
>JBBKVY010000037.1:0-65435 GCA_037968675.1 Acidimicrobiales bacterium | reverse complement strand
GGGGGCCTGGTCGGCCAGCCGGGCTTCTTCACGGGGGGCGGCCTCGGCGGAACCCAGACGGCAGGGGGTGCGGGCGGCGCGTTTGCACCGCCGACCGCTCCGGGCATGCCTGGTGGGCTCGGATTCGGAGGCGATGGGCACCCGGTGGACGTCGGCGGAGCCGGTGGTGGCGGTGGGCTCTACGGCGGCGGCGGCGGGGGCGGCGACATCGAGCCCTACGGGTTCTTCACCGGGACCGGTGGTGGTGGGTCGAGCTCGGCTGATTCGGTGATCGACGGTGCCTGTGAAGCCAATGGATGGCTGCGGATCACCGAAGCAGGTCCGGGACCGATCGTTACCCCCGGAACGGCGACTGTGACCGAGGGGGACAGCGGTACGGTGACCGTGTCGGTCCCGGTCACCTTGTCAGCACCGGCGGTCGGCACCGTCTCGGTCGACTGGACGACTGTCGGCCCTGCGGGCGTGTCCGGAATCGCCACCTCCGACATCGATTTCCGAGCCGCCTCCGGCATCCTCGAGTTCACCGCCGGCCAGACCAGCGCCACGGTCGACATCGAGGTCATCGGCGACACCGCCGATGAACCACCCCTCTTCGACGGGGAGTGGGGTCTCGTCGTCCTCAGCGGTGCTACGGCCAACGCCCACTTCGGCACCGGGTTCTTCAGCCGCACCGGCATCTTCGTCATCGAAGACGACGACCCCACGCCCACCATCCAACCCGGCGCCGCCACCGTCACCGAAGGCGACACCGAATCGGTCTTCGTCGACGTCCCCGTCACCCTCGCCAACCCCTCCTCGCAACCGATCACCGCCACCTGGCACACCATCGACGTGACCCCGGCGGTCGGCCTTGCCCAATCTGGCGTCGACTTCACCGCCGCCAACGGAACCGTGACATTCGCTCCTGGTCAGACCACCGCAACCATCACCATCGAGATCCTCGGCGACACCATCGACGAACCTCCGCTCTTCGTCGGCGAATGGGGACTCATCCTCTTCGACACCGTCTCCGCCACCGCCCAATTCGGCACCACCCCCTACTTCAACCGACTCGGCGTCTTCGTCATCGAAGACAACGACACACCCACCACCACCTGAGGCGTCGTCGCCGGTGGGGCGGCCCGGCGGTGCGAGGCACCGCCGCGCCCGGTCACAGAAGGCTGATCACGAAGCCCTGTCCCGCAGCAGAGGCCTCGGCGAACCGATCCCGGATTTTCTCGTACGCGACCACGACGACGTCCACGAGTTGCTCGGCGTCAGGGTCGCGATCCCAGATCGGCGGGTAGATGCCCTGCTCGACCATCGATGGGAAGTCCAACCGAGCCGCGAAGTCTGCGGGTGTCAGCTCGGCCAGTTCCCGCGCCGCAGCATCCACCGCGGTCGGTCCGAGCCACCGGGCCGGGCCGTACCCGATGTCCTCGCCGAACGGTTCACCGCCGAGCACGACGGTGCCGAGCGAACCGTCGGGCCTCCACGCATCGCCGGTCAGGGTGAAGTGAACGGCATGCCACGCCTTGTCCACGTCGAACGAGATGCGACCGTCGGCTCCCTCGAGCCACTCGACGAAGGAGTCGAGGTCCATGGCTCGTACTTCACCAGCGGCCACCGGGTCGGCGGAGTCCCATTGCATGATCATCGACACGGCGGCGTCATCCTTCGATGCGGCGGTGCTCGATGATCAGAGTTGCGAAGATCACCGCGTCGACGAGCACGAGGAGTTCGACGCCGTCGATCGAACCGGCAGCAGCGGCCAAGGCGGCGATCACGATGCCTGCGACGAGGCGCTCCTTGGCGATGGCGCGGAATGCCCGCCACACGCCTGCCGCGATGCCGAAGATCGTGAGCGCCAGGCCGCCGACGAGCATGACCCGGAAGTTGAGGGGAAGCTCGTGGTCCGGGTGGAGCGTGATCTCCTCGAGGGCGGCGGCCGACAGGATGATGCCGGCGACGATCGGTGCGTGGAACCAGGTGTAGGTGTCGCGTACGTAGCGGCTGAGGTCTCGGCCCGACAGCGTCCCGGCATGGTGCTCGAGGGCCGGACCCGGGCGATCGAAGTAGCCCCACCAGAGCAGCCCCGCGAACACGCCGGCAGCACCGAGCGCGACGACGGTCAGTCTGGTGAGCCCTGCACCTGCCTCGAGGGTGGCGACGACGGGGATGCCGATGGCGACGATGACCTCCCCGAGAGCGATGATGATGATCAGGCCGTGGCGTTCGGCGAAGTGCCCGGGACGGATGACCCAGTCGCCACCGCCGGCCATGCCCATGGCCACGAAGATGACGATCACGGTGCCGATCCACGCCACCGTTCGCGGACCAGTGTCGAGGAATGAACCGACGACCAGGAGTGTGAGGCTGACGGTGTTGATCGACACCCACTGCGCCAGTGACGCTCGTTCGCTGGCCTCCATCTCGGTGCCGAGGCCCATCGTGGCCATGCCGATCAACGTGATCGTCCCGAGGCAGATGGCGAAGACCGGGCCGCCGTCGTCGAATGCCGTCGACACCGATGCTGCCATCGGGACGCTGACGGCGGTGGCGGCGAGGAAGAGGATCCGCACGCGTCGACCGTTGCCGGACACGGCGTTGGCCGACCACGTGAACTGGGACCACGGGAGCCACAGCAACATGAACAGCAGCGCGGCCTGCCCGACCCCGGCCCAATCCGGTTCGTGGACCAGATGGCCGACCAGTTGCGAGAATGCGTAGACGAACGCCAGGTCGAAGAAGAGTTCGACCGGGTCGGCCGTGAAGTCCTCGGTGCGTTCCGGTACAGCGATGCCCCGCATGTCCCGAGCGTAGGAGGTCAGGAGAGGACGATGGTCGACTCGGCTGCTGCGTCGACCGCTGCGGCCGAGAACCGCATCGGGGACAGTTCCAGGGCCGCCCAGCGACCGAGTTGGTCGTCGTGGTGGGGACTGGCCGGGTTGCCGTGGACACCGTGGGGGACGACCCATCCCGACCGGTCCCAGTTCGCGATGTCGAACACGTAGCGGGCCACCGGGCCGGTGACCGACCTCATCGACGGCGGGACCGTGCCCGCAGCCCAGATGCTCTCGTTGTCACCGCCCAACTCGACCGGCGCCGGACGGGGCAGCGACGAGGTGAGGTCGGGCCGGAGCGCGGCCAGCGGGTGGTGGAAGCCGGCGGTGTGGAGCGCACCCCACCGCCACGCAGCGACATCGCCGCCGAGTTGTTGGGCGAGGGTGTGGATCGCCGAACGGAATGCCGATCCGAGCAGATCGTCGGTCACGAGGCCGTCATCGTCGATGAGGAATCCCGCCCGGATGTGCATCGCTCGAGTTGCCTGCCCGAGCGTGTAGCCGATCCCGTCGACTGCGGGCGCCCGGTGCAACTCGAAGCGTTCGGACAGGAGACGGACCAACTCGGCTCGGGTGGTGGCGTAGATGACCGCTGGACCCGACGATGCATCCATGTGGTGGTTCCACGATCCGAGCGCCTGCTGGGCGGCGATCTCGACCGCGGTGTGCACCGTGAGGGACGCGATCCGCCGAGCGAACGACGCGGCGACGGCCGAGTGGGTGTCGCCGAGCACGGCGCGAGCGTCCTCGGTCGTCCATGCGTCTCCACTCGACAACAACTCGGTCAGGCGATTGGCGCGGGCCGGATGGGCCCAGTCGTGTGAGACGTAGGGACCGTTGCCGATCGGGTTGTTGGCCGTGAGCAGGAAGCCGCATGCGGGGTTCTGGAGACGGAGCAACTCGGAGTCGTCGACGAAGCCGGTCCAGGCGTTGGACGCATCCGACCCGTCGACGATGGTCCACCCGTTCGCGTCGGGCCGCCGGGCGAGCCGACCTCGGAAGCGGTAGGCGATGTCGCCGGCACGGTCGGCGACCAACACGTTGTTGCACGGCACCACCCATTGCTCGAACGCCGCATCGACGTCGTTGACCGACCGGGCGGACATCTGGGGAAGCAGGCACTCGTACGTCGCGTCGGGGGCAGCAGTCGCCGTCCACCGCATGGCGATCCCGACACCCGCAGACGGTCCTCCCGCGACGATCGGCCCGTTGGCGGTCGTGAGACACTCGACCGAGACGTCGTCGCCACCGGCCACCGGGATCATCTCGGTGCGTCTCTCGACGATCGGATCGTCGGCGCCGAACCGTTCGACGAACAGATCCTGATCGTCGGCCATGCCGTGGGTGATGCTCCACGCCACGTCGGCGTTGTGTCCGAAATGCGGGAATCCGGGGACGCCGGGGAAGGACAGACCGATGACATCGGTGGCGTCGTTCCCGGTCCAGGTGACGTGGTTCTGCCAGTAGACGTTCGGCAGGTCGATTGCCCGATGCGGGTCGCCGGCCATGATCGGCATGCCGGTCTGCGTCCGGTCCCCAGCGAGCACGAAGTTGTTCGACGCCGCGCCGCCGACGCCGAGTGCCTCGAGATCGGCGAGGACGCGGGCGGTCTCGGCCACGGCCGAGTCGAGTCCCATCGTGGCGACTTCTTCGACGACGTCGGGGTCGATGTGGACGCCGGGGAGCGACGGCCACAGACGAGCAGCCATCGTGGGGCCGAGCACCGAGGCGACGGCCGACCGCCAGAGCTTCACCTCGGCGGTCCCCATCCAGAGATGGCGGACCTTGAAGACCGCGATGCTGTGCCACGGTTCCCACTCCGCTGGCGGCGGGGCGTCGAGGAGGCCGAACTCCGGCGGGAGCGGGTTGATCGTCGCGATTGCCTCGTTCACCCCTCTCGCGTAGGCCGCGAACATGGCCTTCGTCCGATCCGACAGCCGTTCGTGGTCGGCCTGCGCGGCCCGGGCGATGCCGAGGCGCAGGTGATACCGGTCGGCCGCGACGGCAGAAGGACCCACGACCTCGCCCAGTCGTCCCGCCGCTTTCCGCCGGTCGAACTCCATCTGCCAGAGCCGATCCTGTGCAGCGGCGAAGCCCTGGCCGCGGAATGCCCCGGACTCGTCGCCGGCACGGACGTGTGCGATGCCGTCGGTGTCACGGATGATCGTGGTGCCCACCGACACAGCATGGCGCGTCAGGATCGCCGGAGACCGGTGGCACAATGACGTCATGCCGATGCGGCAGGACTGCAAGTACTTCGAATCACGGAGCTATCCCAACGGCGACACCGTTCGGAAGTGCGATCTCGACCTCGCGCCCGAGGCGCCGTGGCGCTGCCCGGACGATTGCCCGAAGTACACGCGCCGTTCGGTCGATGTGAACTGGAAGCACGGAACGTTGGTGACCCCGGCGACGCCCGACGAGCCGACGAGCCTGGCCGACGACGACGGATCGATCGCCGCATTGCTCGATGCCGCCGAGGACATCGTGAACGCCGCCGGTCCGGGGATGATGGAGGATGTGGTCAAGGAGCGTGAGCGGGCGTCGATGCCCCGCTGGAAGCGGGTCTTCAAACGGCGCAAGAAGGGCGACGCGTAGGTCGTCGCGAAGGTCGTCGGGCTTGGGGAGATCGGGCCCGTCACCGGTAGGGTTGGCGGTTCCGGGGCCAGTGTCTGGCCCCGTTTCCGCGAAGAAGGCCCGCCGAGAAAGCCTGGTTCGTCCCGCCCGATGACCACCTCATTCACCATCGACGACGCAGGCGCAGTGCCAGGCCCCGAATGGCACACCGCGCGCCGTCGCGAGGCCGCCCAGCGCTTCGAGTCCGCCGACCTCCCGACCGCCGAGGAGGAAGTGTGGCGCTACAGCCGCATCGGTGATCTCGATCTGTCGTCGTTCCGTCCGACCGACGGCGCAGCGACCGGCATCGACGCTGCGGTCGGGTCGTTGATCGAGAAGGTCGCTCCAGCAGCGCTGGTCGTCGTCACGGTCGACGGCCGAACCGTCCATCAGCGTCCCGGCGACGGTGCCGCGACGGTCGTCGAGCCGGAGACCGCCGACGAATCGTCGCTCGGCTCGGCCCTCGACGGTGGTGGCGACGCCCTGGTCGAGCTCCACGACGCCCTCGCCGCGCCGATCGAGATCGTGGTGGCCGAGGGCGCCGACGGGGGTGAGGTCGTCGTCATCCACCAGTACCGGTCCGAGGGCGTCGCGAGCTTCCCCCGACTCGTCGTGCACGCACGCCAAGGGTCGAGCGTGTCTGTGGTCGAGATCTTCACCAGCCCCGCCGGCACCCGCAACCTGGCGATCCCCGTCACCGAGTTGGTCGTCGACCGCGACGCCACACTGCGCCATGCGTCCGTCCAGGTCCTCGGCGACCTGACCTGGCAGATCGCCCGTGTCGCATCCACCGTCGGGCAGAACGGCACGCTCACGTCGGGCACAGCCGCCTTCGGTGGCGACTACAGCCGGCTGCGGGCCGACACCGTGCTGGCCGGACGCGGAGCCCACGGCGATCTGTACGCCGGCTACTTCGGGACCGGCAGTCAACTGCTCGACTTCCGCACATTCCAAGACCACGTCGCCCCGGACACCACGTCCAACCTGTTGTTCAAGGGTGCGCTGGGCGAGAAGGGTGCCTCGGTCTACACCGGGCTCATCAAGATCCGTCCTGACGCACGTGGCTCGCAGGCATTTCAGACCAACCGGAACATCAAGCTGTCGGAAGACGCCTGGGCCGAGTCGGTCCCGAACCTCGAGATCGAGAACAACGAGGTCCAGTGCTCCCACGCCTCGACGGTTGGCCCGGTCGACCCCGAACAGCGCTTCTATCTCGAGAGCCGTGGGGTGCCGGCGGGTCGGGCCGAGCGCCTCATCGTGAAGGGCGTGTTCGACGAGGTCCTCGACACGCTGCCGCTGGCCGGGTTCGAGGCGATGGTTCGAGAGCACCTCGATGCCGACCTGGAGAGGAGCCTGCCGTGAGCACCCGCGTCTGTTCGACGGGCGACATCGATCCCGACTCGGCCATCCGCGTCGACGTCGACGGCCACCGCCTGGCCGTGATCCGGTGTGGTGACGACGTCTACGTCATCGGCGACCGGTGCACGCATGCCGACATCTCGCTCTCCGAGGGCGAGGTCGACTGCTCCGAGGGCACGATCGAGTGCTGGAAGCACGGCAGCTCGTTCCGGCTCGAGGACGGGGAGCCCGAGACTCTCCCGGCCACCAAGCCCGTGCCCACCTACGCGGTCACGGTCGACGACAGCGGCGACGTGTACGTGGAGTTGGACGCATGAGCGAACTCGTGATCGAAGGCCTCTCGGCCACCGTCGCCGGCAAGGTGATCCTCGACGGCGTCGACCTGACCGTCGGCAGCGGCGAAGTCCACGCGGTCATGGGACCGAACGGTGCCGGAAAGTCGACGCTGGCGTACGTCCTGGCCGGCCACCCCGCCTTCACCGTCACCGGTGGCGCCGTCACGCTTGACGGCGTCGACCTCCTGGCGATGGTGGCGTGGGAACGGGCACGCGCCGGCTTGTTCCTCGCGATGCAGTACCCGACCGAGGTCCCCGGCGTCCGACTCGACGAGATGTTGCGTGAATCGGCCGTCGCCGCCGGCCGCGACGTCGACGCCGTGACCCAACTGCTGGTCGACGAGGCGGGGCGCATCGGCTTCGATGCCCGCTTCCTCGAGCGTCCGCTCAACGTCGACCTCTCCGGTGGTGAGAAGAAGCGCAACGAGACGCTCCAACTGGCGACGTTGCAGCCCAAGTTCGCCATCCTCGACGAGATCGACTCCGGCCTCGACATCGACGCGCTCCGTGATGTCAGTCGTCGGATCGAAACGTTCACCGACGGCGGACTCGGCGTCCTCGCGATCACGCACTACCGGCGCCTGCTCGAAGAACTCCGTCCTGATCGCGTCCACGTCCTCGCCCAGGGTCGGATCCAACGCTCGGGCGGCCCCGAACTGGCCGATGAGCTCGAGCGCGCGGGATACGCCGCATTCGGCCCATCGCCGACATGACCGAGCAGTCCGAGCGGCTGTTCCGCATTTGTTGATTTCCCGTCGTACAGTGGGGCGCCTTCCCACAATCGACAACGGCGAACGGACGGGAGCACACCTCAACTGAGGGTCGCGACGGGTGGCTGAGGACGACGACATCGGCCCCGTCGAGGGGACCTCCATCGCAGAGGCGATCGAACAGGGCGTGGTCCGCGCCGTGTATCAGCCCGTGGTGGACCTCTTCTCCGAACGCGCCATCGGTTGGGAAGCGTTCGCTCGCGTCGGGGACTCCGAAGCGGGGTTCGACCTGTGGATGCAGAGCGCGATCGCCGCCGACCTCGGGGTCGAGTTCCAGTTCTCGGCACTCCGGGCGATCGCTGCGCAGGGGTCGCCACCCGATGACGGCATCCTCTTCGTGAACGTCGGCGCCGACCTGCTGCACGATCCGCGGTTCGTCGACGAGTGCGCACAGCTCGGTCCGCGCCTGGCCGTCGACGTGCGTGGGGCTGAGATCGAGATGCTCACGGGACTCGACGAGCGTCTCGACGCGCTGGCCGATGCAGGGATCCACCTCTCGATCGACGACACGACCGCGGCGAGCCTGGCGATGATCGCCCAGGTCCGTCCGTCGTTCGTGAAGATCGATCCCACGGTGGTCCGCGACGTCGTCAACGATCCGGCCGCTCGGTCGATCATCCGCGCCTATCTGGCCTTCGCGGACTCCGAGGACATCCACGTCGTCGCCGAGGGTGTCGAGCAACTCGACCAGCTCGAGGTGCTCCGCAACCTCGGTGTCCGATTCGTGCAGGGCTACCTCTTCGGCCGACCGACCGACACCTGGACGCGTCCCTCCACGCGTCGCGTCCGTCCCCCGGCCGTGTTCGACGAAGGCCGCGATGCGCATGCTCGCTTCGATGTGGCGACCGACCTCTATGCCGTCGCCGAGATCGCGTGCGCCGACCTCGGAGCACGCGGGGTCCTGCCATCGGTCTACATCGAACGGAAGGGCATCCTGCGATGCATCGCCCAGATGGGGTACTGGCAGGTGCTCGACGGGATTCCTGTCCGCGACGGGGTCATGTCGCGTGCATTCCGGACCGGCCAGAGCCAGCTGGTCGACGCGGAGGACATCGGGAGCTTCGTCTCCGCGGCCCCCGGGATCGTGGCCGAGCTCGCCGTCCCCCTCCGTGTCGGTCGACGGATGATCGGCGTGCTCAACGTCGAGTCGTCCGAGGCCCTCGACGGGGCGCTCGTTGCCGAGGTCGAGGTCATCGCGTTCGCGATGGAGCAGCGGCTCGAGACGGTCGGTGCCGTCCTCGAGCAGTCGGCCCTGCACCGGCTCGCGCAGGCGAACGTCGAGTTGTCCGGCCTGGGCGACGTCGCTCAGATCGAGAACGCCTGCGTCCGACTGGCCTGCGAGATCTCCGGGCTCTCGTCGGCAGTGTTGAGCATGACGGAGGCATCGGGCGACCATGTCGTGTCGGCGCTCCAGGGTCCGCTCGCCAACGAGCTCAGGACGGTCCCGGCCTCGGTGCTCATCTCGCTGTCGTCCGACCTCGAAGAGGTCTCGAGCTGCCTCTCGAGTGGTGATCACAACGGTCTGACCACCGAAGCGATGGACAGTCTCCGCAAGGCGGGCGCATCGTCGATCGCGGTGTTCCCGGTCCGGACCAGTGAATCCGGACACGGCCTGCTGATCGTCGCCGATCACGCCCCGGTGGCGCTCGATCTCGAGGAGCGAGAGGCAATGGAGATGCTCGCTCGCGAGGTCGGGCGATCTCTCGACATGGCGAGGGTGATGGCCGATCTCCGCGAGCGGGCGACTCGCGATCCACTCACCGGCCTCGGCAACCTGGCCTCGTTCCGCGAGGCGCTCTCGGCCATCGGTGGGCGTCGCCGTGGTCGATGGGCCGTCGCCATGGCCGATGTCGACCGGTTCAAGGCGGTCAACGACACCCACGGTCACCTCACCGGCGACCAGATGCTCCGGGATCTGGCAGGGGTGATGAACACGGTGCTCCGCGCCGAAGACCGCATGTACCGCGTCGGTGGCGATGAGTTCTCCGCCATCCTCTACGACGTCGACGAGGAGGGCGCAGCCGAGATCGGTCGGCGCATCTGCGAGGCGGCGGCATCGGTGACGGGGGAGTTCGGCGCGGCCCTGTCGGTCGGGATCGCCCTGCCGATCACCGGCGAATCGGCGACGGACTTCCTCGACCGAGCGGACAAGATGCTCTACCAGGTCAAGGCCGAGGCCCCGGGTTCGTCCCGTGTCGCCCCACAACCCGACGACACCGACTGATCCGGACCCGCGGGAACTGACTGGCGGATCAGGCCGTGGCCTCGTCGATGCTCTGCGCCAGGGTGTTCCACGAGAGCGTCGCGCACTTGATGCGCACCGGGAACTTCACGACCCCGCGGAGCGCCTCGAGATCGCCGAGCGTCGCGTCTTCGGTGATCTCGTCGGGGGCGTCGTCGAGCCCCGAATCGCCGGACTCTTCCTTGCCCTGTCCCTCGCCGGGGAGGCTCTGCTCGTGGATCGACATCATCCCCTTGAAGGCCTTGGTCAGAGCCTTGACCTCATCGAGGGTCTTGCCCTTGACCGCAGCCGACATCATCGATGCCGACGACTGGCTGATCGAGCAGCCCTGGCCGCCGATCTTGATGTCGGTCACGACCGCGGGGTCGCGCTCGCGGTCGAGGTCGACGTACACGACGATCTCGTCGCCGCAGAGCGGGTTGAACCCCTCGGTTCGCGTCGCCGGCGGGCTCTCGAGCTCACCCTTGTTCCTCGGGGAGCGGTAGTGGTCGAGGATGATCTCGCGATAGAGGTCTTCGAGTCCTGGCATCGGCCGTTCCTGTCCTAGAAGGTGAAGAAGTCGCCGGCGGCGTCGATGGCGTCGGCCATGGCGTCGATGTCGTCGGTGTCGTTGTAGACGTAGAGCGAGGCGCGGGCGGTGGCGTTGACGCCGAGTCGCTTCATCAGCGGCTTGGCGCAGTGATGGCCGGCGCGGACACAGACGTTGTGTTGGTCGAACACCTGGGTGAGGTCGTGGGGGTGGATGTCGCGATAACTGAAGGAGAACACGCCGCCCCGGATCGCGGGTTCGGCCGGGCCGTGGATGGCGATGTCGTCGCCGAATCGTTCGGTGAGCGAGCGAAGCGTGTAGGCGGTGAGCTCCACCTCGTGTTCACGGACCGCATCCATGCCCAGCGCCGACAGATAGTCGCACGCGGCCCCGAGTCCGACGGCTTCGGCGATGGGGGGCGTGCCGGCTTCGAACTTCCACGGGAGCTCGGTGTGGGTGAACCCTTCCTTGGTGACGTTGAGGATCATCTCCCCACCGCCCAGGAACGGGGGCGTCGCCTCGAGGATCTCGTCGGTGCCGAAGAGCACGCCGATGCCGGTGGGACCGAGCAGTTTGTGGCCGGTGAAAGCGACGAAGTCGGCGCCCCAGGCCTGGACATCGGTGGCGACGTGGGGAACGTGTTGGCTGGCGTCGACCACGGCGATGGCGCCGGCCTCGTGGGCGGCATCCACGATCCGGCGTACCGGCGTGAGGGTGCCGAGGACGTTGGACATGGCCGAGAACGACACGACGCGCGCGCCGTCGACGAGTCGATCGAGGTCGGTCAGGTCGAGCTGGCCGTCGTCGGTGACGGGGATCCATCGCAGCTCGACACCGATGGCCTCGGCCAGTTGGTGCCAGGGAACGATGTTCGCGTGGTGCTCGAGCTCGGTCAGCACGACCGGATCGCCGGGCTCCAGATGTTTGGCCCCCCAGGACCGGGCCACCAGGTTGAGGGCCTCGGTGGCGTTCTTGGCGAAGACGACGTTGTGGTCGGCCGGTGCATTGATGAAGGCGCGCACCTTGGCCCGCCCGCCCTCCAGTGCTTGCGTCGCTTCTTCGGCGATCTTGTACGTGCCCCGGTGGACGTTGGCGTTGGAGTTCTCGTAGTAGGACGCCATCGCATCCAGGACCGACTGCGGCTTCTGGCTGGTGTTGGCCGAGTCGAGGTAGACGAGCCGACGACCGTCGATCTCGCGTGCGAGGAGTGGGAAGTCCTTCTTGATCGTGGCGACGTCGAGCGTCATCTGAAGCTCTCGTAACCCTCGGCCTCGAGTTGCTCGGCCAACTCCATGCCGCCAGAGGCGACGATGCGACCGTCGACGAGCACGTGGACGACGTCGGGGCGGAGGTGGTCGAGCAGACGCTGGTAGTGGGTGATCAGCACGACACCGAGTTCGGGCCGATCGGCCCGGACCTCGTTGACACCCTTGGCCACGATCTGGAGTGCGTCGATGTCGAGGCCCGAATCGGTCTCGTCGAGTACCGCGATCTCCGGTTCGAGGATCGCCATCTGGAGGATCTCGTTGCGCTTCTTCTCGCCGCCGGAGAACCCCTCGTTGAGGTAGCGGTCGGCGAAGCTCGGGTCCATGTCGAGCCGCTCCATCCACTCCATGATCGACAGACGGAGTTCGAGGACCGACAGATCGATGCCCTTCCGTGCGGACAACGCTTGACGGAGGAAGTTGATGACCGAGACGCCGGGGATCGACTGGGGGTACTGGAACGCCAGGAACATGCCGGCCTTGCCCCGCACGTCGACGTCCCAGTCGGTGATGTCGTCGCCCCGGAGGAGGATCTGACCGCTGGTCACCTCGTAGTCGGGATTGCCGAGCAGGGAGTTGGCCAGCGTGGACTTCCCGGAGCCGTTGGGCCCCATGATGGCGTGGATCTCGCCCGGCTGCACGGTGAGGTCGATGCCGTGGAGGATCGTCTCGTCGGGCTCGTCTGCGACGCAGGCGTGCAGGTCTCGGATCTCGAAGAGCGGGGGCTGGTTCGACGGTCCTGGCATGGCGGTCAGTGTATTAGCACTATCGCCGTAGTGATAATGCCCCCGGCCACATTTTCTGCCCATCGGACGCCGGGTCCGGACGCGGCGAGACCCGGGCATGGAGCCCGGGTCTCTGCGCTGGCTGCGGTGTCGGCGGAACGTCGGGGACGTGCCGCGACCCGTCAGGCTTCTGTCGTCTTCTCTTCCTCGTCCTTGGCTGCGCCTTCCTTCAGGCCGCTCTTGAACTCGTTCTGGGCCTGGCCCAGGGAGCGAGCGAGCTTCGGGAGCTTGGAGCCGCCGAACAGCACGAGCACGACGACGAGGACGATGAGGAGTTCAGGACCACCGAGGTTCATATGAGGTCTACGGTACCGCACGCTCGCGCGGATGGCTCACGCGGTCAGACAGTCGCGAAGGTCTTCTTTCCAGGTCCGGAACCGGCGGTGCACGGTGCCGCTCGGGCCGACACCTTCGGCGCTCCCGTCGGGGCGGAGGTGGATGGTGAACGCCTCGGACAAGTCGCCCTCGTGGGCCGCCCAGTACCGCGCATGGGCCTTGGTCGCCGGCCCCGCACGCCACAGGATCCACGGTCCGACGCGGCGCTTGTACTTGGCGACGGGCCGGTCGGGGAGGTCGTCGCCCAGGGTAAGGAGGCCGTCGGGGGCCTCGAGCCAGGCCGTCGCCGGGATGTTGCGATCCCGGATCGGTGTGGGTGGGAGGTCGGCCGTGTGGACCGGGGTGTCGTCGGTCGGGCGTTCGTCGTACCGCCGTGCTGCGCTCCGTCGGGCATCACCAGCCACGGTCGACCCACTCCTGGAGGTGTGGCCGTTCGGTTGCGATGGTGGTGTCGTGGCCGTGGCCGGGGAGCACCATCGTCTCGGCCGGGAGCGTGAACAGCTTTCGATCGACCGACTCGATGATGGTCTCGAAGTCGCCCTCGGCGGTCTTGGTGTTCCCGGGCCCACCGGGAAAGAGGGTGTCCCCCGAGAACAGGATCGGCGAGCCCTCGAGCCGAAAGCTCATCGATCCTGGCGTGTGGCCCGGGTTGAGGATGGTGTGGAGACGAAGGCGCCCCACCTCGATCACCGATTCGTCCTCGAGGATCTCGTCGTAGGACGGGAGCATCGCGGCGTCCTCGGCCGTGACGTACACGCTGTAGCCGGCGTCGCGTAGGGCGGGCACGGCCTGGATGTGGTCCCAGTGGCCGTGAGTCTCGATGACCTGGCGAACGCCCAGACCGGTACACAATTCGAGCAGGAGATCGTGCTCGTTGGCGGCGTCGATCAGTACGGCGTCGCCGGTCTGCCTGCATCGCAGGACGAACACGTTGTTCTCGTAGGGGCCGACCACGACCTTGTGGATCTCGGCCTGTTCGTCCTCCCAGTGGAGGGTGTCGGTCGGTGCGGCGCTCATGGGTCGAGCCTACGGGCGCGTGCACTCGGCCCGCTCGGCGCGCGAGCGTCCCCGTGTGGAGACCATCTGGGTGTTCGGCGACCAGCTCAACCGAGACATCGGCGTCCTGAGTGAATGCGGCCGGCGGTCTGGGAGCGGGCAGCCGAGGTGCTCGACCGTCTCGATCGCGGCGAGCTCTGAACGTCAGAGTTCGTCGACGAATGCCGCGACCGCATCGTCGGCGTTCGTGCCGATCACCTCGTCGGCCACCGCCTTGACGTCGTCGTGGGCGTTGCCCATGGCCACGCCGTGGCCGGCCCACGAGAGCATCGTCAGGTCGTTGTGCTGGTCACCGAAGGCGACGACATCCGCAGCATCGATCCCCTCGCCTGCGCACCATGCGGCGGCGGCCGTCGCCTTGTCGACGCCGTCGCCGGTGATCTCGACGTAGTCGGCGCCCGAGGTCGTGCACACGACGTCATCGGGCAGCTGCCCGGCGACGACTGCCGCGAGCTCGGACTGCTTCCGGACGCCGTCCCACGCCATGATCTTGAACAGTCGCCGGTGTCGTCGCGGGTCGAGGGGACCCGGCACCCACGACGGGTCGGCGAGATCGGGGCTGTGGGAGCGTCGTTCGAGCCAGTGCGGATCCCATCCGAAGCCCTCGGCCGATTCCCACCCGAATGCCATGGTCGGAAAGCCCGCCCGGAGAATGCCGACGACGATCGGGAGGGTGGCGTCGTCGATGCACCGCGTCGCCGTGAGCGCCGCCGCCCGGACATCCCAGGTGGCCGCGCCGTTCGACGCACAGATCGTCTCGATGGCCGGCGCTCCGCAGAGACGCTGGCCTGCGGTGCGGTGGCTGCGGCCGGTGGCCGCCACGAAGCGCACGCCCCGAGTCGCGGCTGCGGCGATGGCTTCGCAGGTGCGATCGCTCAGCTGATGGTCCGGAGCGAAGAGCGTGCCGTCGAGGTCGGAGACGACGAGGCGGGTCATCCGGTCGACGCTAGGCAGTCATGGTTCGTAGGGCGCGATCACTTCGAACCCGAGCGCAGCGGCCGCGGGGATCTGGCGCCGATCGAAGGTCAGATACCGGACCGGCCTGGGCAGGCGGTCGGCGGCGGCGAGGTGGATGGCGTCGACCGATCGCACGCGGAACGTGGCGCCGATCTCGACGGCATCGGCGAGACAGCGGTCGTCGACCGGAACGACGTGAAAGGCATCCCAATCCGACCGCAGCGCGTGCCAGAGCGCGTCATGCTGGCGCTTGCTGACCGCGACCTGGTGGAGGGCGTGCAGCGTCTCGGCCCGGGCCAACGACGACGCGCACCACACCTCGTCGTCGTCCATCGCTTCGGTGACGAGACCGTGGCCGATGCTACGGACATAGCGCCGGACGAGGGCCGAGGTGTCGATGGCGAGCATCAGGCTCCCCGCAGCTCGTCGAGGACGTCGTCGAGGCGGATGTCGACCGGTGGGTCCAGGGGGTCCGGATCGTTGCGGAGCCCGGCGCGCCGCGGGGGTTCGACGAGGCCCGTGGCCACCAGGTCGTCGAGTGTCGGCGTCGAGGTCGGCTGGAGTGGTCCGATCTGCGCCGTCGGCTCTCCGTCGACGGTGACGGTGATCCGCTCGCCAGCCGCTGCTCGACGGAGTACCGCCGCGACGTTGTTGCGCAATTCCCGGACGCCGATCGAGTCCATCAGTGGCACGCTCCTGTTCCATGTGGGGTGAAGACGAGCGGCGAGCGTTCGAACGCGACGGTGTCGTGTGCCTGCGCGCTGCGGTCGATCGTGCGACGGCAGCGTCGATGGCCGACGTGGTGTGGCGATTCCTCGGGGCCGGAACCGACATCGACCGAACGGCGCCGGCGACGTGGCCAGCCGGTGCGCCCGGCGTGAGCCTGAAGAAGTTGAAGCGAAGCGGCACGCTCCGTTCGGGCGTCCACAACACGACCATCGATGAGGCGCTCGATGACCTCTTCGCCGATGCCGGGTGGCATGGCTCCAAGTCGGGACCACAGATCCTGGTGACCTTCCCGTCGGACGAGCCGTGGGTGGTGCCGGACCGGCCGTGGCACATGGATTCCGGCTTCTCCGCTGACCTCGTGCCGCCGCCTGCCGTCAAGACGTTCACCGTCGTCGAACCGCTCGCGATCGGCGGCGGGGCGACGATGGTGCTCGCAGGTTCTCATCGACTGCAGGCGAGCTACGCCGAGAACGTGGGTCCTGAGGAACGCGGCGGTGGGCTCGACTCGTGGTCGCGCCTGCTGCGGCGCGACGTGTGGACCGACCGCCTCCAGAAGCCGGGGGAGGAGCCAGGACGATCGGCCGCCATGCTCGAGGGCGAACACGTGGTCGACGGGGTGCCGCTGCGCCTCGTCGAATTGGCTGGCGAACCCGGCGACGTGTGGTTCACCCACCTGCAGCTGTTCCACTGTCCCTCCCGCTGCTCGTCGGACCGGCCCCGCATCGCCGTGGCCATGCTGGTGAGCCGCAACGACCGTCCCTGAACCGTAGCACCGGTGTACACACATCGGTTTGCCGTGCCGGCGCCCGCTGCCTACCTTGACCCGGAAGTCAAGCCGCACCGAGCAGGGAGCACCCCGTGAACTTCGCCTTCTCCGAAGAGCAGGAAGAACTCCGGAACATCGTCCGGTCGTTCCTCGAGAACAAGTCGCCCGAAGCCGCTGTCCGCGAACAGATGGAGACCGACGACGGGTTCGACCCCGCCGTCTGGACCCAGATGGCCGAGCAGATGGGCCTCCAGAGCCTCATCATCCCCGAGGAGTACGGCGGCTCGGGCTACAGCTACGTCGAGCTCACCGTCGTGCTAGAGGAGATGGGCCGGGCACTGCTGTGCGCGCCCTACTTCTCGACTGTCGTCCTTGCCGCCAACACGATCCTTCAGGCCGGCGACGACGCCGCCAAGAAGGATCTGCTCCCCGGCATCGCTTCGGGCGAGACCAAGGCGACGCTGGCGCTCACCGAGGCCAACGGCCGCTGGGACGAAGCGGGCATCGAGGCCACGGCCACCGTGTCAGATGGAGGCTCGGGCGACGCCTGGAAGATCAACGGCGAGAAGATGTTCGTGCTCGACGGGAGCACCGCCGACCTGATCATCGTCGCGGCCAAGACCGATGCCGGTACCAGCCTGTTCCATCTCGCCGGCGACGCCTCCGGTCTCACCCGCGAGTCGCTGTCGACGATGGACCAGACGCGCAAGCAGGCCAAGCTCACCTTCGCCGACACCCCGGCCACCCTCATCGGCACCGACGGTGCCGGTTGGGATGTCATCAGCACCGTCCTCGACCTCACCGCCGTGGCCCTCGCCGCCGAGCAGGTCGGTGGCGCCCAGTACGTGCTCGAGATGGCCGTCCAGTACGCCAAGGACCGCGTCCAGTTCGGCCGCCCGATCGGTTCGTTCCAGGCCATCAAGCACAAGTGCGCCGACATGCTGCTCGAGGTCGAGTCGGCCAAGTCGGCTGCGTACTACGCCGCCTGGTGCGCCGCCGAGATGAACGACGAACTGCCGTCGGTCGCCTCGCTGGCCAAGGCGTACTGCTCCGAGGCCTACTTCCACGCCTCGGCCGAGAACATCCAGATCCACGGTGGCATCGGCTTCACCTGGGAGCACCCGGCGCACCTGTACTTCAAGCGGGCCAAGAGTTCCGAGCTCCTCTTCGGCGACCCGACCTATCATCGCGAGCTGCTCGCCCAGCGCATCGGTATCTGAACGCACCGAGAACCGATCGAAGGGTCGCTCGCCATGGGATGGGTGTTCCTCGTCGTCGGTGGTCTCGTCGTCTTCGCGATCGCCGCCGCGTTCGTGGGGACCGAGGCGTTCAAGCTCGGCCACACACCGACCACGACGGTCTTCGACCTCGACGAGGCCGTGCAGTCTGTCGGCGAGGGCCTGGGCGACGAGACGGCGTCCGGACTGACCTTCGACGAGGTCCGAACGCTGATCACGTTCTCGCTCGAGCACTTCCGTTCGAAGGGCATCACGGCGATGCCGGGTGAAGAGCTCGACCTCGACGGCGAGGGACCGATCGTGGTGGCCGACGACGACGCAGTCGCGGTCGTGTTGGGTCGCGCCGACGAGATCGGCCTCGAGGTCACCGACGGAGCGGTACTCGAGGTCCTCGACCTCCTCCTGGCACATCTGGTGGAGATCGGCGCGGTGGGACCCGTTGTCCCACCGCCGGTCGATCCCGGTACCTGAGCCCGGTACCTGCGTTCAGTCGATCTTGCCCTCGCCCTCGGCGTGGGCGCCCTTGTCGGTCATGTCGCGGTAGGTGTCCTCGATGTCGGGCTGCTCACCTTCCGCTCGGTCGGCGGCGGCTTCCTCCTCCGCAGTGGGCATCGAGCCCGGGTCCCTCTCGCCGATCTCGGCGTCGGTCGTCTCTTCGGTCATGGATCCTCCTGCATGTGCCGGCTCTCTGCCGGGGTCGCGGTGCCATACCCCCGACAGCGGGAAACGTGAACCCCACGAGCCCATCCGTTGTGCTGGAATGACCATCACCAGAGAGAGGAGGTGGTCCAACACCATGGATGACAGTTGTAACGGGACCCTGGAGGTGGCTGGCCGCTCGGTCAGTCCCTGAGGTTTCAATCATGGACCGACCTGGTGGAAACCCACCAGGCCACCGCTGAGCAGACTCGGCCGGAGGTTGGTCCCATCCGGTGTCCAACGAGCGCTCGGTCCAACGAAGTGCCAAGCACGTAGACGTGTCGGGGAGGCTCCGCCTGTCGGTGGCCTCCCCGTCACGCGTATCGTGCCAGACATGTCGAATCGCCTCGTTCGCATCGAAGAGCACCAGTGGCTCGGCGACAAGCGCACGTTCGTCGTCCACGACCAGGACAACGTGTGTGACCCCGCAGTCCTCGACGACATCGCGCAGGCCGAGTCGTGGGCCACGTTCGGACCCGACTCCAGCGACGAGGCGCGCAACCGCGGCTACCGGGTCTGCAAGACCTGCGCCGCCAACGCCGCGCCGTCGTGACCGTCTCGCCCGACGTCGCGGCACGGTGAACCAACGCTTCACGTCCGGCGCGCTGACCCTGGTCGGTCATCTCGCCGGCTCGCCGCCGCTCACCTCGACGTCACGGGTGCAGCGGCCGGGTGTGGTGCTCGTGCACGGGTATCCGTCCGGACCCGCGGGAACCGCCGGGGCGATCGCCGCCATGCCGGAGCTGGCCGACCGCATCGCCGACGACATGGACTTCATCGCGTTCTCTCCCTGTCTTCGGGGCATGGACGACAGCGATGGGGACTTCTCCATCCGGGGCTGGGCCGACGACATCCACGCGGCCGTCGATCACGTCCGTACTGCGACGGCATCGAGCAAGGTCTGGCTGGTCGGATTCGGGACCGGTGGCGCGCTCGCGATCTGCGTCGGTGCCGACGACCCGGAGATCGGCGGCGTCGCCTCGTTGGCCGCGCCGGCCGACTTCGACGACTGGGCATCGAACCCGAGGCAGCTCTTCGAACACGCACGCGAGCTGGGCATCACCGCCGCCGAGCCACGCCCGGCCGCGATCGACGGATGGTCACGGGAACTGCGGACGCTCAAGGCCGTGGACGGAGCGCAGCGACTGTCGTCGCGGTCCCTACTGGTGATCCACGGGTCCGACGACGACGTCGTCCCCAGCTTCGACGCCCGCGTCGTCGCCGACGCCCACACCGAGGCTGAGCTCCACCTGCTCGAGGGTGGCGGTCACCGTCTGCGGCACGACCCACGGGCCATGGCGATCACGCTCGGTTGGCTCGACCGTCAGCGGACGGCTGCGGTGCCGCGCACGGCCTGACTACTGCTGTTTCGACTTGCCCTTGGCCTTCTGGGCCTTCTTCCACCTCCGCACCTCGTGGAGGGCCTCTTCGGAGGAGATGTCGGCGACTGAGCGCTTGATGTCGTCGGAGAACGGGGCGGCCAGGTCCTCCCACCCCTTGGGCTTCTTGTCGAAACGCTTGGCGAGGATGGCCATGAAGATCTTCGTCTTCTCCTCCCCGTACCCGGGGATCTCGCGGAGCCGGTCGAACACGACCTGCGCGTCGCGCGCACCCTTCCAGATCTTGTCCGCCTGGCCGTCGTAGTGCTCGACCACGTGCTGGCACACGGCGTGGACCCGCTCGCCCATCGACTTGGGGAACCGGTGGATGGCGGGCTTCTCGCGACAGATCGCCACGAACTCCTCGCGGTCCATGGCGGCGATCTTCCCGGCGTCGAGGTGCCCGAGCCTGGTCTCCAGTGTCTTGGGACCCATGAACGCCCACTCCATCGGGACCTGCTGGTCGAGGAGCATCCCGAGCAGGAGCGCGAGCGGGTCCTCGACGAGGAGGCGGTCGGCGTCCGGGTCGCCGGTCACGGGAAGCGTCGGCGTGGCCATGGCGCCCGATCCTAGAGATCCCACCGGATCTTGCGGCTGTTTCCGCGCGGGGGTCGCCACAACGGCCGCAAGATCCGCTGTGTTCAGCGGGTCCAGGGTGGGGCGACGTCGGTGTCGATGTCGTGGGCCGCGATGGCCTGGGCCACGACCTCGGGCTTGACCTCGCCGGCCTCGGCGAGTTCGTGGAGGACGGCGACGACGATGTGGCCGGCATCGACCTCGAAGAACTCGCGGAGCGCCTCACGGGTGTCCGAGCGCCCGAAGCCGTCGGTACCGAGCGAGGTGTAGGGCCGGTCGATCCAGCGCGAGACCTGGTCGGGCACCGCACACATGTAGTCGGTCACGGCCACGACCGGCGCGTCGGATCCCGACAGGCGTTGGCCGACGATCGGCGTCCCGGCCTCGGCATCGGGGTGGAGGCGGTGGGCCCGCTCGACCGCCAGAGCGTCCTCGCGCAACCGCTTGTACGACGTGACCGACCACAGGTCGCAGCCGACGTCCCACCGCTCGGACAGTTCGTCACGTGCAGCGGCCGCTGCGCCGTAGGCGGTGCCGGAGAACAGGATCGTGGCGCGGTTGGCGGGTCCGTCGGGTGCCTCGGCCCACCGGTACATGCCCTCGACGACACCCGTCTCGATGCCATCGCGCTCGGGCATCGCCGGCATGGGGTACGTCTCGTTGTAGAGCGTCAGGTAGTAGATGACGTCGCGCTGGTCATCGGGGCTGTCGGGGCCGTACATGCGCTCGATGCCGGCCTTGATGATGAGGCTGACCTCGAAGGCGAAGGCCGGGTCGTAGGCCTCGACGGTCGGGACGGTGCTCGCCAGGACCAGCGAGTGGCCGTCCTGGTGTTGGAGGCCCTCGCCGGCGAGCGTGGTGCGACCCGCCGTGGCGCCGAGCAGGAAGCCACGGGCCCGGGCGTCGGCGGCGGCCCAGATGAGGTCGCCCACCCGCTGGAATCCGAACATCGAGTAGAAGATGAAGAACGGGACCATCGGGACGCCACGGTTGGCGTGCGCGGTGCCGGCTGCGATGAAGCTGGCCATCGAGCCGGCCTCGGTGATGCCCTCTTCGAGGATCTGGCCGTCCTGGCCCTCGGTGTACGACAGCAGCAGGTCGTGGTCGACCGGTTCGTAGAGTTGGCCCTTCGACGCATAGATCTTGATCTCGCGGAAGAGTGAGTCCATGCCGAAGGTGCGGGCCTCGTCGGGGACGATCGGCACGACCCGTTGGCCGAACTGGTCGTCGCGTGCGAGGTTCCGGAGCAGCCGGGTGAATCCCATGGTCGTCGCCACCTCCTGCGTTCCCGAGCCGGCCAGGAGTTCGTCGTAGACCCCGGGGTCGGGCAGCGAGATCGGCTTGCGGGTGGGAAGCGGGCGCGACGGCAGCGAACCATCGAGGGCTTTGAGTCGGGCGTGGAAGTAGTCGTGTTCGGGCGTGCCCTCCTGCAAGGTGATGTAGGGCGGTGCGGCATCGTCGGTGAGCGACTCCTCGGGGACCTCCTCTTGGAGGTAGAGCCGGTCGCGCAACGTCCGGAGCTGTTCGAGGGTCATCTTCTTGATCTGGTGCGTGGCGTTTCGGCTCTCGACGCCTTCGCCGAGCGTCCAGCCCTTGACCGTCTTGGCGAGGATCACCGTCGGCTTGCCGGTGGTCTCGGTCGCTGCCTTGTACGCGGCGTAGAGCTTCTTGTAGTCGTGCCCGCCCCGGGGGAGGTTGCGGATGTCCTCGTCGGACAGGTGCTCGACCAGCTTCCGGAGCCGCGGATCGGGACCGAAGAAGTCGTCGCGGGCGTACCCGCCGTCCTCGACCGCATACCGCTGGAACTGGCCGTCGACCGTGGTGTTCATCTTGTTCAGGAGGACGCCGTCGACGTCGCGCTGGAGCAGCTCGTCCCACTTCGAGCCCCAGACGACCTTGATCACGTTCCATCCGGCGCCACGGAAGACCTGCTCGAGCTCCTGGATGATCTTGCCGTTGCCACGTACGGGACCGTCGAGGCGTTGGAGGTTGCAGTTCACGACCCAGGTGAGGTTGTCGAGTCCCTCGCGGGTGGCCAGTGAGATCGAGCCGAGTGTCTCGGGCTCGTCGGTCTCACCGTCGCCGATGAAGCACCACACCCGGCTCTGGCTGGTGTCGTCCACCCGGCGGTTGTGCAGGTACTTGAGGAACCGCGCCTCGTAGATCGAGTTGATCGGGCCGAGACCCATGGAGACCGTCGGGTACTCCCAGAAGTCGGGCATCAGCCGCGGGTGGGGATAGGACGAGATCCCACCGTCGCCGGCCTCCATCCGGAAGTGGTCGAGCTGTTCTTGACTCAGGCGGCCCTCGAGGAACGCGCGGGCGTAGATGCCCGGTGCGGCGTGGCCCTGGAAGTAGACGTGGTCGCCCGGTGTGCCGTCGGCTTTCCCTCGGAAGAAGTGATTGAAGCCGACCTCGTACAGGGCAGCCGACGACGCGAACGTCGCCAGATGACCGCCGATGCCCTCGGCCTTCTTGTTGGCCTTGATGACCATGACCGCGGCGTTCCAGCGGATGTAGGCGCGGATGCGGCGTTCGACGTGTTCGTCTCCGGGAAACCACGGCTCACGTTCGGGCGGGATGGTGTTGACGTAGGGCGTCGAGACGGCGGGCGCTGCCCCGACCTGGAGCTCGTCGGCCCGGGCCAGCAGCTTGGTGATGATGTAGCGGGCCCGCGTCTTCCCATGGGTGTCGACCAGCGCGTCGAGACTGTCGAGCCACTCGCCGGTCTCGCCGGGGTCGATGTCCGGCAGTTGGTTGACGTGCCCATCGATGCTCATGGCGACCAGCCAACCATCATCCGCGGCCGATTGCTCGTTCCCCCGCGGTACTTCACACGGCTCCTAGGGTCTCCGACGATGACTCGTGTGTGGACCGATGGCGCGTGCCGGGGAAACCCGGGACCCGGTGGCTGGGCGTGGGTCGCCGAGGACGGTCGGTGGGCGAGCGGCGCCGAGGCCGAGAGCACCAACCAACGCATGGAGATCGTGGCGGCCCATCGAGCGGTGGAGGCGCACGACGGTCCGGTCACCGTCGTGTCCGACTCGACCTACGTCGTCAACTGCTTCCGCGACGGCTGGTGGAAGGGATGGCTGAAGCGGGACTGGAAGAACAGCCAGAAGAAGCCGGTGGCCAACCGCGAGCTGTGGGAGCCGTTCATCGAGGCGGTCACCAACCGCGACGACGTCGACTTCGAGTGGGTGAAGGGCCACTCCGGCGACGAGATGAACGACGTCGCTGATCGGCTGGCCGTCGCTGCGTCGCACTCGCAGGCCGAGGCGTCCGGCGAGTCGATCCCCGACGATCTCGGAGCCGCCGACGAGATCCGAGGACCGTCGGGGAACCGAGACCGCCGACTCCCTCCTGGTCGGCTCGTGGGCATCTTCGGCGTCCGACCGACCGAGCTCGGTGGCTACGACGCGAACCCGGTGTCCGACGCAGTCGGCCGCCGGCTCCAGGAGATCATCGCCGGGAAGCAGCTGATGGACGAGGATCTTCTCGTGGTGTCCGGGCTCCGCCTCGGGGTCGAACAACTGGGCGCCGAGGCGGCGGCCGCCGCGGGCGTTCCGCTCGTCGCGATCCTCCCGTTCCCCGATCCCGATTCGCCGTGGCCCGAATCGTCACGCCGCAGGTTCCGCCAGCTGGTCGAGCACGCGGAGACGGTCATCACCCTGGAGCGCAAGGTCCCCGATTCCAAGGCGAAGGTCGGTGGCGCGCTCCGACGTCGCGACGCATGGATGGCACGGAACCTCGACGAGGCGATCGTCGTGTGGGACGGCGCGGACACGTTCACCGGCCGGCTCGTGAAGACGCTGCGCGACCAACTCGGCGACGACGTCTGGGAGGAGCTGATCGTGCCGTCCTGATGGCACGGGTCCGAGCCGGCTGATCGGGCCAGGTGCCGGTCGGGACAGGGGGGTCGGGCTCAGTTGCCGGTCATCCGGCGTAGCACCGAGTAGGCGACGTTGATGTCGCGCATTGCGGCCTCGGACGCCTCCCGGACCTCTGCCGACGAATGGAGGAGACGATCGGGATGGTGCACCATCGCCAGCTTGCGATGGGCCGCAGCGATCTCGTGCCAATCAGCGCCGGGGCGGACGCCGAGTACGGCCCAGGCATCGTCGGGGTCGTAGTAGTAGTCACCGCGGGTCCTGCTCCGATCCTCGATCTCGCTGGGGATCTCGACCGGCTCGTCGATGGTCGGGACGAACAGTGTTTCGGCGGGATAGGACGACGTGAAGTCCTTCGGCTGCTGCTGCCGCGGCTGCTCGGTGCCCGGCTTGCGAGCAAACGCGGATCGGAGCTCCTCGGACGTCGGTGGGCGACTGAAGCGCGAGCTGACGGAGTCGAGGCGTGTGGCGAGCGGGTCGTCGTCGGGATTGGCCTCCTCGTCGCGTCGGCTGGCGTCCTCGTCCGTCGACGGGTCAGCGCGCTGGTCTCGACGCTTCCGATCCCGTCGTTTCCGCATTGCCATCGACACAGTGTTACGTACCGGTGGTGCCGTGTCCGGGGACGGGTACGTTCTCGTCATGCGGATCGGGGCCGACACGGGCGGGACGTTCTCCGATCTCGTCACCGACGACGGCCGGATCCTGAAGGTGCTGTCGACGCCGTCCGCTCCCGACGAAGCCGTACGGGCCGGGGTCGGATCGCTGGTCGGTCCTGCCGGTGGGCGCCCGACACTCCTGGCGCACGGCACGACGGTCGCGACCAACGCCGTGCTCGAGGGCGCATTGGCGCCTGTTGTCCTGGTGTGCACGGAAGGGCTGGAGGACGTGATCGAGATCGGTCGCCAGGACCGCCCGAGTCTGTACGACCAGTGGGCCGATCGACCGACGCCGCTCGTCCCGAGAGCGCGTCGGATCGGCGTCGCCGGCCGCCTCGCCGCCGACGGCTCCGAGCTGCAGCGGATCGACCTGTCGACGCTGGACGACCTGGCCGTCGGCGACATCGTGGCCGTGTGCCTCCTGCACGCCGACATCGAGCCAGCGCACGAGCTCGCCGTCGCGCGACACCTCAGGTCCCGCGGCCACGAGGTCGTCGCATCGCACGAGAGCTCCCCCGAATTCCGCGAATACGAGCGAACCGTGACCACCGTCGTGGACGCGGGGCTCCGCCCGCTCTGCCGCGACTACCTGTTGCGCCTGGGTGACCTCGCCGACGAGGTCTCGGTCATGACCTCGTCCGGTGGGTTGCTCGACGCCGATGTGGCGGCCGATCGCCCTGCGTCGCTGCTGCTCTCCGGACCTGCCGGTGGCGTGCGAGCGGGGGCCGCCGTCGCCATGGCGTGCGGGTTCCCCGACGCCATCACGTTCGACATGGGCGGAACGAGCACCGACGTGTGCCTGGTGCAGGGCGGTGAGCCCGCCCTCGCGACGACGCGTCATGTCGGTGGGTATCCGGTGCGGTACCCGTCACTCGACATCCACACCATCGGCGCCGGGGGAGGCTCGATCGCGGCGATCGATCAGGGAGGAGCGTTGCTCGTCGGCCCGAGGAGCGCCGGCGCCGACCCGGGGCCGGCGAGCTACGGCACCGGTGGACGACTTCCCACCGTCACCGACGCCGACGTGGTCGCAGGACGCATTCCGGCCGACTCCACATTCGGGTCCCTACGCCTCGATCGGGCAGCGGCGGTGCGAGCGTTGGCCGAGGCCGATGTGAACGCGGCCGGCGTGATCGAGGTCGTCGACGCCAACATGGTCCGCGCGCTGCGGACCGTGTCGGTCGAGCGCGGCGTCGACCCGGCCGGACTGGCCCTCGTCGCGTTCGGAGGAGCCGGTGGGCTCCACGCGTGCGCCCTGGCCGAAGCGATGGGGATGACGACGGTGGTCGTCCCCGCCCGCGCTGGCGTGCTGTCTGCCGTGGGGTTGCTGGCGGCCCCGCCACAACGAGAGGTGGTTCGCAGCCGTGTCGACCCGCTGGCACAGGACGAGCTGGAGGATGAGCTGGCCACGATCGGCGCGGAAGCGCAGGCACTCGCCGGCGGTCACGCCGACGTCGTGGTCGAGACCACAGTGGACTGTCGCTATGTCGGTCAGTCGCACGAGCTGACCGTTCCTGGCGTGGCGTCGTTCCATGTCGAGCATGAACAGCGAAATGGCTTCGCCCGCCCGGACGCGCCGGTCGAGGTGCTCGTCGTACGCGCCCGAGCTCGTCGTCCGGCCGCGATCACCGTCGAGGACCTACCGGTTCCGCCGCACCGCCGCGACTCGGCCGAGCTCACCGGCCCACGTGTGCTCGCCGAGCCGGACTGCACGATCTGGCTGGCCGAGGGATGGACCTCAAGACCGGGCCCGACCGGCGCGCTCGTGCTCACGCGTGAGGCCTCGTGACCGCCGCCTCACTCGATCCCGCCACGCTCCAGGTCCTGATCTCGAGGCTCACCGGCATCGCCGAGGAGATGGGTGCCGTACTCCAGCGCAGTGCGTTCAGTCCGAACATCAAGGAGCGCGCCGACTGTTCGGCGGCGTTGTTCACGCCCGAGGGCATGCTCCTCGTGCAGGCTGAGCACATCCCTGTCCACCTCGGCTCGATGCCCGCGAGCGTGGAGGCGGTGATCGCCGCGTTCGGCGACGGGGTCGCGGCCGGCGAGCAGTTCGTCGTGAACGATCCGTTCGCCGGCGGCACGCATCTGAACGACGTCACCGTCGTCGCGCCGTGTCTGGTCGATGGCCGGCTCGTCGGTTGGGCGGCGAATCGGGCGCACCATGCCGACGTCGGCGGTTCGGCTCCCGGCTCGATCCCCGCTGACGCCCACGAGATCTTCGAAGAGGGGCTGCGGCTGCCGCCCGTTCGGTTGACCGACGACATCCGTGCGATCTTGTTCGCGAACTCCCGCACGCCGGTCGAACGCGCCGGCGACCTCGACGCGCAGGAAGGCGCCAACGCGCTGGGTGTCCGTCGCCTGGCCGAGATGGCCGACGCTCCCATCGACGAGGTCGTGGCCTACGGCGAGCGTCGGATGCGGGCGGCGCTCGCCCGCATCCCCGATGGCTCGTGGTCGGCCGAGGACGTCATGGACTCCACCGGCTCCGAACCTGCGCAACAACGGTCCTCGACCATTCGAGCCCGCCTCGACGTCATCGGCGACCGACTACGCGTCGACTTCACCGGATCGGACCCGCAGTCCGACGGAAACGTCAACGCCGTCGCCGCAGTGACCAACAGCGCCGTCGCCTTCGCGATCCGGTCGGTGGTCGATCCGACCATGCCGGCCAACGGCGGCGCGCTCCGTCCGATCGAGGTCGTCCTGCCGTTGGGTTCGATCGTCGCGGCCGAGCCGCCCGCCGCCGTCGGCGCCGGCAACGTCGAGGTCTCGCAACGAGTGGCAGATCTGGTGCTCGCAGCGCTCGCCCAGTCGGACCCGGAACGGGTGGCAGCTGCCAACCAGGGGACGATGAACAATCTGCTGCTGGGCGGGCGCGGCTGGGTCTACTACGAGACCGTCGGCGGCGGCCAGGGGGGCCGCTGGCACGAGGAACGGGCGTGGCCCGGTCAGTCCGGCATCCAGACCGGCATGACGAACACCAAGAACACGCCGATCGAGGCACTCGAGCGGGCGTTCCCGCTGCGAGTCCTGCGCTACCGGCTGCGCCGAGGGAGCGGTGGTGCTGGCCTCGCCCCCGGGGGTGAGGGGATCGAACGCGACGTGCAGGTGCTCGAAGACGTGACCGCCTCCCTGATCACCGAGCGGCGTGTGTCGCGTCCGGCGGGCCTCGCCGGTGGCGGGCCGGGGGCGACGGGCGAGAACTGGTTGTTGCCCCGCGGCGACGAGTCGAGAGCCGAGCGTCTGCCCGACAAGTGCACGATCCGCATGAGAGCCGGTGATGTACTGCGGATGCTGACGCCGGGTGGCGGGGGATGGGGCCAGCCGATGCGGTGACCGTGCCGAGCTCGCGCCGGGTATCGCTCAAGGTGGACGTCGTAGTGGTCGATATTTCGTGCTCGGGGGAATGGCGGTCCCGCTTGGTCGAACATGTTCCTGGGCGGGGCTGCCACCGAACAATGGCGTCGCTGCATCGGTTGGTCGCCTTGACCGACCAGTCAATAGTCTCCGGACATGGAAATCACCGGTTCTTCATCTGTCATCACCGGCGGGGCCAGTGGCCTCGGCGAGGCCACCGCCCGCCTGCTCGCCTCCAAGGGTCAGCACGTCGTCGTCGTCGACATGAACGACGAGAAGGGTGAGGCCGTCGCCAAGGACATCGGTGGCGTCTTCGTCCACGCCGATGTCGCCGATCCCGACCAGGTCATCGCTGCGGTCGAGGCGGCCAAGGAGATGGGTCCGCTTCGCACCATGGTCACCGCCGCCGGCATCGGCTTCGCCACCCGCACCATCGGCCGGGACGGTCAGTACGAGTCGGCGCATGACCTGAACATCTACAAGAAGGTCATCGAGGTCAACCTCGTGGGCACCTTCAACTGCGTCCGCCTCGGCGCCTCGGCGATGAGCCTCAACGACGCTGACGACGACGGCGGCAAGGGTTCGATCGTGACCGTCACCTCGGTCGCTGCGTTCGACGGCCAGATCGGCCAGGCCGCCTACTCGTCGTCCAAGGGCGGCGTCGTCGGCATGACGCTCCCCGTTGCCCGTGACCTCAGCGCTGCTGGCATCCGGGTCAACTGCATCGCCCCCGGTCTGATCGACACGCCGATCTACGGCGAGGGCGAGGCCTCCGAGGCGTTCAAGGCCAACCTCGGTCAGAGCGTCCTGTTCCCGAAGCGCCTCGGCACGTCCGACGAGTTCGCGTCGATGGCCCACGAGCTGCTCACCAACAGCTACATGAACGCGCACGTCGTGCGGGTCGACGGCGGCATCCGGATGCCGCCCAAGTGAGCTGAGCGGAACATCGGAACCGCCCCGTGGTGTCCACGGGGGCCGTTCCTGTTTTCGACTCGAGGAGAATCCGTGCGCGCGATCTACACGGGTGAGGTCATCGCCGAGAGCGACGAGACGATCGTCGTCGAGGGCAACCACTACTTCCCGCCATCGTCGGTCACGGCCGGCGTGCTGGACGTCACCGACTGATGTTCAGCGGGCGACGGTCGGCAGGTGCGAAGGCCGGCGCGCCTCGAACGACGTGATCTCGTCCCCGAACGCGAGGGTGAGACCGATGTCATCGAGGCCTTCCAGGAACCGGTGCTGCGTCGAGTCGTCGAGTGGGAACTCGCACTCGACATCGCCGGCCTGCAGCGTCCGCGACGCGACGTCGATCTGGAACACGAGGGTCGGGTCGGACTCGACCGCCCGCAGGAGTTGCTCGCCGATCTCGGCCGACACCTGGACCGGCACGAGTCCGTTCTTGGTGCAGTTGTTGCGGAAGATGTCGCCGAATCGCGGCGAGATCACGGCCTCGAAACCGGCCTGCTGAATGGCCCACACCGCGTGCTCGCGAGACGAGCCAGTACCGAAGTTGGGCCCGCCGATCAGGACGTTGGCGCCCTGGTACTGCTCCTGGTTGAGGACGAACGCAGGGTCGTCCTTCCACTCCGAGAAGAGGCCCTTCTCGAAACCGGTTCGTTCGACCCGCTTGAGCCAGTCGGACGGGATGATCTGGTCGGTGTCGACGTCGGACCGGTCCAGAGGAACGGCGGTGCCTTCGATGGTGCGGACTGCTCGCATGGCGTGCGTGCTCCAGAGTTCAGGATCTTGCGGCCGTTTCCGTTGTGGGGTCGCCACAACGGCCGCAAGATCTCATGTGAGGTCGGATGGGGTGGCGAAGTGGCCGGCGATCGCGGTGGCGGCGGCGACGGCGGGAGACACGAGGTGCGTCCGACCACCCCGCCCCTGACGGCCCTCGAAGTTGCGGTTGCTGGTGCTGGCGCAGCGCTCGCCCGGGGCGAGCTTGTCGGGGTTCATGGCCAGACACATCGAACAGCCGGGTTCGCGCCAGTCGAAGCCGGCGGCGCGGAAGATCTCGTGCAGACCCTCGGCCTCGGCCTGGTTCTTCACCGCGAAGCTGCCGGGCACGACCATGGCGCGTGGGATGGTCACGGTTCGTCCCTCGGCCACGGCGGCGGCTGCTCGGAGGTCCTCGATGCGCGAGTTGGT
The DNA here is from genome assembly GCA_037968675.1 of Acidimicrobiales bacterium. Taxonomy (GTDB): domain Bacteria; phylum Actinomycetota; class Acidimicrobiia; order Acidimicrobiales; family Salinilacustritrichaceae; genus Salinilacustrithrix. Next base: position 34,922 of record JBBKVY010000037.1, on the reverse strand, counting down.
GCACGAACCGATGAACACGGTGTCGACGTCGACCGAGCGCAGCGGCGTGCCCGCGGTGAGGCCCATGTACTCGAGGGCGCGCTCGGCGGCGTCGCGTTCGGCCGCCTCGGCGAAGCCCGACGGATCGGGGACGCTCGCCGAGATCGGCGCGACCTGACCCGGGTTGGTGCCCCAGGACACGTGGGGTTCGATGGTGGCGGCGTCGATGACGACGTCGGTGTCGAACGTGACGTCGTCGTCGGTGAACAGCGTCTGCCAGTCGGCGACCGCCGCATCCCACTGGGCACCGGCGGGGGCGTTCGCCCGACCCTCGACGTAGTCGAAGGTCGTCTGGTCGGGGGCGATGAGCCCGGCCTTGGCGCCGGCCTCGATCGACATGTTGCAGACGGTCATCCGGCCCTCCATCGAGAGGGCGCGGATCGCCGAGCCGCGGTACTCGATCATCGAGCCGATGCCACCACCGGTACCCAGGCGTCCCAGGATGGCGAGGACGATGTCCTTGGCGGTCACCCCCGGCTGCACGTCGCCCTCGACCGTGACGGCCATGGTGCCGGGACGGCTCTGGGGGAGTGTCTGCGTCGCGAGGACGTGCTCGACCTCCGATGTGCCGATGCCGAAGGCGATGGCGCCGAACGCGCCGTGGGTCGACGTGTGCGAGTCACCACAGACCACGGTCATGCCCGGTTGGGTGTAGCCCTGCTCGGGGCCGATGACGTGGACGATCCCCTGATTCGGGTCGCCGAGGCCGTAGTGGGTGATGCCGAACTCCGCACAGTTGGCCTCGAGCGTCTGCAACTGCTTTGCGCTGACGGGGTCGGCCACGGGCTGATCGATGTCGGCCGTCGGCACGTTGTGATCGGCCGTCGCCAGGGTGAGGTCGGGTCGGCGCACCGTGCGGTCGTTGAGTCGCAGCCCGTCGAACGCCTGCGGGGAGGTGACCTCGTGGATCAGATGGAGGTCGATGAACAGGAGGTCGCCGTCCTCGCCGGCGTGCACCAGGTGGCGGTCCCAGAGCTTCTCGCTCAGTGTCTTGCCCATCGCGGTCTCTCCGTTGACAGTCTCAACATGTGGGATACAGTTCCCAACCCATGAACACTGTAAGCGGGATCGGCGTGCTCGACAAGGCGGTGGACGTTCTCCGCGTCGTCGCCGCCGATCGCCTCAGACCCGCCGACCTGGCAGACCGGACCGGCATGAGCCGCGCCACGGCGCATCGCGTCGCCGCCGGGCTCGAGGCTCACGGCCTGCTGCGACGCGATGGTGACGGTCGGTACGCCCTTGGTCTCGCGCTCGTCGGCCTCGGCCGAGCCGCCGTCGAATCCCATCCGCTCGCGCTCGCGGCTCGCCCCGTCCTCGATGAGCTCCAGCGGACCACCGGTGAATCGGCGCAGCTCTATGTCGAGGACGCGGGCGAACGCCTGTGCGTGGCCGCAGTCGACTCGGTCCAGGAGTTGCGGACCATCGTCAGCGTCGGGGCACGACTGCCCCTCGACCTCGGGTCGGCCGGACGAGTGCTCCGGGGCGAGACCGGCCGCGACGGCTGGGTGGCGTCCGTGGCCGAACGGGCATCGGGCGTGGCGTCGGTCTCGGCTCCTGTGGTCGTCGACGGCCGGCCCGAGGCCGCGGTGAGCGTCAGCGGCCCGATCGAGCGGCTGACGCGTCGTCCCGGGGCAACGTTCGGCCCCGACGTGGTCCGCGCCGCAGACCGCATCGCCCGCGCAGCCGGACTCCGGTGATCACCAGGCCCAGCAGTTGAGCCGGATCGAGGTCCGGCCCTCGAGCGCCTGACGGACGCCGCTGTACACCGCGCCGTCGAGGATGAGTCCGACATGGCCCACGAATCGGCCCCAGCAACGGTCCTGGACCCGGACGTTGACGGCGCCGTCGTTCAGCGTCGCGTTGTTCACCGGCCGCACCAGCTCGTCGTACGCCGTGCGGATCGTCGTGTACCGGACCGCGCCGATGGTGTCGTCGCCGGCATTGAGCGCGTTCAGGTACGACGAGCCGATCGACATCTGCTGACAGGCGACGACGCTCAGGCAATCGCCGAGGCCGAGGAATGTTCCGAGGTTGGCGAGGTAGGTCCCCTTGTTCGGCGCGCCGAGGGTGATCAGGCTGTCGACCTCCGACGCACCACCGAAGTCCTTCACGTAGGAGCGGGCGACGAGGCCACCCTGGGAGTGGCCCACGAGGTCGACCTTGGCCGCACCGGTCTGGGCCCGCACACCGTCGGCGTAGCCGTCGAGGGCAGCCGCCGTCAGGTCGATGTCTTGGGTGCCGAGCGTCGGCAGTTCGAAGATGTACGTCTGGTAGCCGTCGGCCCGCAGACGTGTGGCCAGGGGCTCGTTGGCGAACGCAGGAGAGAAGGTGCCGGCAACGATGATCACCGGATCCTTCGTGGCCGCAGCGGCGGGTGTCGAGGTGGCGATCCCCGCGAGGAGGCTCGCGAGGAGGGCGACGACCACGGCGATCGAACGGGTTCGGGCACGCATGGGTATGTCTCCTTGGTCCGAGATTCTGTGACCAACGTCACAGGTCGCCGCACCGTACCGATGTCGGCGCAGCCCGGCAAGCAGACGGGTCAGTGGAGACCTTCGATCGGCGGCCCTCCGACAGCCGTGACGGTCCGGACCAGCGTGTCGCGGTCGTCGCGACTGTCCTCGGCCAGCTGTCGCCGACTGAACGTCCGGACTCGTCCGATCAGCCGCCGCAGCAGTGTGTACAACGGTGCGATCGTGGCCAGCGCGGCAACGCCGCCGACCGCGACAGCCAACGCCGTCGCCCAGGCCCACGCGCCGTCGGCGAGCGCGGCGCCCGTCACACCCCAGGTCACCAGGCCGGCGACGAGCCCGACGAGCAGACGCGTCGTGCCCTTGTTGACGGGATTCCGGGCTGCGCCGGATGCCGCGAACACGACGGCGATGGCCGGCAGGTGGATCACCACCAGGGTGAGGAGCAGCGGACCGGCGATGAACAGCAGAGCCGCCGACACGGCGGGGAGTGCCAGTCGCCGGATCTGATTCCGCTTGTCGAGGTCGCCGTCGCGTAGTCCGATGAGTGCCAGGCGCGTGGCGTAGTCGCGGTAGCAGGCGACGACCGACGCCCGTGCCGGTCCCGGTGCCGCAGCCAGTCGCCGAGCCAGCAGCTCGACCGTGCCGAATGTCGGCTCGAGCCGCGTGCCCGCGTCCCTGGCGGTGACCTCCGCCGCGGCGCGCAGGATGAGGCGTTCGTCGAGGGACTCGAAGTCGGGAGAGACAGCGGCGAGGCTCCCACGGATGCGTTCGGTGAGGGCGTCGACCGCATCGTGGTCCTCTTCGCCGGCGTCGGTTCGACCGCTCTCGCGACGCCATCCATCGACCGAGATCGGTTCGCCGACGAAGACCGCGACTGCGGGACGGACGTCGACATGGCTCTCGAAGCTGAGACCGATCGGAAGGATCGTGATGTCGTCTGTCTCGTCCAGCGCACCGAGAGCCATCCGGGCAGCGCCGGTGCGGACCTTCTCGAGTGACGGTCGGTCCGACGACGTCCCCTCGGGGAAGATCGCCACCGTGCCGCCGGCCGCGAGGACGTCGTGCACCGCCCGGAACGTCGACGCGTTCCCCGCGGTGTCGCCGTCGACGCGCCGGTAGACCGGGATGACGCCGGCCAGGGCCAGGAACGGCCGCGACACGACGACGTCCCAGAGGGTCGACTTGGCCAGGAAACGCGGAACCCGCCGGAGCGCTGATGCGACGACGGCGGGATCGACGAATCCGTTGCCGTGGTTGGCGACGATCAGTGTCGGACCCTCGGTATGCAGTCGGTCTCGATGCACGACGTCGACCCGGCGATGGAACGCGAGGACCAGGACCTGGGCCAGGCGACCGATCGCACGATCGACGAACGAGCGGACGACGCTTCGCATCAGAGGTAGCTCTCGCGCTTGAGCGACCGGAGCGAGAAGAACCCGAGGACCGGGGGGAGGTAGCGACCGAGCAGCCGATAGGTGATCGCGACGGCAAAGGCGAGCGCGCCGCGGACGAGTTGGAACGCGTGGCTCGGACGCCGCCGTCGGGGCGCGTGGCGATCGCTGGCGAAGAGGCTCGCGCTGAGCGTCGGCGCAGGATCCATGTCCGGTGCCGACGATCGGGTCAGCTCAGGGCCTTCTGTTTGAGCTGGTCGAACTCGGCGTCGTTGATGATGCCCTTGTCGTGGAGATCCTTCGCCTTCGCGATGTCGTCGGCCGGCGTTCCGCCGGCGGCGTCGCGGATGTAGTCCTTCGCCGCGGACTCGTTGGCCTGTGCCTGGGCGATGCTCCGCTTCGCCATTCCCTCACCGTTGGCGACGAGGTAGATCAGCATCGAGATCAGTGGGAAGAACAACAGGGCCACGCACCACAGTGCCTTGGTGCCTCCCGGCATCTCGTGGTTGCCGAAGATGTCGACCACGACGCTGAACAGCATCATGAAGTAGGAGATCATCACGAAGATGACGAGCAAGCTCCAGAGAACTTCGCCGAGCCCGAGGTCTGCGAGAACCATTGTGGTTCCTTTCGTTGTGACAGGGGAATCGGCCCGCGCCGATGGAACGTGCCGAAGAGTACCGAGACCGCAACCCGACGTACTGCCCTTCGGTGGCGATGCCCCGCATCCGGTTCACCTCGTGGAATCGCCGGCCTCCGATGCATGGGCCACGGATGCACACCCGCGGACGAGTGCGGGAACGAAGCGGTCCGCCGCGGTGATGCAACCCCCGTGATCGGCTTCGACGTCGATCGCCGCAGCCCCTGGGATCGAGTCGACGAGGGTGGACTGCCGGGCCGGGGGGACCGCCAGGTCGTGCGTGGTGCGGACGACGACCGTCGGTACGTCGATGTCGCCGAGCCACGATCGGTTGTCGAAGCGCCCGAGCGCGGCGCCTGCCTCGGCCACGGCAACCGGGTCGCCGAGGCCGATCTGGGTCCGGGCCCACGTGCCGAACTGATCGTCCTCGAGTCCCTGCCCGAGCAGCCGACCGGCGACGGCCTGACGGGCGCGGGGTGGTGTCAGGCGTCCGAGACCGGCCATCACGGGAAACGCGCTGCCTGCGATCCTGCCCATGCCCGACCGTCGGAAGATCGGCGCAGTCGCGCACAGGACGAGTCCGTCGACCAGGTCGCGGTGCCGGTGCCAGGTGAGCATGGCGACGGGGCCGCCCATCGAGTAGCCGGCCACGATGATCCTGTCGAGTTCCAGTACCTCGCACAGTGCCGCCACGTCGTCGGCGCAGTCGGCGAGTCGGAAGCGGCGACGCGTCCGGATGCCGCGGCCGTGTCCGCGGTGGTCGATCGCCACCACACGGAACCGCTCTGCCAGCGGTCGGTACGACACGAACCAGTTGAGGTCGGCGTTGACCGTCCACCCGTGGAGGAGCAGCACCGTGGGTGCGCTGTGGTGCGGACCGGGGAGCTCACGGACGAACGTCGTGCCTCGCCCAGGGAGCTCGACCGCTCGGCCGGGAGGGAGACGCGGCTCCCAGGTGGTCGCCACCCCTGGCCTACTCGATGCCGACGAGCTCGATGGTGAGTTCGGCGCCGGTGGGCGTCTCGTAGGTGACCGGTTCACCCACCTTCTTGCCCATCAGGGACGCGCCGAGCGCCGAGCCCGGACTGATCACCTCGAGGTCGTCCGACCGTTCCTCGATCGATCCGACGAGGAACCGTTCGGTCTCGGCCTCGCCCTCGTAGCGGATCTCGACGACGGAGCCGACGCGGACCTCGGTCGACCCGCCGACCTCGACGATCACATGGTTCTCGAGGATGGAGAAGATGTGCGAGATGCGGCCCGCCATCTTTCCCTGCTCCTCCTTGGCTGCGTGGTAGTCGCCGTTCTCGGACAGGTCACCCAACTCGCGGGCGGCCTCGATCTTTCGGGCGATGTCGATCTTCTTGACCGTCGTCAGTTCGTCGTACTCGGCCTTCAGGCGGTCGTACGCGGCCTGGGTCAGCTCGTGGACGTCTTTGTCGGGCAGCTCGTCAGTGAGCGCAGGGGTCTGCTTCTGATCAGCCATCGTGCGAGGCTACCGGGACCGGCTCGCCCGTCGAAGTTGACGTCGGCACGTCGACACGGTTGCATTGGGAGCCGTGAAGCCGGTCTCGAGCCTCCTACGCCTCGTCGCCACCGTCATCATTCCGTAGCGCGCACCTCCGGGTGTGCGCTGTTCCGACCGTCCGCCTCTGGTGGGCGGTTTCGTCGTCATCCGCTCAGTACGACTGGGCCAGGGAGCAAGCACATGACGCACAAGATCGCCGTCGTCGGCGGCGACTACATCGGACCCGACGTCGTGGCCGAGGGCCTCAAGGTCATGCGCGCCGCCGGGGTCGAGTTCGAGACCACCGAGTTCGAGATGGGTGCTCAGCGGTGGAAGCGGGACGGGGAGGTCTTGACGGACGAGACGATGGCTGAGCTGCGGAGCCATGACGCCATCTACTTCGGCGCGGTGGGCGGCGCGACCGGTGAGGTGCCCGGTGGCGTGATCGAGCGCGGGATCATCCTCAAGATGCGCTTCGAGTTCGACCAGTACATCAACCAGCGCCCGTTCCTCCTGGCAGCCGATGACATCGACTTCACGGTCATCCGAGAGAACACCGAGGGGGCCTACGCCGGCGAGGGCGGATTCCTCCGGAAGGGGACCGAGTTCGAGGTCGCCACGCAGGGATCGGTCAACACTCGCAAGGGTGCCGAACGGTGCATCCGCTACGCCTTCGATCTCGCACAGGGTCGTGATCGCAAGCACCTGACGCTGGTTCACAAGACCAATGTCCTCACGTTCGCAGGCGACCTCTGGCAACGGACGTTCGACATCGTCGCTTCCGAGTACCCCGACGTGGAGACGAACTATCAGCACATCGACGCTGCCTGCATCCACTTCGTCACAAACCCGCAGCAGTACTCGGTCATCGTCACCGACAACCTCTTCGGCGACATCTTGACCGACCTCGGCGGCGCCGTGGCCGGTGGCATCGGGCGGGCGGCCAGCGCCAACCTGAACCCCGACCGCACCGCGCCCTCGATGTTCGAACCGGTTCATGGCTCGGCACCCGACATCGCCGGTCAGAACGCGGCCAATCCGGTCGCCGCCATCCTCTCGGCCGCGATGATGCTCGACTTCCTCGGCGACACCGATGTCGGAGCGCACATCCGGGCGGCATGCGAGGATGCGCCCGAGGGCTCGACCACCGAGATCGGCGACGCGATCGCCGCCCGACTGCGCACGAACACGGAGAACTAGCCATGCCGTTCGAACCGACCGAGAAGATCTGGATGAACGGCGAGCTCGTCGACTGGAACGCCGCACAGATCCACGTGCTCACCCACTCCCTCCACTACGGGATGGGCGTGTTCGAGGGCATCCGGGCCTACGAGACCAGCGACGGCCCCGGCATCTTCCGCCTGACCGAACACATCGAGCGGCTCCACGACTCGGCGAAGATCCTGATGATGGACCTGCCCTATTCGGTCGACGAGCTGATCGAGGCGACGAAGCTGGTCGTCCGTGAGTCCGGACTGCCGTCGTGCTACATCCGACCGATCGCCTATTACGGCTACGGCGAGATGGGACTCAACACCCTCCCGTGCACGGTCGATGTGGCCATCGCGTGCTGGCCGTGGGGCGCCTACCTGGGCGACGACGCGGTCACCAAGGGTGTGCGTATGAAGATCTCGTCGTGGACCCGGCACGACCACAACACCATGCCGCCGGCGTCGAAGACCACGGGCAACTACGTCAATTCGTCGTTGGCCAAGGTCGAGGCGCTGAAGGCCGGGTACGAGGAGGCGATCATGCTCAACAAGACGGGCTTGGTCTCCGAGTGCACCGGCGAGAACATCTTCGTGGCCCGCAACGGACGCTTCATCACACCGCCGTTGTCGTCCGGTGCGCTCCAGGGCATCACGCAGGACACGGTGACGACGCTCGCAGGTGAGCTCGGCCACGAGGTCGTGGTGGGCGACATCGCGCGTTCCGACCTCTACATCGCCGACGAGATGTTCGTCTGCGGCACCGCTGCCGAGGTCTCCGCGGTGAACAGTGTCGACGACCGACCCATCCCGTGTCCGGGCGAGGCCACCGCCGCCATCGCCGATGCCTACGCGAAGTGCGTGCGGGGTGAGCTGCCCCAGCACAAGGACTGGGTGGAGCTGTGTCGATAGGGACCGGGCGAACGGTCGACATCTTCGACACCACCCTGCGCGACGGCGCGCAGTTCGAGGGGATCTCGCTGTCGGTCGACGACAAGCTGCGCATCGCCGAACAGCTCGATCATCTGGGTGTGCGTTGGATCGAGGGTGGGTACCCGCAGGCGAACCCGAAGGATGCGGAGTTCTTCAAGCGGGCGCCCGACCAGCTGGCCTTGTCGACGGCCGACCTCGTCGCGTTCGGCTCGACCCGCAGGCCTGCCGGACGGTCGGACGACGACCCGACGCTGCGGGCGCTGGTCGAGGCCGGCACGTCGACCGCGTGCATCGTGGGCAAGTCGTGGGACTTCCACGTGACGGAGGCGCTGGGGACGACCCTCGACGAGGGCGTAGCGATGGTCCAGGACTCGGTGCGGTTCCTGCGCAGCGCCGACATGCGGGTGTTCTTCGACGCCGAGCACTGCTTCGACGGGTACAAGGCGAACCCCGAGTTCGTCCTCCGTGTCCTCGAGGCGGCAGTCATCGAGGGCGCCGAGTGCATCGTGCTGTGTGACACGAACGGCGGTTCGCTCCCACACGAGGTGCAGCGCATCACCGGCGAGGTCGTCGCGCACTTCGGTGAGGACGTGCAGGTCGGTATCCACACCCAGAACGACACCGGCTGTGCGGTCGCGAACTCGATCGCTGCGGTCGTCGGAGGTGCCACGCACCTCCAGGGCACGGTCAACGGTTACGGCGAACGAACCGGCAACGCCAACCTGATGACGTGCATCCCGAACCTCGAACTGAAGATGGGCATCCCGTGCCTTCCCGAGGGCAACATCGCCCGTCTCACCGCGGTGTCGCGTCATGTGAGCGAACTGGTCAACCTCCCACCGCACTCGGCCGATCCCTACGTGGGCGCGTCGGCCTTCGCCCACAAGGGCGGGCTGCACACCTCGGCGCTCGGCAAGGCGGGCAACGCGTCGTACGAGCACGTCGCCCCGGTCCTCATCGGCAACCACACCCGCGTGCTCGTCAGCGACCTCGGCGGTCGAGCGGGGATGCAGATGAAGGCGGAGGAGTTCGGCGTTGCCCTCGACGCCAAGGCGTCGGCCGAGATCGCCCAGCGCGTCAACGACCTCGAGGCGCGTGGCTACGTGTTCGAGGCCGCGGACGCATCGCTCGAACTGCTGATGCGGCGGGCGACCGGCTGGGTTCCCGACGACTTCCGCGTGGAGTCCTACCGGGTCTCGTCGTATCACCGTGAGGGCGAGGTCGCGCCCGGCACCGAGATCGAGCTCACCAACGAGGCGACGGTCAAACTGTGGATCGGCGACGACCGGCGCATCGCGGTCGGCGAGGGCAATGGTCCGGTCAACGCCCTCGACTCCGCACTCCGGACCGCGCTCAACGGGCACTTCCCGACGCTCAACGACATCCACCTGGTCGACTATCGGGTTCGTGTGCTCGACACCGCCGTCGGCACCGAGGCGGTGACGCGGGTGCTGATCGAGTCGTCCAACGGCGACGACTCGTGGTTCACGGTCGGCGTCTCCGAGAACGTCATCGAGGCGTCGTGGATGGCCCTCACCGACGGCATCCGCTTCGGCCTCCTCCACCACACCCCCTGACACCGTTCTGGTCGGACATCGAGACCACCAGGTGACGTCTTCGCACACCAGAACGGGGTGGGTACGATCGGCGCACGATGGCAGCGCCCGAGCACGTTCCCACGACGCCCAACGACCCGGTCCGGGCGTACGCGTCGCCGCCACGCCGCCCCGAGAGCTGGACGGTCGATCGGCCGGCGGACTTCGCCGGCTCCCGGCGCCAGCCGTCGGGCCCTCGCCTCGGTAGCCAGGGGCCCGATCAGGGCTACGCCCTCAAGCTCGCCGGTATCGTCGAACCCGACCTGGCGCTCACCGAGGGTGAGCACGCACGCGATGCGCTGGCCGGCATCGTGGCCGTGGGGCTCAAGCGCGCCTCGCTGCTCGGTCGCGCGCCGGTGATCCACGATCTGCGGATCGGCGCCACGCTCTTCGGGTTCCTCGACCCCGCGGTCGATCCTGCGCTCGCCCGCCTGCGGACCGAGCTGTTCGAAGAGGTGGGCCACTTCCATCACTACGCCGAGCTGCGCCACATCGCCGACATGGTCGAGCCCGACGTACTGCGCCAGACGCCGGATCAGGTGTCAGCGCGGTACGAAGCCGACTGGCGCGACCAGATCCTCCTGGACGACTGAGCACGCGCCGCCGGCCCGACGGATCAGGCGTCGGCGAGGTCGGTCAGGGTGTGGAGCATCGTGGTCCAGCCGTGGGCCATTCGTTCCTCGATGCTGGCTTGGATGCGGCCTCGCGCTGTCTGTTCGACGCGGATCTCGGATCCGAGGTTGGTCCTGTCGACCGTGATGGTGATGTGTCCGGCGTAGGCGCCCGGAACGAGGACACCGCCGATCTCGAGGCGCTCGGGTGGATCGAAGGCCCGGATCGTCCCGTGAAGGTCACCGACGTCCGGGTCACCGCCGCAGTAGACGCGCCCGCCGAGCTCGGGCTCCATCCGCATGCTGCCGCCGTCGAGGCCGAGATAGGGCGCTCCCCACCAGGACGCGGTCTGCGACACGAGCACATCCCACACCTGCAACGGGGGCGCCGACGCCGGGCTCGTGACGACGATCGTGGTCTCGTCGTCGGCGGTGGCGTCCGGTGACTCCTGCACGGATCCAGGCTGCCAGGTCGTGGCCGTAGGCTGGCGGACCGTGCCGCCGGTCGTCGTGTTCGAGCTCAACGAGGTTCCCTGGCGGATCCTCGACTGGTGGGTGGCCGACAACCCGGAGTCGGCGATCGCCCGACTCGTCGACGCGTCGTCGCAGTGGACGTCGACGAGTCCTGATGAAGGTCACCTGTCGCCCTGGGTCACCTGGCCGACGGTGCACCGAGGCGTCCCCAACACCGTGCACGGCATCGGGCACTTCGGGCAGGACACGTCGTTCGCCGACGAGGTGGCCCCGCCGTGGTGGACGCACGCGGTGGCCGCCGGTCGGCGGGTCGGCGTGTTCGGTCTCCTGCACACCAACGAGCTCCCCGACGACGTCGATCGGTACTCGTTCTACGTCCCCGACACCTTTGCCCCGTCGGCGGAGACCCATCCGGCCGCGCTCGAGCCGTTCCAGGCCTTCAACCTCTCGATGGCCAGGGCATCGGCCCGCAACGTGTCCACCTCGATCGACCTGGCTGCGGCACGACGATTTCTCCTGCGAGCGCCACGCCTCGGCCTCCGGCCGGAAACCGTGCGGCGCCTGCTCGGCCAGTTGGTCGACGAGCGGCGTCGCCCGAACACCCGGGTCAGGCGTCGCTCCTACCAGTCGGTGCTCGCATTCGACCTGTTCGTCGGTCAGCTCAGGTCGACGACCCCCGACGCGGCGGCGTTCTTCACGAACCATGTCGCGTCGGCGATGCACCGGTACTGGGCGGCGACGTTCCCCGACGACTACGACCAGGCGACGTTCGGCTTCGACGACGCCTGGATCGCGACCTGGTCGGGTGAGCTGGCCGAGGCCATGGCCCACGCCGACCGGATGCTGGCCCGCCTGCGCCGTCACTGCGACGCGACGGGCGCGATCCTGCTGGTGGTCTCGTCGATGGGGCAACAGGCCGCGCAGGGGACCCCGGTTGGACGCCAGCTCTACCTGCGCGACGTAGCGGCGTTCGTCGCCGATGCGGGACTCGACCCTGCGGCAGTCGAGCGACGCCCGGCGATGGACCCCCAGGTGAACGTGCAGATCGCCGACCCGGCAGCGCTCGACGCGTTGCGCAACCGCCTCCGCAGCCTTCGGATCGGTGGACGCGAACTTGACTGGTCGGAGGAGGCGCACGGCTTCGTGTCGATGGAGTTCGGCCATGCCGACGATGCCATCGGTGAGGTCACCGTCGAGGGCGCGGTGCGGCGCCCCGAACAACTCGGACTCGAGATCATCGAGATCGAGGACGAGGTCGCGAGCACGGGGTACCACGTTCCCGAGGGCATCCTCCTCACGTACGACCCAACCCGGTCCGCACCCGTCGATCGCACCCGCAGCTCCGTCTCGACGACCGAGATCGCACCGATGATCCTCGACCGACTCGGGGTGTCGAGCGGGCAGTCCGCCGCTTCGTCGTGACACCGGAGGCAGGGCGCCTCGCCGATACTCTCGGGACGGTGTCCGCCTCCCCCCGTCTCCGCTTCGCGCCTTCGCCCACGGGATACCTGCACGTGGGCGGTGCTCGTGCCGCGCTGTTCAACTGGCTCGTCGCCCGGCGTACCGGCGGCGAGTTCCTGCTGCGGGTCGAGGACACCGACCGCGAGCGCAACCGACCTGAGCTCACGGACAACATCCTCGACTCGATGCGGTGGCTCGGCCTCGACTGGGACGGCGACGTCGTCTACCAGGCCGACAACCTCGATCAACACGCCGACGCCGCCCGGTCGTTGCTGGACGCCAGCCGCGCCTACTGGTGTGACTGCACCCCAGGCGATGTCGACGCCCGCCGCTCCGACAAGGGTGCGTCGGGCTACGACGGCTTCTGCCGCGAGCGTGGGGTCGCCGAGGGCGAGGGAACGGCGCTCCGGTTCCGGGCGCCGGACCACGGAACGACAGAGTTCACCGACGTCGTCCGCGGCCCCGTCACGTTCGACAACGCCACCATCGAGGACTTCGTCCTCCTGCGTTCCAACGGTCTCCCGGTGTTCTTGCTCTCCAACGCCGTGGACGATGCCACGATGGCGATCACCCACGTGGTCCGCGGCGAGGACCACGTGAACGGCACACCCAAGTACCTCCTCGTCCGAGATGCGCTCGATCTCGGCCGTCCCGAGGTCATCGCACACCTCCCGCTGCTGGTGAACGAGAGTCGCAAGAAGCTCTCGAAGCGTCGCGACTCGGTGGCCGTGGGCGAGTTCGCAGACCGCGGCTACCTGCCCGAGGCGATGATGAACTATCTGGCGCTGCTCGGGTGGGGGCCGAAGGACGACCTGGAGATCCGGCCGATGACCGAGATCATCGATCGGTTCCGACTCGAGGACGTGAATCCGGCACCGGCATTCTTCGACGAGAAGAAGCTCGAACACTTCAACGCCGAGTACGTGCGGGCACTCTCGATCGACGAGTTCGTCGAACGCACCGTCCCGTTCCTCACGGAGCCCGACGCCACACTCGAGCCGATCCGTCGGCTGGCGCCGGCACTGCAGCAGCGTGTCCGGCTCCTACCCGACGCGGAGCCGATGGTCGACTTCCTCCACCTCGCCGAACCCGTTCGCGATGACGCGTCGTGGGCCAAGGTGATGGTGAACACCGCCGACTCGGCCAGAGCCATGCTCACCGCAGCGATCGACGCCTTCGCCTCGGTCGACTGGGATGCCGAGTCGCTCCACGCATGCCTCCTGGCGCTGGGTGAGGAGCAGGGTCTGAAGCTCGGCAAGGCCCAGGCGCCGATTCGCGTCGCAGTCACCGGACGGACCGTCGGCCCGCCGTTGTTCGAGTCGCTCGAGGTGTTGGGTCGGGAGGCCACGCTCGAGCGCATGCGCACTGCCCTCGCCGACCTCCCGTGACCCTGCGTCGTCTCCTACGGGTGCTGCTCCGGGTGGGCGTGTTCTGCTTCGGCGTACTGGCGATCTACGTGTTCGTCACCTTCGTGCAGGTGTTCAACGCCAGCAATCAGGCGCATCAGGACCCTGCCCAGGCCATCATCGTGTTGGGCGCAGCGCAGTACGACGGCACCCCCTCTCCCGTGCTCGCCGGCCGGCTCGAGCACGCGATCGAGCTCTACGAGGCCGGCGTGGCCACGACCGTCGTGGTGACCGGGGGAAAGCAACCCGGCGACCGCTTTACCGAGGCGGCAGCGAGCTTTCGGTACCTGCGGGACGCCGGCATCCCCGAGGAGCGGATCCTGCGAGAGGAGCAGGGGTCGAACACGTGGGAGCAGCTCGCGGCGGCCACGCGAGAGCTCCGGGAGCGCGGCATGCGCAGCGCCGTGCTGGTCTCCGACGACTACCACGCCTACCGCCTGGACGAGATCGCGGATGAGCTCGGCCTCGACGCACAGGTCTCGCCGGTCGACCCAGGACTCTCCTTCGGTGGCGCGTCCCGGGCCATGGCCAAGGAGACGGTCGCCGTCGCCGTCGGACGGGTCATCGGGTTCCGTCGGCTGGTGAATCTGGACGACCAGCTATCGCTTTCGGTGCCCGACCTGCCCGTCGGATAGCGTGCTCCGTTCACCTTTCCGGGGTGGTGTAATAGGCAACACAGCTGGTTCTGGTCCAGTCATTGGGGGTTCGAGTCCTCCCCCCGGAACTCCAGACGGGCGTGAGGAGATCTCGGCTCGTCGGCGCGACCGCCGGTCGTTCGTGGATGCGCATCGCCATCCTGCAGAAGGTTTGGCCGCGGACAACGGAACGGCGGTAGCATCGCCTGCTCCCTGCCCCGTTCGTCTAGCGGCCTAGGACACCAGCCTCTCACGCTGGCAGCACGGGTTCGAATCCCGTACGGGGTGCCATTTTCGACGCTCAGGTCAGCGGCTCGTCGCCGCCGGTCTGGGCGTTTCGGTCGTTGGTGGGGATCTCGCGCGTGGAGTGCGCACACGGCGTGGTCGTGCCACGATGGCCGACCGGCCCACGAAAGCGAACATCATGACTCTCGAAGAGACGACACTCAACGACGCCCACGACGTCGAGATCTTCTACCGCCGATGGATCCCGGAGGACCCCCCTCGGGCGATCGTGCTCGTGCTCCACGGGATGTCGGAACACTCGGGTCGCTACGCCCGCTTCGCAGAGGCCCTCGTCGACGAGGGCTTCGCCGTCTACGCGCCCGACCATCGTGGATTCGGTCGCACGTCGGCGATCACCGGCGCGGGCAAGACGGGACCCGGTGGCTTCGACGGCGTGCTCGGGGCTGTCCGCTCGGTGCAGGAGCAGGCGGTGGCAGACCTCGGTGATCGACCGATGATCATCTTCGGTCATTCGATGGGGTCGATGTTCCTCCAGGCATACGTGCAGCGACACCACGACCACGCCGGCTTCATCCTGTCGGGCACGTCAGGTCCGAGTGACGAGTTGGGCGCGATGGTGGAGGGCATGCAGGCCATCGTCGAGTCCGGTGCCGGCGACGAGCCACTCGACGCGCTCGGAGCGTTCAACGAGCCGTTCGAGCCGGCGAGGACTCCCTACGACTGGCTCAGCCGCGACGACGCCGAGGTCGACAAGTACATCGCCGACCCGATGTGCGGCGACGGCAATCCCGTCACCGCAGCATTCGTTGCCGGACTGCTCGACCTGGTGCACACCGCGGGCCAGCCGGACGCCGTCGCGTCGATCGCCGACGGAACGCCGGTCCTGTTCGTGACCGGCGAGGCCGACCCGGTGTCGAACGGTGCCGTCAACGTCCGCCAACTCGAGGCATCGTACCGGGCTGTTGGTCTCGACGTGACGGCGCACTACTACCCCAACGCGCGTCACGAGGTCCTCAATGAGGTCAACCGCGACGAGGTCACGGCTGACATCTGCACGTGGATCAACCGGATCCTCGCGCAGTGAGTGTGGCCGAGGGCTACGAAGCCTTCCCCGGCCTCGTGGTCGATCGGCCCGCCGCTGGCGTACTCCGGATCACGATGGACGCGCCGGGTCTCAACTCGGTCAGCCCGGCCGTCCATCGGGAACTTGCCGACATCTGGTTGACCGTCGACCGCGACCCCGAGACGCGGGTCGCGCTACTCCGTGGCGCGGGCGCAGGGTTCTCGTCCGGCGGCTCGTTCGAGCTGCTCGACGAGCTCATGGGTGAGTACGGGTCCAGGCTCCGCGTGATGCGCGAGGCTCGCGACCTCGTCTTCAACGTCATCAACTGCTCGAAGCCCGTGGTCTCGGCGATCCACGGGCCTGCCGTCGGCGCCGGTCTGGTGGCGGGCATCCTCGCCGACGTCTCCGTGGTGGGGACGAACGCCCGCATCATCGACGGGCACACCCGACTGGGTGTCACGGCGGGGGACCACGCGGCGATCTGCTGGCCGCTGCTGTGCGGCATGGCCAAGGCCAAGTACCTGTTGCTCACCTGCGATCCACTCACCGGGGAGGAGGCCGAGCGCATCGGTCTCGTCTCGATCTGCGTCGACGACGAAGACGTGCAGGACCGGGCGATGGCCGTCGCCGTCCAGCTCACGGAGGGAGCGCAGCAGGCGATCCGATGGACCAAGCACACGCTCAATCACTGGTACCGCCAACAGGCCGCGGTTCTCGACGCCAGCCTGGCGTACGAGTTCCTCGGATTCAGCGGTCCGGACCCGGTGGAGGGTCGCGCTTCCCTCATGGAGAAGCGCGACCCCGACTTCACCGGGCCCACCAGCGAGTAGTGCTACTGGTGTGACTTCTGCTCGGCTTCTTTGACCTCGGCCTCGGCCCGTGCCTTCTCGGCTGCAGCTTCCTTCTTGGCGACCTCTCCCTGCGCGGAGGCCTTCTCCTGCTGGGCCTCGCCCTCTCGCTCGAGATCGTCGTTTCCGGTCACGACGCCGGCTGCCTCCTTGACCTTGCCCTTGACGCCTTCGACTGCACCCTTCACGCCCTGCTTCGCTCCGTCATCGGCCATGTCTGTTCTCCTCGTTCGTTGTGGATCTGTTGACGCCGGAGTCCCTACCCAGCGCCGACGATCGGAGAACGAGACGCATGTCACGGCGTACGGTCGACCAGTACCGGCGTCACTTCGACCCTGACACCGAACGACCCTGACACCGAACCATCCGGAGGCGTCGATGCCCATCGATCCTGCCCGTTCCCTCGCCGCAGCGCTCGAGCCGTTCGCCGGCCAGGTGTACTTCTCACCGGAGTGCCACCGTGGCTACGCGGCCCTGGGGTTCGGTCCCAGCAGCGGCGAGGTCGGTGGGGTCCAGATGCCCGAGATCGCCGCCTACTTCACGAGTCGGGGATCGGTGATGGGCCAGGTCCCGGGCGAGGTCGTCGCCGCAGCCTTCGGGGTGTTCAAGCCCGCCATCGTCGTTCCGTCGGTGGCTGCGGGGTGGGCGACCACCGACGCGGTGACGATCGAATCGGCCAGGACCGATGGCGCGGTCGAACAGCTGGCGCGGATCCTGGGCCAGACGCCCGACGGGCTCGCGCGAGCGGTCGATCTGCTACGACGTGCGACCGACGATCTCGAGCCGGCCGGGAAGCCGTTGTTCGCCGGTCTCCGATCGCAGGCAGTTCCGGACGACCAGCTCGGCGCGGCGTGGCGACTGGCCGACATGCTCCGGGAGTACCGGGGCGACGCTCACGTCGCGGCGTGGACCGCAGCATCGTTCGACGCCTGTGAGATCGGCATGCTCACCGAGCTGTACTGGGGTCTTCCGACCCGGTCGTACTCACGCACGCGCGGGTGGGACGATGCCGACTACGAGGTCGCGTCCGCCGCGCTGGAAGACCGTGCGTTGCTGGCTGGGGAGGCGCTGACCGACGAGGGGAGTCGCGCCCGCGAGGCCGTCGAGGTGTCGACCGATCGCGCCTGCGCACCGATCGTCCGGGCACTGGGCGACGACCTTCCCGAGCTCGTCGACATCCTCGCCCGCTGGTCGGTCGCGATCCGAGACGCCGGCGGCTATCCGGCGTCGGGACCGGTCGAGTTGGCCGAGGCGGCACGACGCTGACCGTCAGCCGTCCTGGAGCAGCTCCCAGACGTTTCCCTGTGGGTCGGCAATCAGGGCGTACACCGCACCGGGACGGTGCGACGTGGGAGCGGTCAGCACCGTCGCTCCAGCGCCCTCGGCCTTCGCGGCGACCGCGGACACATCGTCGACATGCAGCGCGGCGTAGGCGAAGCCGGCATCACGAAACCACGGTTCTGGTCTCGGGGGTCGCACGGCCCCGGCGCTCGGGGTGTAGAGCTTGCAGCGCGCCTCGTCGCGACGCAGCCGGTGAACCGTTCCCTGCGGGAACTCGGTCGTCGATTCCACCTCGAATCCCAGCCCGATGGCGTAGAACGAGAGCAGTTCGCCGGGTTCGTCGGTGACGATGCCGGCCGACAGGCTGGTGGCGCTCACAGCACGCGCAGCGGCTCGTGGCACTCGTAGCCGAGCGCGTCCGCCACCGCCGCTTCGGTCACCTGCCCGGCGATCACGTTGCATCCGTTGCGGAGGTGCGGGTCTGCCTCGACCGCTGCCCGGACGCCGAGGTCGGCGAGCGCGAGCACGAAGGGCAACGTCGCGTTGTTCAATGCGTGCGTCGACGTCCGGGGAACGGCACCGGGCATGTTGGTCACGCAGTAGTGGACGACATCGTGGAGGACGTAGGTCGGGTCGGCATGGGTGGTCGGTCGAGAGGTCTGGAAGCACCCGCCCTGGTCGATCGCGACGTCGACCAGCACCGACCCGGGCCTCATCGATCGAACCATGTCCTCCGTGACCAGCTTCGGCGCCCGGTCGCCCTTGACCAGGACGCCGCCGACCACGAGGTCGGCGGTCGCGACGAGCTGTTCGATGGCGGTCCGCGTCGAGTACATCGTCTCGAGCGACGGCCCGAATCGTGCGCCGAGGTGGGCCAGGACATCGAGGTTGCGATCGACCACGGTGACCGCGGCGCCCAGGCCGACGGCCATCTCGATCGCGTTCTCGCCGACGACGCCGCCACCGATCACCACCACCTCGCCGGAGTGCACGCCGGGAACGCCGCCGAGCAGGACTCCCGCGCCGCCCTGGGCGCTCTCGAGCGCATGGGCGCCGGCCTGCACCGACATGCGGCCCGCGACCTGTGACATGGGCGCCAGCAGCGGCAGCCGCCCGAACGCGTCGGTCACCGTCTCGTAGGCGATACAGGTCGCACCCGAGTCGAGGAGTCCTCGTGTCTGCGCCGGGTCCGGGGCGAGGTGCAGGTACGTGAACAGGACCTGCCCCGGGCGCAGCATGGACTGCTCGACCGGCTGAGGCTCCTTGACCTTGACCACCATGTCGGCCTTCTCGAACACCTCGGCGGCGCGGTCGACGAGTTCGGCACCGGCGGCTCGGTAGTCGTCGTCGGTCGCTCCCACGCCGAGTCCGGCGCCGGTCTGCATGAGGACACCGTGGCCGTGCGCGACCAGCTCGCGCACACTCGCCGGCGTGAGGCCGACCCGCTTCTCGGCGTTCTTTATCTCGGTCGGTGTTCCGACGAGCACCTGCGTCTCCTCGTGGATCGGTGGCGTGTTGCTCGCCGACGCTACGTCCTAGGGTCGCCGTCGTGCGTACGTACTTCGACGAAGTCGAGGAGGTCCGGTTCGCCGGTCCGTCGAGCGATGATCCCCTCGCATTCCGCTGGTACGACGCCGAGCGTGTGGTGGCCGGCAAGTCCATGGCCGACCACCTCCGGATGGCCGTCTGCTACTGGCACAACTTCGTCTGGCTCGGGAGCGATGTCTTCGGCGAGGGAACCTTCGCCCGTCCGTGGCACGACGCCGCCCTCGACCCGATGGAGGCGGCGCGACAGAAGCTCGACGTTGCGTTCGAGTTCTTCACCAAACTCGGCGCACCGTTCTTCTGCTTCCACGACCGCGACGTGGCACCGGTCGGTGGTTCCTTCCGCGAGACGTGTACCAACCTCGACACGATCGTCGACGAGATGGGCACACGGATGTCCGACACCGGAATGCGCCTGCTGTGGGGTACGGCCAACCTGTTCGGTCACCCTCGCTACATGGCCGGCGCCGCGACCTCACCCGATCCCGAGGTCTTCGCCCACGCTGCCGCGCAGGTCCGCCATGTCCTGGACGCGACGCACCGGCTCGACGGGGAGAACTACGTGCTGTGGGGTGGTCGGGAGGGGTACGAGACGCTGCTCAACACCGACCTCCGTCGGGAGGAGGCACAGCTGGCACGGTTCCTGCATCTCGTGGTCGAGCACAAGCATGCGATCGGGTTCTCGGGCACCCTGCTGATCGAGCCCAAGCCGGCCGAGCCGACCAAGCACCAGTACGACTTCGACGCCGCGACCGTCGCAGGTTTCCTCGATCGCCATGGACTCCTCGGCGAGATCAAGGTCAACCTCGAGGTCAACCACGGGACCCTGGCGGGTCACTCGTTCCATCACGAGGTCGCCACGGCGATCGCCTTGGGCGTTCTCGGTTCGGTCGATGGCAACCGGGGCGATCCGCAGAACGGGTGGGACACCGACCAGTACCCCAACTCGGTCGAGGAGATGACGCTCGCCATGTACGAGATCCTGCGGGCCGGAGGCCTCGGCACCGGGGGGTTCAACTTCGACACCAAGCTGCGCCGGCAATCGACCGACCCCGCCGATCTGTTCCACGGCCATGTCGGCGGCATGGACACCCTGGCCCGGAGCCTGCTGGCCGCGGCGTCACTGCACGAATCGGGCGACCTCCAGCAGGCGGTGGACACGCGCTACGCGCGGTGGGACGGGGAACTCGGACGTTCGATCATGGGCGGCCGGCGCTCACTCGTCGACCTCGACGAGCTGGTCTCGGGCGACGATCTCGGCGGCGCGCCGGGAAGCGGCCGGCAGGAGTTCCTCGAGAACATCGTGAATCGCCACATCGATCGGATCAGCTGACTCGGTGGACGTTCTCGGGCCGGCGCTCCTGGCCTTCGGTGCAGCGATGCTCGGATCGCTGGGCGGGCTCGGCGGTGCGATCCTGCTCGTGCCCCTCCTCGTGGTCACCGGGATGGCGCCGGCCGAAGCGGCGCCACTCGGACTCGTCATGGTCGCAGCGTCATCGGTCGCCGCAGCGCCGCGCCAACTCGTCGAACGCACGGTGAATCATCGGCTGGGGGTCACGATCGAGCTGGTGGCGTCGACCGGTGCGGTGATCGGGGCCATCGTCTCCGCGTACCTGAGCGAGACCTTCCTCACCTACCTGCTGGCCTCAGTTGCCGCCGTGGCTGCGATCGCCGGTGTCGGACGCAAGGGCCTCCGCAACCTGCCCGACCCCGACTGCATCGACGCCGACGTGGGTGAACGGGTCGGCGCGATCGCCGGCAGCTACCGGCTGGCGGACCACGAGATCGTGCCGTATCGGCCCACGCGCCTCGGTGCGGGACTCGCGTTCATGGCGATCGCCGGATTGGTCGCAGGGAGTGCCGGCATGTCGGGCGGATTCATCAAGACACCGGCCATGGCCGAGTTGATGCAGGTTCCGTCGCGGGTCGCGTCGGCGACGACCACGTTCACGGTCGGAGTGACGGCGGCGGCCGCCCTGGTGATCTACGCGATCCAGGGTCGGGTCGACGTCGAGACCGCGTCGCTGATCGTGAGCACGAGCCTCCTCGGTGGTATGACCGGCGCGGCCCTGCAGTCCAGACTCCCGCCAGCCATCACCCGTCGCCTCTTGAGCGCGCTGCTGCTGGTGATCGCCGTGCTCCTCGTGACGCGAGCCTCATGACCGGCCTGCGCACACCGATCCCCGAGGGTGCGGTCAGCACGATCCGAGGTCGGATCCAGGCGCCGGTGCTCATCTGGTTGACCCGTGTGGTCATGGTGATCGGTGTCGTGGGGGCCGTCCTCCCCGGCGAGGCGGGCATCGCGGTGGCAACAGCGGCTGTCGGTGCCGTCACGGCAGCACCACTCGTGCGAGTCGCGTGGCTCGTCTTCCGGTGGTGGCAGGAGCGCGACCGCCGCTTCATCGCCGTCGGGCTGGCGCTCCTCACGGTCGTCCTCGTCGGCGCAGTGCTGTCGGCCCTGGGCGTCGGCACGTGACCGCCGTCAGGCGCTGATCAGCTCTCGCCGCCTGCCGCCGTCCGAGCTCGCTTCGAGGCGCGTGCTCGTGTCGTCTGGTCGAGCTCGATCTTGCGGAGTCGGACGTGCGAGGGCGTGACCTCGGCGCATTCGTCGTCGGCGATGTGTTCCAGCGCCTGCTCGAGCGAGAGCAGCGTCGCGGGGATCAGCTTCTCGAAGTTGTCGGCCGCCGACGCTCGCACGTTCGTCTGCTTCTTCTCCTTGGTCGGGTTGACGTCCATGTCCTCGGTCCGGGCGTTCTCACCGATGATCATGCCCTCGTAGACGTCGACACCGGGCCCGACGAACAGCTGACCGCGATCCTGCAACGCCAAGAGCGAGTAGCCCCGGGTCTCGCCGGTGCGATCGGCCACCAGCGAACCGTTGCGACGTGCGCGGATCTCGCCCGCCCACGGCTCCATCCGCTCGAAGACGTGGTGGATGAGCGCGGTGCCCCGGGTCTCGGTGAGCAGCTCGGTCCGGAAGCCGATGAGTCCACGGGCGGGCACGAGGTAGTCGAGGCGGACCCAACCGGTGCCGTGGTTGACGATCTGTTCCATCCGACCCTTGCGGACCGCGAGGAGCTGGGACACCACACCGAGGTAGTCCTCGGGGAGATCGACGGTGACCCGATCGACGGGCTCATGGACCTTGCCGTCGATCTCCTGGGTGAGCACCTGCGGCTTTCCGACCGTGAGCTCGAAGCCTTCGCGCCGCATCATCTCGACGAGCACGGCCAACTGGAGCTCGCCACGACCCTGCACCTCCCAGGTGTCGGGACGCTCCGTCGGCAGGACCCGGATCGACACGTTGCCGACCAGCTCGGCGTCGAGGCGTGCCTTGACCAGCCGGGCGGTCATTTTCGAACCGTCCTTGCCGGCGAGCGGGGACGTGTTGATGCCGACGGTCATCGACAGGCTCGGCTCGTCGATGGTGATGACCGGGAGGGGGTGGGGATCCTCGGTGTCGGCCAAGGTCTCACCGATGGTGATGTCGTCGATGCCGGCGATGGCGATGATCTCGCCCGGGCCGGCGCTCTCGGCCGGCACCCGGTCGAGGTTCTCGGTGATGAACAGATCGCCGATCTTCACTCGCTGCTGGGTGCCGTCGGCCTTGCACCACATGACGTTCTGACCCTTGCGGATCTCGCCGTTGCGGACACGGCACATGGCGAGGCGGCCGAGGTAGGGCGACGAGTCGAGGTTGGTGACCAGTGCCTGCAGCGGCATGTCCTCGTCGAACTCCGGCGCCGGGATGTGCTCGACCAGCAGCTCGAGGAGAGGCACGAGGGTGTCGTCGTCGCCGAGCGATGCGCCGTTCTCGGGCCGGTCCATGGTCGAGCGTCCGTCACGGGCGACGGCGAAGACGATCGGGAAGTCGATCTGGTGTTCGTCGGCGTCGAGGTCGAGGAACAGCTCCTCCACCTCGTGGACGACCTCGTCGATGCGCGAATCGGCGCGGTCGACCTTGTTGACCACGAGGATGACGGGCAGGCGGGCCTGGAGTGCCTTGCGGAGCACGAACCGGGTCTGGGGGAGCGGGCCCTCGCTGGCGTCGACGAGCAGGAGGATGCCGTCGACCATGCTCAGCGCTCGCTCGACCTCGCCGCCGAAGTCGGCGTGACCGGGGGTGTCGACGATGTTGATCTTGACGTCTTCGCCCGCGATGGTCCGGTAGGGGATGGCCGTGTTCTTGGCCAGGATCGTGATCCCCTTCTCCTTCTCGAGGTCCATCGAGTCCATGACCCGGTCGTCGACCGACTGGTTCTCTCGGAACGCGCCGGATTGCCACAGCATCTTGTCGACGAGCGTCGTCTTGCCGTGGTCGACGTGGGCGACGATCGCCACGTTTCGTAGGTCATCGCGGGTTGCCACAGGAGTCTCCGAGCCGGTACGTACCCCCGAAAGAGGGAACAGAAGACTCTACGACCCCCCGGTTCTGGCGAGCGAACGTGCCATGTGGTGGTGTCGTCCGCTCACCAGAACGGAGGATCCGGTGTTCTGGTGAGCGATCGCGCCATGTGGTGGTGTCGTTCGCTCACCAGAACGGGAGGGGTTGGGTTACAGGCCGGCCTCGGAGATGAAGTCGGCGGCGATGTCGGAGGCGTCCTCCTTGTCGATGTCGAACCGCTTGTTGAGCTCGGTGAGCGTGTCGGTGTCGATGGCGGCGCTGATGTCGTCGAGCAGCGACGTGAGGGCGTCGCCGTAGGCATCGGCCAGCTCGTCGGAGATCACCGGCGTGATGTTGTCGGCGGCGAGCATCCCCATGTCGTCCTCGAGCAGGACCCAGCCCTCGTCGGCGATGCGACCGCTGGTGGAGAACAGGACGCCGACGTTGACGTCGCCGCCATCCGCGAGGGCATCGGCCACGAGACCGGACTCGAGCGGGGTGAACCCGGCCGAGAGGTCGATGTCGTACACGTCCATGAGCCCGA
This sequence comes from Acidimicrobiales bacterium, assembly GCA_037968675.1. Lineage (GTDB taxonomy): Bacteria > Actinomycetota > Acidimicrobiia > Acidimicrobiales > Salinilacustritrichaceae > Salinilacustrithrix. The sequence continues at coordinate 10,637 of JBBKVY010000037.1, read as the reverse complement.
CCAGGCAGAACGGGTTCGTCTCGCAGTCCTGCGGCGCGCCGAGCTCGATGCCGGCACCGTCGGCCGGCAGGTCGGAGATCTTGGTGTAGCCCTCCGAGTCCGACGTCTCCTCGGTGACCACGAAGGCGTTGGTGTCGACGGCAGGGGCCGGTTCGGTCGCGACGAGACCGAGGTCGTCGAGCTGGGTCTGCAGGAGGCCCACGGTCTCGTCGGCGTCACCGGTTGCCTCGCCCGCGGAGTCGTTGAGGAACTCGAGCATCGACGCGGCGTACTCGGCGCTCAGGTTCACATCACCGCTGTCGAAGGCGCCGAGCAGCACGTCGCGGAAACCGCCGACACCGACCTGTTCGACTTCGTAGCCGTGATCGGTGAGGACCTGTCCGTAGATCTCGGCGAGGATGGCGGACTCGCCGAAGTCCTGCGCGCCGATCTTGATCGCCGGACCGTCCGAGGGGTCGGAGACGTCGGAGCCGCCGTCACCTCCGGTGGACGCGACGGGATCGTCGTCGTCGCCACACGCTGCGGCGAAGACGGCGAGGATCGCCACCAGGGCGATCAGGAGTTTGCGGGTCTTCATGGGGATTCCTTTCACAGGGGAATTTCGGGGATCAGACGGCGAACTCGCTGCCGGCGCCGGCACCCGACGTCTGCACCCGGGCGGCGGCGACGTCGGAACGCGCCCACGGTGTGAGGCGGCGGGCGAGCAGGGCGAAGAAGGCCTCGGTGAGCAGCGACAGGACGGCGACGATGGTGGCGGCGACGATCACCTTGCCGTAGTCGCGCGTCGAGAGTCCTTGCAGGATCGGCGAACCGAGGCAGCGGAATCCGACCAGTGCGCCCAATGTGGTGGTGGCGACGACCTGGACGGCGGAGATGCGTACGCCGGTGGCGATGAGGGGCATCGCCGCAGGGAGTTCGACATCGAGCAGCACCTCTCGCTCGCGCATGCCCATGGCCCGAGCCGCCTCGACCACATCGCGGTCGATCTCGCTCACACCGAGGTACACGTTGACGAAGATCGGTGGCAGGGCGAGGAAGAACAACGCAACGAACGTCGGCCAGAAGCCGAGCCCGAATCCGTAACGCAGCGAGAACGGGAAGACGAGGGCGATGATCGCGAACGTCGGCACCGCCCGACTCAGGTTGACGATGGTGACTGCGACATCGCCTCCCCGTCGTCGATGTCCGAACCACAGCGCGGGAGGGATGGTCGCAACCACGGCGACGACGACGGTGAACACCGAGAGTCGCACGTGGTTCCACAACAGGTTGACGAGACCGTTCCGTCCCCACCACGAGTCGGCGTCGGTCAGGTAGTCGAGTGCCTCTTGGAGCACGTCAGGCCTCCTGCGCGGTCTGGACGCGGGTCCACGGCGTGAGGATTCGTTGGAGGAGCACGAACAACACGTCGAACACCACGGCCATGGCGATGGAGAGGCCGGCGCCGACGACGATCGGGGTCGGGAAGTCTCGACTCAGCCCGTCGTCGATGAAGGTGCCGTACCCGCCGCTCCCGACCAAGGCCGCCACGGTCACCAGTCCGATGATCGTGACGGTGGCGATTCGCAGGCCTCCGACGATCGTCGGCGTGGCGAGTCGGAGGTCGACGGCGATGAAGCGTCGCCAGGGCTCGTAGCCCATGCCGTCAGCGGCGTCCTTCACCGACTGCGGGACGCCGTCGATGCCGGCGACGATGTTCCGCAGCAGGATCAGCAGGGTGTAGCTGACGAGGGCGATCTGGGCCGACCGGTAGCCGAGGCCGGTGAAGGGGACGAGGAGGGCGAACAGGGCGAGGCTCGGGATGGCGTAGAGGGCGCCGGAGACAGCCGCGAGCGGTGCATAGAGGAATCGCCAACGGATCGAGATCACCGCCATGGCCATCGCGATGACGAAGCCGATCGCGACCGATGACCCTGTCAGCTGGAGGTGCTCGAACGTCGCCTCCCGGATGTCGTCCCAGTGGTCGGGGATCCAGTCCCAGCGGATGAGCGGCTCTGTGCTCACGCGCCCGCTCGCTCGTTGTCGTCGTCGATCATGCCCGCATGCCTTCGCTGATCTCCTCGATCCGAACCATGCCGCGGTACCGGCCACCCTCGTCTTCCACGATGGCGACGTTGGTCGACGAGTTCACGATCCCGTCGAGCGCGGTTCGGAGCGTGTTCGTCGGCCGGACGACGGACCGGAATGGCCTCACGTCGGTGTCGGTGACCGTCCCGTTCAACTCGTGGCGCCAGAGCCAGCCGAGCATGCGCTCGTTTCGGCAGACACCGAACCAGTCGACGTGGTGCTCGTCCATCGCCGCCCGCGCGATCTCGGCGCCGTCGCCGACCTCGGCGATGGGCCCGTCGCCGGGGACGATCTCGCTGACCGACAACAGCGCGAGCCGTTTGAGTCCCCGGTCCTCGCCGAGGAAGTCGGCGACGAAGTCGGACGCCGGGCTCGCGAGCAGTTCCGCCGGGGGCGCGACCTGTTCGAGCCGACCGCCGACGTTGAGGATCACGACCCGATCGCCGAGCTTGATCGCCTCGTCGACGTCGTGGGTGACGAGCACGATCGTCTTGTGGACATTGCGTTGCAGGTCGAGCAGCTCGTCCTGGAGGCGGGCACGGACGATGGGGTCGACGGCGCTGTACGGCTCGTCCATGAGGAGGATCGGTGGGTCGGCGGCGAGGGCGCGGGCGACGCCGACGCGCTGTTGCTGGCCGCCGGACAGCGCACCCGGGTAGCGCCGGAGCATCTCGGGCTCGAGACCGACCAGCTCGCCCAGCTCGTCGACCCGGCCGCGGATACGGTCCTTGTCCCAGCCGAGGAGGCGGGGCACGGTGCCGATGTTGGCGCCCACGGTCTTGTGGGGGAACAGTCCGGTGTGCTGGATCACGTACCCGATGCCACGGCGCAGCTCGTGCACCGGCAGCTCGTTGACCGGTCGTCCGTCGATCTCGATGGTTCCCGACGTCGGCTCGATCAGCCGGTTGAGCATCTTCAGTGTCGTCGTTTTGCCGCAGCCCGACGGGCCGACGAGGGCGACGATCTCACCGGCCGGCATCTCGAGATCGAGATGGTCGACCGCGGGACGGTCGGCACCCGGGTACTGCTTGGTGAGCCCCACGAGTCGGATGGCCGCCTGCCCGGACATTCCAGGGAACCTATCCAGCCACAGTTCGTGTCCGACCCATCGATCAGGAGATGCTGACGGCGACGTCGAAGCGATCGGCGGGTGACTTGCCGCTCCAGCGCTCGTCGTGGGACCAGTCCGGCTGCTTGGTGCGGTGCTCCTCATCGATCTCGGCGTTGCCGTCGTCGTCGAATCCGGTGATCGGTGCGATGAGCATCGGTTCTCGGGTGAGCGAGTCGGCGGCGTGCTCGACCGACAGGTCGGCGCAGTGATCGAGGATGCTGGCGACCACGCGTTCGTGCTGCCGAGCGAGGTCGCAGCGAGCACCCTCGGGCACCCGTGCGAGCATCGGCCGGATGGCGTCGACATCGTCGGCGGTGGCGTCGCCACGACGGAGGGAACCGAGCTTGTCGGCCACGTCGAGTCCGTCCTGCTTGCACGGCGTGCACTGACCGCACGACTCGACGGCGAGGAAGCGCGACACGCCGTGGGCGACCGCGATCGGGTCGGACGTCGTCGAGAACACGAGGAAACCGCCAGTACCGAGCCCCGACCCGGCCTGGTCCATGGCCTCGTACGTGGCCGGGGTGTCGAGCTGGTCTGCGGTTAGAACGCCGTTGGCGATGCCGGAGAGGACGAAGGCGATCTCGCCGTCGGCGACGTCGCCACCGAGTTCACCGATGATGTCCCGCACGGGCGTCCCGAGCGCGAATTCGCCCACACCGGATCGCTCAGTGTCGCCGGAGACGGTGAAGACGCTGGTGCCGGGGGATTCTTCGGTGCCCAGCATCCGGAACCAGCGCGCCCCGTTCTGGACGATCCCCGGGACCTGGGCGAGGGTCTCGACGTTGTTGACCAGTGTGGGTGGTGCGTCGCCCTCGCCTCCGGCCAGTTGCACCTGGCTCGCGCCCGAGGCGCCGGCGTCGTCGCCGACGACCTCGGTCGCGCCGTGTCGGAACGGCGGCGCGATACGTGGGAAGGGAGGACGACCAGAGGTGACCTCGAGCAATGCGGTCTCCTCGCCGAGGAGGTAGTGCGACGGGCCGGTGACGATCTCGATGTCGACGCCGTCGAGGAGACCCGACTCGACGAACTCGTCCCGGGCAGCCGTCAGCCGTTCGACCTGCTCGGCGAACCGGTCTTTCGTGGTCACGACGACCGACGCCGCGCCGATGGCGTGCGCGGCGATGAGCGCGCCCTCGACCACGCGATACGGGTTGGTCGCCAGGATGGCTCGGTCGCCGAACGTGCCCGGTTCTCCTTCGGCAGCGTTGACGACGACCGTCGGGGCGATCGGGCTGCTGGCGGCGTTGTCCGACACCGTCTGCCACTTCACGCCGGTCGGGAACCCGGCACCGCCGCGTCCGCGCAGCCCGGCCTCGGTCACCAGTCCGATGATGACGGCGGGGTCGGTCGACCGAGCCGCGTGGAGCGCTCGCAGACCGCCGATCGCCACGTGCTCGGCGAGCGTGCCGATGGGCAGGTGGTCGAGAACGCGACTGTCAGGCATGGTCGTGTCCCTACCCACCGAGCCGGGGCCGCATTCGCTTCGACGGCTCAGGGCGGCGCGAGCGCGTCCGGCACGTCGGCGATCGAGCCGAGGGTGAGGAATCGTGGATCGGCGTCGGCGTCGGCGACCGCCTCGTGGGCCCACAGGAACTCGTAGGGCACGTGCATCGCCGTCGCGCCGAGTTCGAGGAGCGGGAGGACGTCAGACCGGACGCTGTTCCCGACCATGCAGAACCCGGCGGCCTCGACGTCGTGGCGTTCGAGCACGGCGCGGTAGGTGGCCGGATCCTTCTCCGAGACGATCTCCACGGCGTCGAACCGCTCGGCGATGCCGGAGGCCGCGATCTTCGACTCCTGGTGCCAGAGATCGCCCTTGGTGATCAACAGCAGGCGGTAGCCGGCGTGGTCGAGTCGACCGATCGTCGCCTCGACGTCGGGCAACAGTTCGACCGGATGCTCGAGCATGTCCTTGCCGAAGGTGACGATCGTGGCGATGTCGGCGGCGGGGATCGCGCCGTCGGTGATCTCGATCGCGGTCTCGATCAACGAGAGCGTGAATCCCTTCGCCCCGTAGCCGAACAGCCGGAGGTTCCGGGTCTCGGTCTCGAGCATCCGGGCTTCGAGGTCGTCGAAGGACACGTCGATGTGGGACGAGAGCAGGTCGTGGAAGCGTTGATGCGCTTCGTGGAACCGGTTCTCCGAATGCCACAGGGTGTCGTCGGCGTCGAGGCCGACGGTGTCGGTACGGGAGTAGTCCGGTGGTTCAACGGCGGTCACCGGAACATGGTGCCCGTTCCTGTCTGCAACGGGAGGTCGAGCACCGACAGGAGGCCGGGTCCAGCCTCCTGGACCGCCGGGATCGCATTGAGCACGCGTCCGACCGTCGACACCAGGTTGCCGGTGTTGTGGTCGCCGTCTTCACCGTGGGCGGCGACGTCGACGGTCATCGACGGGTTGCCTTCGATGATCACGCGATAGCACCCGGATCCGGTTGGCTGTGGCCACTCGGGCATCTGCTCGTCGGCCAGTCGTGTGACGTGTTCGAGGATGACGCGGGCCTTCCCGTCGACCATCCCGCGGACCTCGAACCGGAGCGCACCGGCAGTGCCCTCGGCCACGGTGCCGGCATCGACCTCGATGTCGCGCGTCGCCGGAACGCGCTCGTGCCACTCCTCGAGATCGTCGAGCTCGATGCCGAGCCCTGCGGCCACCACTCGTACGACGGGGCCCCACGCATGCGTGAGGATGCCTGGCAGCAGGAGCATCGGTGTCTCGTCCATCGGCTTGCCGAAGCCCATGGTGTCGAACAGGACGCTGGCGGCGTTGTACGTGGCGTAGTTGACGACCTCCATCATCCGGATGCTGTCGATGCGCTCGCACGTGCCGGCGAGCATCAGCGGCAGCAGGTCGTTGGCCCAGCCAGGGTCGACGCCATTGGTGAACATCGAGGTGTTCCCGGCCTTGCACGCCCGATCCAGCATGTCGACCATCCCCTGGTCGGCAGCGGGTGGGTAGAGCAATGGAACGATCGAGGTGGAGACCACGTCGAGTCCCGCCTCGAGGCAGCGCGCCATGTCGGCGGCGGCCTCGGCCGGCCGGATGTCGGCACTGGCGAAGTAGGCGCAGACATCCGCCTGCTCGAGGAGGGGCTCGACGTCGTCGGTGCAGGCGATGCCGACAGGGTCGAGGCCGATCAGCTCGCCGGCGTCGACGCCGACCTTGGCGGGGGACGAGACGACGACCCCCGCCAACTCGAAGTCGGGGCGGGCGATGACGGTGTGGAGTCCGAGCTGTCCGACGTTGCCGGTGCCCCAGACGATGATTCGAGTGGCCATGTTCGCCAGCTTGGCATCTGACGCCGTGTCAGATAGTGGTTCGGGTCTCTGCACCTCATCCCGACGGCAGCCGGATGGTGAAGCATGCGCCGCCGTCGGGCGAGTCGGTGACCGACAACGATCCGCCGTGGCGCTCCACGACCTCGTGGCAGATCGCCAGACCGAGCCCGGCGCCACCATCGTCGCGAGCCCGAGCGTGGTCCAGACGGGTGAAGCGCTCGAAGATCCGTCGCCGATCGGCGAGCGGGACACCGGGTCCATCGTCGCTCACGATGACGACGGCCTCGTCGCCGTCGACCCGTGACGCAACGGTGACCCGCCGCGTCGCGTGTCGTACGCCGTTCCGCACGAGATTGTCCATCGCTCGCCGCAGCAGTCGTTCGTCGCCGTTCGTGCGGGCGGCAGCGATCCCCGAGCCGTCGATGGTCACCTCGGGTCGGTCGCGGTAGGGGCTGAGGACGCGGGTGACGACCACGTCCAGGTCGACCTCGGTCGTGTTCATCGTGCGGCCGTCGTCGAGTCCGGCCAGGACCAGCAGATCCTCCACGAGCGCAGAGAGTTCGACCAGTTCGTCCAAGGTCGCGTCGAGCGCCTGGTCGCGGTCTGCGTCCGGATCGGCACCGACCACCTCGATCTGGGTGCGCAGCCGCGTGAGTGGACTCCGCAGTTCATGCGACGCGTCGCCCACGAATCGCCGCTGACGTTCGGCCGACCTCTCGAGTCGAGCGAGCATCTCGTTCATCGTCATCGCGAGTCGGTCGATCTCGTCGCCCGTGCCGGGTTCGGGTACCCGCCCGTCCCAACGGCCGTCGCCGAACGTCGCGACCTCGGCTCGGATCGCCTCGACCGGCCGGAGCGTTCGCCCGACCAGCACCCAGACGGTGAGGCCGAACAGGGCGAACACGACAGGGATCCCGACGCTGAGAGATTCCTTCAGGGCTGCGGTCGCCTCGTCGGCGTCGTCGAAGACCTCGGCCGAGCCGACGGATGCCTCCTCGAGGCTCTTTCCGAAGGCGTCTTCCTGGAGGCGGACGAGCGCTAGCGCCCCGACGATGGCGACGATCGCGAAGACGGCCATCGCGATCGCGGTGATGCGGAACCGGACGGACCGAATTGCCAGCACGACTCAGGAACCCGCTCGGTAGCCGGCGCCGCGCACGGTGTCGATGAGCGAGAACCCTTCGCGGTCGAGCTTGCGGCGCAACCGTCCCACGTAGACCTCGACGATGTTGGGATCGCCGTCGAAGTCGTATTCCCACACGCCGTCGAGGATCTCTCGCTTGCTCAGTACCCGACCCTCGGCGCGGACGAGGTGGGCGAGCACATCGAACTCTCGGGCGGTGAGGGTGATCTCCTCGCCATCGCGGCTGACCCGCCGGCGACCCTCGTCGATCCGTACCGGCCCGAGCTCCGTCACGGGCGCGGAGCCCGTCCCTGACCGCCGCAGGAGCGCACGCAGCCGGGCGACGAGCACGGGGAACGAGAACGGCTTGGTGAGGTAGTCGTCGGCGCCGGTGTCGAGTGCCTCGGCCTCGTCGAACTCCCCGTCCTTCGCGGTCAGCACGAGGATCGGGGTCCAGTCGCCCGCCCCCCGGAGGTCGGCGCACACCCGGAAGCCACTGCGACCGGGCAGCATGAGGTCGAGGACGATGACGTCGTAGGTGCCCTCGGTCGCCTGCCACAGTCCGACATCACCGTCGTTGGCGACGTCGACCACGAACGCCTCGCGTTCGAGACCACGCTTGACCGCCGCTGCGATCTTCACGTCGTCCTCCACGACGAGCACCTTCATCGGACGACCTCCATCGTCTCCATGGTGCTCCTCCATCCTGAACAGTCGCTGAATGAGCGGTTCAGGTCGGTTTCAGGACCGATCGTCCATGGTGGCGTCATCATCCACAACAGGAGGAACCATGCAGCGACGCACGAAGATCATGACCGCAGCGGCGGCAGCAGCCGTGGCGGCAACCGGCGCCGGAGTCGGCGTTGCGTCCGCCGGCGGCGTCGGAGACGACAACGAGGCGCCGATCAGCGGTGAGGCGCTCGACCAGGCTTCGGCGGCTGCACTCGCGCACACCGGCGAGGGTCGGGTGAGCGACACCGAGGTCGACGACGAGGACAGCAAGTACGAGGTCGAGGTCACCCTCGACGACGGCAGTCAGGTCGACGTGCAACTCGACGAGTCGTTCGCCGTCGTCGGCCAGTCGGCGGACCAGGAGACGGGAGGCGCCGACGCCGACTGAGTGCCGTCACGCCTTCTTTTTCCTGCGAGCCCCCGGACGGAGGAAGACGAAGACGGGCACGGCGATCGCGAACGCCCAGACCAGCCAGATCCCCGGGCCGGTACCGGCCGCAGGCTCGACCGTGAACTGGTACGACCCGGCGGACTGCCCGTCGCCGTCGTCGGACAGGACGGTCCAGTCGACTCGGTGGACACCTTCGGCCAATGGCTTGACGGGAACGGTCACCACCGAGTCTCGGGCCGAGACGTCGGCTTTTCCGTCGACCAGTTCCTCGCCGTCGGGGCCGTGGATGTCGATGCTGACCGGGCCCTCGGGATCGAGGGCGATGAACGTCATCGACAACTCGTCGGTACCGACCGGAGCGGTGCCGCCCCGCTCCGGATCCGACTCCCGGATCTCGGCATGGGCACCGGCCGGCGTGGCCGAGGCCAGCCCGACGACGAGGGTGAGGAGCACGACGGCAACACGGCGCATCTGTCGATTCTGGCAGTACGTTCGCGCGACATGGACTTCCGGCTTCCCGATCACCTGACGACACTCCTGGGCGAGCTCGACCAGTTCATCGACGACTCGATCGCACCCCTCCAGGCGGAGGACGACAACGAGCGGTTCTTCGATCACCGGCGCGAGAACGCCCGTACCGACTGGGAGCGCGACGGCCTCCCGAACGAGGAGTGGGAGGCGTTGCTGGGTCGGATGCGTGGGGTGGCCGACGACGCCGGTTTCCTTCGTTATCACCTGCCCGAGCGCTTCGGCGGCAGGGGTGGCACCAACTTCGACATGGCGGTCATCCGTGAGCACCTCGCCGCCAAGGGCCTCGGCCTGTTCAACGACCTCCAGAACGAGACGTCGATCGTCGGCAACTTCCCGACCGTGCTGATGATGGAGAAGTATGGCTCCGAGGTGCAACAGGAGCAGTGGATCCCGAAGATGCTCGCCGGCGAAGCTCGCATCGGGTTCGGGCTCACCGAGCCGAACCACGGCTCCGATGCCACGTGGATGGAGACCACGGCCGCACGCGACGGGGACGAGTGGGTCATCAACGGCGAGAAGATGTGGAACACGGGCGTCCACGTCGCCACCCATGACTACGTCTTCGCCCGCACGAGCGGCGACGACGGCAGTGCGCAGGGCATCTCGTGCTTCATCGTCCCGATGGACACGCCCGGCGTACAGATCGAGGAGTACTACTGGACGTTCAACATGCCGACCGATCACGCCCGGGTGTCGTTCGCCGACGTACGGGTCTCGGATGCCGACCTGCTGGGTCCGGTCGACAACGGTCTCCAGGTGGCGCAGCTCTTCGTCCACGAGAACCGCATTCGCCAAGCGGCCTCGTCCCTCGGTGCCGCGCAGTACTGCATCGACACTGCTGCCGACTACGCCAAGAACCGCCGGGTGTTCGGCAAGTCACTGGCGTCGAACCAGGCCATCCAGTTCCCGCTGGCCGAGCTCCACACCGAGGCCGCGATGTTGCGAGCGCTCATCCGCCAGACCGCGTGGGAGATGGACCACGTCGACCACGGCATGGAGATTTCCGAGAAGGTCGCGATGTGCAACTACCGCGGCAACCGGCTGTGCTGCGACGCCGCCGACCGGGCCATGCAGACCTGCGGCGGGATGGGGTACTCGCGCCACATGCAGTTCGAGCACATCTATCGCCACCATCGTCGCTACCGGATCACCGAGGGCGCCGAGGAGATCCAGATCCGACGGGTCGCCGGCCACCTGTTCGGCTTCACCGGCGCCGGCCACGGCTCCACCGCCCGCTGACCACCACATCGTGCGGCCGTTGTGGCGACCCCTCAGCGGAAACGGCCGCAAGATCCAGTGTCAGATGGGGTGGCCGCGCCGGTTCGGCGGGACGGTCGTCGGGGGCTGCTTGCGAGGCGGCAACTCGAGGAGGAGCGTCTGGGCCGACGCAGTGATCTCGGC